>CAYYOK010000062.1:0-19374 GCA_964473205.1 uncultured bacterium | reverse complement strand
CGTCGGATCGATCCGGAGCCCGCCATGCGCGGCCAAGGTCTCGGCGACGATGTCGGGCACCGTCGCCAGCATGTCCGTGCCCGCCAGCACCAGCGGCAGCAAGGCGAAATCGGTCAGGCCCAGCACCACGCGGCGCGACCGCCCCAGACCGGCGGCGCGCACTCCGCGTAAGGCGCACGCCGCACCCGGAGCGCGCGACCGACGCCGCCGGCCTCGACGACGGCGCCGGGCCCGCCGCGGCCGCCCAGGAAGGGCGACTCGGCTCCGGCGACCCGATCGCTGCGCTACAGGCGTCGCTCGACGCGGCCGCCCGGAGCGGCGCGGCCGCCGTCTTCGCGCTCAGCGAGGCGGAGCTCGACGCGCTCGAGGCCGAGGCCCTGAGCTACCCGACCGTCGGGGAGCTGCGCCGCTCGTTGCAGGCGTACCGGCACGGCAACCCGCCCTGGTTCGAGCCCCCCAAGGACCAGAGGGTCAAGGACGCCCTGACGGAGCTGGGGCTGCTCGACGAGTTCGACCGGGCCGTGGCCACCAACGGCGAGAAGCTCTCGCCCTACGAGTCGCCCACCCTGATGAGCGGCCTGATGAGGCGCTACCGCCTGCGGTCATTCGTCCACGCCTACCGCCACTACGACGACGAGGCCTTCGAAGCCAGCGTGCTCAACCTGTTCGGGGCCGAAGGCGCATGATCGCGAGCGGACGGGCGATCGACTCGGACGTCCCGCCCGCCAGCGAGGCCCTCGAACGAGACCTCAGGGCGGTCGTGCGCGGCGAGGTCCGCTTCGACGATCGGGCCAGAGCCCTCTACGCCACCGACGCCAGCCCCTACCGCATGGTGCCTCTCGGCGTGGTGGTCCCATTGGACGACGAGGACGTCAGGGCCGCGGTGCGCGTGGCGGCCGCGCACGGCGCGCCGCTGCTCCCGCGCGGCGGCGGCACGAGCTTGGCTGGGCAGACCGTCGCGCAGGCCGTCGTCATCGACTTCTCCAAGCACATGAACCAGATCCTCGAGGTGGACGCCTTTGGCCGCTGGGCGCGCGTCCAGCCCGGCGTGGTGCGCGACCAGCTCAACCGCCACCTCGCCCAGCACGGCCTGCACTTCACCCCCGACGTCGCGACGACCGACCGCGCCAACGTCGGCGGGATGATCGCGAACAACTCGTCCGGCACGCACTCGATCAAGTACGGCAAGAGCGTCGACCAGGTCATCGCCATGCGGGTGCTGCTCTCCGACGGCACCGAGCTGGAGCTCGGCCCGCTCGACCCGGACGAGCTCGGCCGCAAGCTCAAGCAGGAGGGCCGCGAGGGCGACCTCTACCGCAACGTCAGGCAGCTCGTCGAGGACAACTACGCCGAGATCCGCTCGCGCTACCCGCAGGTGATGCGCCGGGTGGGCGGCTACAACCTAGACGAGCTGATCAAGAACCAGCCGTTCAACCTCGCCAAGGTCGTATGCGGCTCGGAGGGCACGCTGGCGCTGATCCTCGACGTGACCGTCACGCTCGAGCCGCTGCCGCGCGCGCGGCTCTTCACCATGCTGCACTTCGACACGCTGGTGAAGGCGCTGACCGCCGTCCAGTACATCAACAAGCACGGTCCGTCTGCGGTCGAGCTGCTCGACAGGGACCTGTTCGAGCTCGGCGCCGAGAACCCCGCCATGCAGCCGCTGATGTCCTGGGTCGCGGGCGATCCGGCGGCCGTGCTGATGGTCGAGTTCGACGGCAACATCACCGACGAGGTCGAGACGGCTCTCGAAGGCCTGGAAGCCGACCCGCGGGTGCAGGGTCTCGCCTACGCCTCGATAGTCGCGCGCGACAAAAGCGTACAGCGCGACATCGTCGAGCTGCGACGCGCCGGGCTCGGCATCTACGCCACCCTCAAGGGCAGCCACAAGCCGACGCCGTTCGTCGAGGACGCCGCCATTCCGGTCGAGAGCCTGCCCTACTACATCCCCGAGGTGCTCGAAGTCTGCGAGCGCCACGGCGTCGGCGCGTTCATGTACGCGCACGCCTCGGTCGGCGTCATCCACGTCAGGCCGCTGATCGACCTGAGGAGCGAGGCCGGCATCGACGTCTACCGCGCCATCAGCGAGGACGTCTTCGAGCTGGTGCTGAAGTACGGCGGCTCCTGGAGCGGCGAGCACGGCGACGGCCTCATCCGCTCCTACCAGAACCGAAGGTTGTTTGGCGATCAGCTCTACGAGGCGTTCCGTGAGGTCAAGCGCGCCTTCGACCCGGCCGGGCTGATGAACCCGGGCAAGATCGTCGACGCGCCGCCGATGACCGAGAATCTGCGCTACGGCGCCGACTACCCTGCTGTAGAGCTGCCGACCGTCTTCGACTTCTCCAACCAGGAGGGCTTCCTCGGCGCCATCGAGGCCTGCTCGGGCGTGGGAGCCTGCCGCAAGGTCGACGTCGGGACCATGTGCCCGTCGTACATGGCGACCCGCGACGAGGACCACTCGACCCGCGGCCGCGCCAACATGCTGCGCGAGGCGATCACCGGCGGACTCGCGGGCGGCATGACCAGCAAGGCCGTCTACGACGTGCTCGACCTCTGCCTCGAGTGCAAGGCCTGCAAGGCGGAGTGCCCGAGCCAGGTCGACATGGCCAAGCTCAAGTACGAGTTCCTGCAGCAGTACCACGACGCTCATGGGCTGCCGCTCGCCACCCGCGCCATGGGCAACATCGGCAAGCTGGCGCCGTTGGCGCAGCGACTCGCGCCGGTGGCGAACGCGGTCCTGCCGCTGGCGCCGGTGCGCTGGCTGATCGAGAAGACGGTCGGCGTCGACGCGCGCCGGGTGCTGCCGCGCTACTCGCGGCAGCGGTTCGACACCTGGTTCGCCTCCAATAGCTCTGGGCGAGAGACCGGCGCCGCACCCTCTGGCGGCCAGGTCGCTCTCTTCGCCGACACCTGGACGCAGTTCAACGAGCCAGGCCCCGGTCGGGCAGCCGTGAAGGTGCTGGAGGCGCTGGGCTACGAGGTCGAGCTCGTCCCGTACGGCTGCTGCGGCCGGCCGCAGATCTCCAAGGGTCTGCTGCGCGAGGCGCAGGGCATGGCGCGCGCGAACGTCGAGCGGCTGCAGGAGTACGTGGAGCGCGGCGTGCCGGTAGTGGGGCTCGAGCCCTCTTGCGTCGCCGCGTTCAGGGACGACTACCCGGATCTGGTCCCAGGCGAGGAGACGCGCCAGGTGGCCGCCAACGTGCGCATGGTCGAGGACTTCCTCGCCAAGGAGTGGGTGCGCGGGCGGCTAGATCCCAAGCAGCACTTCCGGCAGAGCGAGCAGCCGCTCAAGTTCCACGGCCACTGCCAGCAGAAGGCGGTGCTCGGCACCGGCGGCTCGGCGGCCGTGCTCGGCTGGGTGGCGGAGCGCGTCGAGGTGATCGACGCCGGCTGCTGCGGGATGGCGGGCTCGTTCGGCTACTCGCACCACGACGTCTCGATGACCATCGGCGAGAGCCGGCTCTTCCCCGCCGTCCGCGAGCACGAAGGCGGCGTGGCGGCGCCGGGCTTCTCGTGCCGGCATCAGATACACGACGGGACCGGCAGGCGGGCAGTGCATCCGATCGAGGTGTTGGCCGAGCGATTGGGAGGCTAGATGCCGACCGTACCGACGACGCCGACCGGAACCGCTACTTTCTCCGCACCGTCAAGCCTTTGAAGCCCTCTCGGAAGAACTTCCGGTCCAGCGTCACTACGTTCCACTCGAAGTACGCGGCCTGCGCGGCGATGAGGAAGTCAGGCAGGATGCGCTTCGTCTCGTCAGGCGCCCTTCGGCTCCGAGCGTGCACTCCGAAGTCGATCCCGGCACTATCCCAGACCTCCCTGGGCATCTCCCATTTCACGTCGATGGCCGCCTCGTCGAGGAACTGCTTCAGCGCATCCCGTTCGGGAGACGCCATCAACTCCGCGAAGACGACCGGACTCACTACGAGGGCTTCAGTCTGTCCGATCGCTTCCAAGAGATCGACGGCGAGCGAATGACTCGCGTCCGCCTTGTCGAACGCCGCGAAGATCAGGTTCGTATCTAGACTAGTCATCGTCTTCGTAGCCCCGCATGCGACGTACGTACGCCACGGCGTCGCCCCCGGTCTCCTCGTGAATCGCCGCCTGGACCTCCGGAGTAACGATCCTCGCCAACACTTCCCTGAGGTCAGGCCGAACCACGCCCACACGCAAACCGGTGTCGTCTAGCTCGTAACGAACCGTATCTCCAGCCTTCAAACCCATCGCATCTCTGATCTCGGCGGGAATCGTCAACTGGAACTTGCTGCTGACCTTTCCTTCGGCCACTCGGTACATGCTTGCCCTCCTCGCTTACCAGGATAGCAAGCGCTGAGCACAAGCGGAGCAGCACGAGTCTCGATGCGCTGGTGCTATGATGCGTCTATGCGCACCACCTTAGATCTCGACCCGGCGGTCCTCAGTGCGGCCAGAGCGAAGGCGCGTGCCGAACGCATCTCCCTTGGCAAGGCGGTCTCCGAGCTCGCATTGGCCGGCCTGAGAACCCCGCGCTCGCAGCGTCCCCGGGCTTCCGGCTTCCCCGTGCTCTCAGGGGTCCCCGGGCACCCGGTGACGGACGAGCTGGTGGCGGCCTACCGTGACGACGAGCCAGCGCCGTAACGATGCTGCTCGACGTCAACGTGCTGCTAGCCCTGTCCTGGGACCAGCACATCCATCATGAGGTCGCGCATGAGTGGTTCGGCAAGATCGAGAGTTGGAGCACGTGTCCGCTCACGGAGGGCGGGCTGATCCGGCTGCTTCTGACCGAGCAGGTCGTTGGGCGCAAGGTCAGCGGGGCCGAAGCGCTCGGGCAGCTCGAGGCCATGCGCCGCGTCCCGGGGTGGAGCTTCCTCACAGACTCGGCTTCGCTGGCTGCGCCTGTCATCGATACTCGCGTGCTGATGGGTCGCAGGCAGGTGACCGACCTCCAGCTCGTCAACCTGGCGGCCGCGAACGACACTCGCCTCGCGACCTTCGACGCCGCGCTCAGAGACTCGCTCGTGCCCAAGGATCAGCGCTGGGTCGAGATCTGGAGCTGAGCGGGGCTCCTACGGCGGCGGCCCGGCCAGCGGCACCTCAGCCGCTCTGCTCGTAGGCCGCTCGCAGCAGCTCCTCGACCTCTGGCGTGAGCTGTTCGGGCGTCTCCAGCTTGAGCTTGTAGTTCCCCATGCCCGGCCCCTTGGACGCTACGAGCAGCGGCGAGGATGGCGCGTCGGTGTAGCGCAGGCCGACGTCGAGGCGCGTGCGCGTGGCGGCCACAGCGATGAACTGCCTGCCCCTCACGAAGGGTGTGTAGCCTCCGCGGCCCTGCACCGACACGTCGTCGCCCAGGTCCTCGATGGCCGCGCGCAGCCTGTCGAACAGGGACCTCATGGCCTCCTTCTGACCGGAGAACTGCTGGTCGATGAACGCCTCGACGCTCGGGCGTTGCCAGCCGGCCGCCCGGGCTGCTGCATCGGCGACGTGCCAGCGGGTGTTGACCATGACGCCGTGCTCGTCCTTGAGCCAGCGCCGCACCGCCTTGAGGTCGTGAGGATCGAGGCCGCTCTCGAGCACCAGCCGCACCCACTCGTCGAGGCTGCGGCCGGTGCGCTCCTTCATGTTGGTGACGGTGGCGTCCATCACCTCGCCCATGTCGCGGCCGCTGCCCTTGTCGCTCACCATGGTCTCCTCGAGGCTACTGGGCCCCGGTCAGCTCCTGCTTGACGCTGACGTTCTGGCCGTCGCCGGCCTGCTCCAGCGTGCTCTGGACCATCAGGCCGGTCCTGGAATCGTAGGTCGAACTGGCGCGCATGCCGGTGCCCTCGTTGACGATCACCAGCCCGTTGGCGTCGGAGCGCTCGACGTAGGTCCTGATCCCGGTGATGGGGTCGGTGTCGAGAACCTGGCCGGCGCTGAGCATGGGGATGACGCCGACCGGCACGAAGAAGCCGGTCACGGCGTTGATGATCGCCTGGGTGGTGACCGGCGGCTGCGCGATGTTCGAGCCGGGGAACATCATCGACGTCGTCGTCTGCGCCAGCAGCCACGTCGCGCCGCGCTGCTGAACCACGACGCTCATCTCGAAGGGCGACACCAGCGAGCTGTCCCACATGTAGATACCCGGGACCGAGGTCGTGTACTCGCCCTTGTAGGTGATCGTGCTGAGGCTCTGGATGTTGGCCGGCAGAGGATCGGCCAGGCTCCACGGCAGGCTCACCTGCCTGACGCTGATGAGGCTCTGGACGCCGCCGCTGGCGGCGTTCTGGTTGCCGCCGGTCGAGAAGCCCCGCTCGCCCATGCCCTCCACCTCGCTGAGCAGCAGGCCGGTCGCCAGGTCGTAGACGCGCGTCATGCGCATGTTCTCGTGCTCGTTGATGATGTAGATCGCGTTGTAGCTGCGGCCGCCGTGCTCGAACTGTCCGCGCTCGACCCGCTGGATGCCGCCAGCGGGCGCCTGGTAGTCCGCCAGCACGGCAGGCGGCGCCCAGTAGGTGCTGCAGATCCCGCTCTCGCCGATGATGATCTCGCCGCCGGTCCGCGTGAGGCTGTTGACCGCGAGGCCGTAGGTGTACATGTTCAGCTTCGCGACGCACACCTGGGCGTCGGAGTAGAAGATGTCGATCTCGAGGTAGCCGCGCCCACCGACGGCCCGCGCGTCTGGGCCGGCGTTGGTGCCAGGGTTGCTGGCGACGGCGTGCTCGTAGGTGAGCCGCGTGCCCGGCGGCAGGAAGCCTGCTGCGGTGGGTTGCGCGGGCGCCGCTGCGGCCGGCGGCGCGACCGCCGGAGCCTGGCCGGCCTGCCGCGCCAGCTGGAACGTCTGCGTGGCGTTCCAGAGCGTCAAGACCTCGCCCTGCAGCATCGCGGCGAACTGGAACTGCTGCCCGCCGGCGGCGTAGGTGCCGTCGATGCGAGCGGCGCTGCCCTGGGCGGCGAAGGGGTACGCCTGACCGCCGACGTCGATCTGCCCCTGGTACTGGCCTCCGCCACCTGCGATGGCGATCGTCATCCAGCCGTCGGAGAAGCGGCCGAGCAATGGATCGTTCTGGGCGGACACGCTGCCGACGAGAAGGCTTAAGACAAGAGCGAGGCAGAGCCTTGCCCTGCGCAGGACGGCGGATGGGATGGTCGAGTAAGGCATCGTCGCTCCGGACGTGTCGCTGTGAGTTGGGCCTACTTTACTGAGGTTGGGGGCCGTGGTCAGTGCAGAAACCGCGCGTCTCGTCATGGACCGAGAAGGGCTGCCGGGACTACGGCCACGCCGTCCTTGCGTCTGTAAGCGTAGGGGCCGGTTGTGACGACGACCATATCCTTGAGCGAGTCGCCCAACCGCTCCTTTAGCCAGAGTAGATGCCGCACGTCGTCTTCTCCCACCGTAGATGCGAGTTTCACTTCGATGGCAACGATGCGGTGATCACCTCGGAACGCGATGAAGTCTATCTCCTGCCTTCCGGTGTGAGTTCGCAAGTGCCCGAGCCGAGCGTCCGCGGCTTGCACGTAAGTCTTTAGGGACAGCGCCACCAGGTGCTCGAACAGGCGCCCGAGCAGCGAACCACTTTGGGGACCGACCACATCGACTTTCTTCCCCATGTATAGGTCGGACTCGTCTATGTTCAACAAGTGCGCTGCGAGAGCCGGGTCCGCCAAGAAGTGCTTAGGCGCTTGACCAAGTCGACGCAAGTCATCCCTGCCTACGATCCAAGGCTCGACCGGATCGAGAAGCCAGAGCTGGCTCAGAACCTCGCGGTACGCTTCAGAAGTCGACCTGGCGGGTTTGTCCCCTTCCGCGGGAGTCGCGGCTTCTAGTATCTTCGCATAGCTGGCGGTTGATGCCGTCGCAGCCGCATAGGCAGTCAGCCAAGCCCGAATAGCGGCTGGCTTCCTGACCGCGAATCCCTGATCGACTACCTCGCGTTGCACTATCTTCGACACGTAGCTTTCGAGTTGAACCTTGAGGGCTCTCCCTGTAAAACGACGTATCCCTGGAAATCCAGAAGATAGGATCTCGCGCACGTAATCCTTCAGCCCGAGTCCGCAGGTCCCTGTGATCGGAACTGGGCCCTCGAACATCGACGCGAGTGAGACCGTAGGTTCCCAAAGCGCGCGTTCTGCCAGGGACAGGGGCCGCATACGCAGGCTTACGATGCGACCTGCACCAGAATGAGCTCGCACCCCTGGGCGCAGTTGAGCACTTCCAGTCAGCAGATACCTGCCCGCCTCGGCACCTGCGTCTACACTTCGCCGCACCGCATCCCAGACGGAGGGTAGGTTCTGCCATTCGTCGAGCAGAATGGGTGGGCGTGATGCGAGGCCGTGTCTTAGGTCGGCTTGGAGGGCTTCACGCGCATCTGCGTCGTCTAGGCTGAATTCGCTGTTAGCTCGCCTTCGCGCCGTGACCGTCTTTCCTACTCCTTTGGCACCTTCTAGCGCGATGGCGGGTAGCGACTGCATTAGCTCATCGAGCTCTGCGTCCACTATCCGCCTTAGGTATCCACTTCCGATGGCCGTCCGAGCCACGAGGCGATGCTACCATGTCGCCAACTTCTACACTACCATTTCGCCAGCATCTACTAGACCATTTCGCCAGCACCTATCAGGCCATTTCGCTTAGCATGTCGGGGCCGATTCGACCTGAACTACTCGCCCCGCACCAGTTCGGCGGTCCGCAAGAGAGCTCATCTTCCAGCGCGGCGTTGAACACGGTCATGACGACGACTCCCGCTGTCATGAACGAGATGTAGCTAGAGCCCGTCACCAGCCCACTTTGGGAGAACAGGTTCCCGAACAGGATCAGCCAAAGGGTCGGCTGGGCAAGGGCGACTACTACTTCCATCGGCGCGCGCTTCAGCTGCCACCACTACCGCTTGCTGAGAGCGAAAGAGGCTTGAGTGAACGACGTAGAGCGCCCTTGAGCATCCTGACCCCCAATCAGCCAAACCCAGACATGACCGGTTCACTGACGACCGCAAAGACACCGGTCTGCCCGAACCGATCGTAAGTTGAGCCTCGCGAGAGCGTCCGCACCAGGAAGGAGAGAACCATGACACAAGCCGACCTGATGACCAGCGGCGTGGTCCTGCTCACCGTGGTCGCGATAGCGTCCGGAGGTGCCTTCATGCTCTGGGTGATCGGAGGCCACGTCAGGGTCAACGAGCTGCAGCGCACCTACTTCCGCGCCGGCCACGCCCACGCGGGCGTGCTCGTCACCCTGGGGCTGGTGGTGAGGCTGCTGCTGGCGCAGGCGGACGTGCCGCAGTGGAGCGCACGCCTGGCGGACGGCGTGCTCTACGCCGCCATCCTCATCTCCGCCGGCTTCTTCCTGAGCGTCATCGGCCGCGATCCCGCCAAGCCCAACGGCCTGCGCGCGCTGATCTGGCTGGGAGCGCTGTCGCTGACCGTCGGGCTGGTCGCGGCGGGGACCGGCTTGATAAGCGCGGGTACCGCTTAAGCGCCGGCGCTCGCCGCCTCTGCTTCGGAGGCTCCCTCGCCATCTCCGGTGTCCGCGGCCGGCTCGGGCACGTACCGCTTCAGCACCCTGAAGCCGAAGAACACGGCTTCGTAGCCGTCGGCGCCGGGGTCGCGGAAGTAGGCAGCGGCCTCATCGCCGTTGAGATCGACGAGGAGCTTGTCCGCGCTGACCGGCCTGGCGCCCAGGCTGATCGTCTGCATCTTCAAGCGCACCGAGCCGTCCTCGGCCCTGGCGAACTCGATCGCGGCGCCCTCCTGGCTCTTGAAGTGCCCGATCATCTTGTCGACCGCGGTGGCAGGCACGGAGGCCGAGGGGTAGCTGACGCGCTTCTCGGAGGTCGGGAGCCCCAGCGCCAGGTTTATGCCCGCTAAAGCCATGCCGCCCGTCGGGCCGCCGGTGATGTTGTTGAGCACGACGCTGACGAGCTGCTCCTCCGGCAGCATCGTGAAGTACGCCGCCACGCCCTTGATGTTGCCGCCGTGCTCGACGAGCTTGCGGCCCTGGTAGTCAGGCTGGACCATCAATCCGTAGCCGTAGTAGCGGCCGTCGCCACCGGTGACGATGTGCGGCTGGGTCATCGCGGCCACCGACTCGGGCGAGAGCACGTCGGGGCGGTTGCCGAAGAACAGCTCGGCATAGCGGCCCATGTCTCTCGCCGTCGACTTGAGGAAGCCGGCGCTCGTCATCGACGGTGCGTACCACCAGCCGGGCGTGACCTCGACCCGGTCGAAGCCGTCGATGTACGAGTAGAGCTCGGCGACGTCACCCATGCCCGGCAGGCGCTCGGCGTCGAACAGGCTCCTCGACATGCCGAGCGGCTCCAGCACGTGCTCGTGCACGTACTCCTCGTAACCCATCCCGCTGGCCAGCTCGACGATGCGGCCGAGCATGGCGAAGCCGTCGTTGGAGTAGCTGAAGGTCTCCCCCGGGGGCGCCAGCAGCTCGATACCGGCGCCGGCGATCGCCTCGACCAGCTCGTCGGCCGTGTCGATCGGCTCGGGCAGCTTCTCGACGTCGATCTTCAGGAGCTCCTTGGAGACCTCCGCCTTGTAGGACCGCACCAAGGCCTGGGCGAGGAACGGCAGGGGCGGCAGGCCGCTGCTGTTCGTCATCAGGTGGTGCAGGGTGATGCCGGAGAGGTCGGTGTCGCCGGAGCGCTCGAAAGCTGGCAGGTAGTCGCAGACGCGGTCGCTGACCCTGAGCTTGCCGGCGTCGACGAGCTGCATGATCGCGACCGTCGTGAAGCACTTGGTGACGGAGCCGATGCCGAAGATCGTCTCGGTCGTCACGGGCCTGCTGGCCTCCCGATCGGCGTAGCCGACGCCCTCGTCGAACAGGACCTCGCTGCCGCGCCTCACGAAGACGCCGGCGCCGGGCATCTTGCGCTGCTCGAGCGTGCTCTTGAGGTGGGCGCGGTAAGTGTCTTGGATAGGCATGGATGAGACTCTCCCTACTTGAGCTTGGGGTCGAGGACGTCCCTGAGCGCTTCGCCCATGAGACTGATGGCGAGCACGGTGAGGGTGATGGCAATGCCGGGGATGGTGGCGATCCACCAGGCGCGCCGCATGTAGGTGCGGGCGTCGCTGAGCATCGCGCCCCACTCCGGCGTCCCTGGCGGGGCGCCGAGGCCGATGAAGCTGAGGCCGGCGGCGGCGAGGATGGCGCCGGCGACGCCCAGGGTGGCGACGACGAGCACCGGCTGGAACATGTTGGGCAGGACGTGGCGGAACAGGATGCGGACCCGCGAGGTGCCCAGAGACCTCGACGCCTCGACGAAGTCGAAGGCGCTGACCTCGAGCGTCGCGCCGCGCGCGAGGCGCGTATAGCCGGGGATGGCCGAGACGCCGAGCGCGATCATCACGTTCTGCAGGCCAGGCCCGAGCATCGTGATCATGATCAGCGCGAGCAGGATGTCGGGGAACGCCAGGAGCACGTCCATGATGCGCATGATCACGTTGTCCACCGCGCCCTTGAGGTAGCCGGCCACCACCCCGAGTACAGTCCCGGCCGACAGCGCGATGCCGATGGCGAGGAAGCCGACGACCAGCGAGAGCCGTGCGCCGTGCACCAGGCGGCTGGCGATGTCGCGGCCGAGGTTGTCGGTGCCCAGCAGGTGACCCGGCGAGAAGGGCGGCACGTAGCGCTGGTTGAGCATGTCGTTGGGCGCGTACGGCGCCACCTGATGGGCGAGGATCGCCGCCAGAGCCATCGGGACGAGAACCAGCACGCCGAAGACGAAGCCCGGCTTGCGCCAGATCTTGCGCCAGAACGAGGCGGTCATGGCGAGAACCTTATGCGCGGGTTGATCAGGGTGTAGGCGACGTCGACCAGGAAGTTGACGAGCACGTAGACGACCGCGGCCAGGACGGCGATGCCCTGGACGAGGGGGTAGTCGCGGGCGAGCACGCCCTGCACCAGCAGCCGTCCGAGGCCGGGGAGCGCGAACACCGTCTCGGTGACGACGGCACCGGCGAGCAGCCCGCCGACCTGCAGCCCGATGATCGTCAGCACGGGGATGAAGGCGTTGCGGAAGGCGTGGCGCAGCAGCACCGTGAGCGGCATGGCGCCCTTGGCCTTGGCGGTCCTGACGTAGTCGGAGCGCAGGACCTCGAGCATCGTCGACCGCGTCAGCCTGGCGAGCACGGCGGCGGAGCTGGTGCCGATCGCGAAGGCGGGCAGGATGTAGTACTGGATCCCGCCTATGCCTGCGACAGGCAGCCAGCCGAGCCTCACGCCGAAGATCAAGATAAGCATCAGGCCGACCCAGAAGCCGGGCATGCTCACGCCGAGCGTGGCGAGGCTCATCACCCCGAAGTCGAGCGACGAGCCGTACCTGGCGGCGGCGATGATGCCTGCGGGGATCCCGATCGCGAGGGCGAAGAGCATGGCGCCGACCATCAGGCGCAGCGTGATGGGCACGCGGTCGGCCACCTCGCGGATCACAGGGCGCTTGGTGAAGTAAGAGGTGCCGAGATCGCCCTGAACCAGGCCGCCGATGAAGCCGACGAACTGCTTGGCGAGCGGCTCGTCGAGACCGAGCTCGCGTCGCAGCCGCTCGTAGGTCTCGCCCGAGACCATCTGACCGCCGAGCATCGCCTGCGTCGGGTCGCCAGGGGTCAGGTGCACCATCGCGAAGACGACCACCGCGGTGCCGAAGAGCACCGGGATCAGCGAGATGAGCCTAGCTAGGAAGAACCTCAGCATCTAAAGGGGCCCGACCCAGCTCAGCCGGGTCGGGCCTGGTGTCTCACTATCTCAGCGGTCGATCCAGATGTCGTACATCAGCCAGCCGCCGGTGACGGCGAAGCGGATGTCCTTCACGCGGGCGTTGTAGACCGAATAGGTCTCCGGGACGTAGATGGGCATGATGTAGGCGTTCTCGTTCATGATGCGTTGGGCATCGTGGTAGATGACCATCCGCTCGGCGTCCACCACCGTCGTGCGGCCGGCCTCCAGCACCGCGTCGAGCTCGTCGTCGGCGATCTTGCCGAAGTTGAGGCCGCTGGCGATCTGCGTGGAGTGGTAGAGCAGGAAGAGGACGTCGGGGTCGCCGTAGGTCCAGCCGAGCGGCGCTATCTGGTAGTCGCCGTCGCGCAGCATCTGCGTCTGCAGACCGCGCTCGTAGCTCTCCACCACGGCGTCGACGCCGACGGCCTGCAGCTGGTTCTGCAGCAGCTCGGTGTTGGTCACGACCTCGCCGACCGAGTACGCCACCAGGCGCACGCGCAGGGGTTGGCCGTCCTTGGCCCTGATGCCGTTCGGACCCATCACCCAGCCCGCCTCGTCGAGGAGGGCGGCCGCGGCCTCGAGGTCGAAGTCGTAGTCGGTGTCGGCACTGGCCGGGTCGTAGCCCGGCAGCGACTGGGGCAGCGGGCCGGTGGCGGCCACGCCCCTGCCTTCGATGGCGCGCTCGATGATGAAGTCCTTGCTCGTCGCCAGGCTGAAGGCCTGGCGCACGCGCAGGTCGGACATGACCTCGTCCTCCATGTTGAACATGAAGAGCAGGCCGATGCCGGTGCGCAACGACGAGGCGACCTCGAAGCCGGGGTTGTCCTCGAACAGGAAGAGGTCGGTGGCGCCGACCACGGCGAGGTCGATCTCGCCGGTCTCGAGCGCCGCGACGAGCGTGCCAGCCTCGGGGATGTAGCGGATCTCGATCTCGTCGAGGTAGGCGGCGCCCCTGTTGGAGGCGTAGAAGGGCGGCCAGGCGAAGTCGGGGTTGCGCTCGACCGTGATCGAGTAACCGGTGATCCACTCCTTGAAGCGGTACGGTCCGACGCCCACGGGGTTCTGGCTGTAGTTGTCACCGGCCGCCTCGACGGCGCGCTGCGAGAGCGGCATCAGGTAGCCGGCGGATGACAGGTTGCGCAGGAACACGGCGCTGGGCTCGGCGAGCGTGACGACGAGGGTGTAGTCGTCTGGCGCTTCGATGCTGGCGATGGAACCCAGCATGTCGCGCGACACCGTCGCCTGGGTGGCCGGGTCGAGGGCGCGCTCGAAGGTGTACTTCCAGTCGCTGGCGGTCAGCGGATCGCCGTTGTGGAAGGTGACCCCCTGCATGAGCGTGAAGGTGAAGACGAGGCCGTCGTCGCTCTGGGTGTAGGACTCTGCCAGCCACGGGGTCACGGCGAGCGTGTCGGGATCGAGCACCATGAGTCCGCCGCCGATGAGCACGTTCACCTGGTCGGCCGCGGCCTCGCCGGTCTTGTGCGGGTCGAGGTTGGTAGGAGGATCGCCACGGGCTATCACCAGGCGCCCACCGGTGGTCTGCGCCAGCGCGGTGGACAGTAGCGCGGCGACCGCCAGCAAGACCGCCAGCAGAGCCAGTGGGGCTCGTCTAGGGCGCTGCGCCGTCCTTGGAACACGCGTGTAAGGGGTCATGCGGCCTCCTTAGGGTGATACGGGTTACGCCGGGGCGTGGGCTCAATCATCCACCGTCGGACCCCGTCTTTGCAAGACACGTTGCAGCTCGGCTCAAGGTCTGGCAACATCTTTGCTAGGTGGTCTACTCGCCCGGTAGCCGCCGGATACGAGGGCAGCTATGACGGTCATCGACCAAGTGCGCGCGAACTACGCCGCGATGAGCCCGAACGAGCAACGCATCGCGGCGCACCTGATGCGGCACGGCAGCGTGCTGACGTTCGCCAGCGCCAGCCAGGTGGCGAGGATGCTCGGCGTCTCCGCCTCCAGCGTCGTGCGCTTCGCGCAGCAACTCGGCTACTCCGGCTACGTCGAGCTCCAGGAGCGCTGGCAGCAGGAGTACGACGAGAGCAAGCAGCTCGTCGCGGTGTCGGTAGACAGGGCCGATCTGCTCGAGCACGTCATCGAGCGCGACGGCGAGAACATCGCCAGCGTCAGGCGCAACCAGCAGTCGTTGGCCGGTGCGGCGACGGTGCTGGCCAAGGCCGACCGAGTGTGGTTCACCGGCGGGCGCAGCAGCGGGCAGCTCGCGCGCATCGGCTCGCACTTCATGAACCTGATCCGGCCCGACGTCAGGTTCCTGGACGTCTCGACCGCCGACGTTGCCGACCAGCTCCTCGACATGGGCGAGAACGACGCGCTGGTAGCCGTCAGCATGAGCCGCTACACGCAGGACGTGGTGAAGCTCGTCAGGCTGGCGCCGCCTCGCGCCGCCACCGTCCTGATTACCGACGAGCACGCCTCCCCGCTGCTCCCCGACGCCGACCTGGTCATCACCTTCTCGTCGCGGCCGGCGGCGATCTTCAGGTCGCTGACGGCCGGCATGGCGACGGTTCAGGCGCTCGTCGCGGCGACCGCTCGCGAGGTGGGCAAGGCCGCTGTCGACGAGCGCATCGCCAAGGCCGAGCGACTCTGGGAGCGCTTCGCGACCTTCATGCCGAGCGAGTTCCCCGGCGCCGGGGACGCCTGGGCGGAAGCGATGGAGGCTGGCGCTCTGCACGAGACCAGCCTCATCGAAGAGATCAACGAGCCCACCGGAGCGGGCTCCTGAAGGCTATTCCTGGCCGCCGGCCGCTAGCAGAGCCTCCTTGACGTCATCGAACGAGACCGCTCCGAGCTCGACGATACGCGACGACGCCAGCATCGGGTTGCTCAGCAGCATCCCAGCCAGCGCGAAGGTGCCAGCCGGCGAGAAGTCGTCCGGCGGGGACTCTGCGGGGCCGCCCGGCGCGCCGACGACGATGCGCATCGCCATGCCGTACTGCTCGTGTGGGCCGCACCAGACGTCGTAGGTGCCCGGCACGCTGAAGGTGTAGGTCCAGCTGCCGCCGATAGGAACCACCGGCGAGGAGAACGGCTCGACGCCGTCGGGCACGCGCTGCGACTTGATCTGTTGGGCGTGGTAGGCGGTGACCGTGTGGTGCGGCGACGCCGCGATGAACGTCACCGAATCCCCCGGCTGTATCAGGATGCCGACGGGCTCGAAGTAGAACAGCGGGATCTCACGGCCCTCGACCTCCTCGATGATCATCTCGACTGGGTGGTTGGCCTGTGCCAGCGCGGCGGCTGGCGCCGACAGCGCCAGCACGGCCAGCAGGGCGGTTCTCGACATACGACACCTCCTGGAGCCCAAGACGAGAACGCGAAGACGTATGGGTAATGGGTATCTCGTTGGGACGCGCTGATACTAGGGGCCAGCGCCGACGCCTGTCTAGACCCTCGCGGGCTACATCTCCTCAGGAGCGTCGATGCCCAGCAGGCCCAGGCTCGCGGCGAGCGTCCGCCTGACCTTGTCGACCAGAGCCAGCCGCGCCTCGCGCAGACCGCTCTCCGAGCGCAGCACCTGCGTGTCGGGGCGCCCGGACTCGTCCTTGTGGTTGTAGTACGAGTTCCAGGCGGTGGCGAGGTCGAGGGCGTACTGCGCGACGCTGTGCGGGGCGAGCTCCGCCGCTGCCTGCTCGATGACCTTGGGCAGGCGCGCGATCGTCTGCGCCAGGCGCACCTCGAGCGGGCCGAGCAGCGAGAAGTCCGCCTCGCCCAGGTCCCGTACCGCCGCCGCGGCGCGCAGGATGCTGCAGGCCCTGGCGTGGGCGTACTGGACGTACGGCGCCGAGTCTCCTTGCAGCGAGAGCGCCTGGTCCCAGCGGAAGTCGATCATCTTGCGCGCCTCGCTCTTGAGCATGCTGAACCGCAGGGCCCCTAGACCGACCGCTCTGGCTACCTCGTCGATGGTCGCGAGCTGCGGGTTCTTCTCCTGCACCACCGCCCTGGCGCGCCGCGTCGCCTCGACCATCACCTCGTCGATGGAGAGCGTGATCCCGCGTCGGCCGCTCATCGGCTGCCCTTCGAGCGTGACGACCTCGTAGGCGAGGTGGTGCGAGTTCTCGTAGGCCCTAGCGCCTTCGGGCGTGTTCGACAGCGCGAGAGACGTCTTCACGATCGTCTGCGGGTGGCTCTGCCTGACGTCGATGACGTTGATGATCTCCTGGGCGGCGCCGAAGGTGCGCCCGTCGGGATGCAGCTCGCCGTCGGGGCTCGAGGTGTAGAGCGGCTTGCCGCTCGGCTGCAGCGCGAACCTCTCGAACCCGAGCCCCTCGTACAGCCCGACCTTCCAGTACTGGTAGCCGATGTCCTTGGCGACGTACATGGCGTTGCCGTCGGAGCGGACCAGCACGACCAGCGGCTCCTCCAGCCCCGGCAGGAACTCCGAGACGTCGAGCACCAGCGCCCCGGCGTACTTGCCTTCCGTCGGTCGCGAGGTGTAGGGGCTGGCCTCCAGCACCGACAGGCCGGCGTCGAGGAACCCGGCGTGGACCACGTCCGACTCCCACACCAGCAGGTCGTACTCCGCGCCGAGGGCGTTGAAGGTGTCGAGCTGCGCCCTGACGATGCGCTCGACCTCGCTGCGCAGCTCGCCGCGCTCGAGCCGGTGCATCACCTCGGTGACGCCGCGCTCGATCGCCTCGCCGTCCGTCTGCTTCGCCTGGGTGAGCTGCACGTAGTAGTGGCCCAGCCAGTGGTCGTACTTGCGAGGAGTCGAACCGCCGGCGGCCCCGTTGCCGTTCCCGCCGCCGCGAGGACCGCCGTTGGCCGCGCCGTGCCCGCTGCCGTGGTTGGCGCCGTGGCCGCCACCGTGGCCGACGGCCGGAGATCCGCCGTAACGGGCGTTGAAGTAGCTGACGGCGAAGAGGCTCTCGGCCGCCTGCCTGCCCGTGTCGTCGATGTAGTTCTGGACCTCGACGTCGTGCCCCACCGCCTTCAGGATCCGGGCGCAGGCGTCACCCAGCACGATGTTGCGCAGGTGGCCGACGTGAGCCTCCTTGTTGGGGTTGACGCTGGTGTGCTCGACGATGACCTTGCGCGCCTCGGCGGCCGGAGCCAGCTGGGAGCGGATGACGGCCGGGACGAAAGCTCCCGCGTCGAGGTCGAAGTTGATGTAGGGACCGACGGCCTTGGCGGCCGCGACACCCGCGGGTAGCTCGAGCTCGGCCACCAGAGCGGCGGCCAGCTCGGCCGGGTTGCGCCGCGCGGCCTTGGCCAGCGTGAAGGCCACCGGCGACCCGTAGTCGCCCGGCTTGCCTGGCGGCACCTCCTGCAGCGGTACCGATCCCTCCAACGGCAGTCCGAGGCGCGCGAGCGCTGCGGTAAGGGCGTCTTGCAGGGCGTCCAGCACGTCGCTCATGACCGGGCAACGCTACCACGAGGTGTATCATCGCTGGCGCGTAGGCCTGCGAGCCGCCGCCGCGTAGCAGCCGAACTACCTTAAGTGGAATCCGAGCAGTAAACTTGAGTGGTGAACACTCAAGCGCGCCCACTGGTCGGCCGCCACGGACTGCTTTCGACCCCGCGCCCCAGCCGGCGCACGACATACGAGACCTTCACGGTTCGCTCAGGCGGGAACACCGCCACAGTTCGCGCACCGCGCTTCAGATAGGCTAGGTACCAGATGGCAGAAGCCAGCAGCAGTAGCAGCAGCAACGTCGACTTCGACCGGCCGATCCCGGTCTGCCCCGTCCGTGGGTCCGTGCTGTACCCGACCATGGTCATGCCGATCGACGCCGGCCGGGCGGTCAGCATCCGCGCCATCAACGCCGCTCTCGACAAGGAGCGGACCATCGTCATCGTCAGCCAGAAGGACCGCGAGGTCGAGGAACCCGGCGCTTCGGACCTCTACGAGGTCGGAACTGCTTGCAACATCATGCGCATGAAGAAGAACCCCGACGGCAGCATCCAGATGCTGGTGCGGGCGTTCGCGCGCGTCAAGGTCGAGGATTACCTCGTCACCAACGAGCTGATCGAAGCCGTCGTGGCGCCGCTCGAGGTCGAGGACGGCGACCCCGTCGAACTCGAGGCCTCCTTCCGCGAGCTGCGCGAGAAGTTCAAGGACCTGATCGAGTCCGGCAGCCGCAGCGTGCAGACCGAGGTCGCGCAGTTCGTCATGAACTTGGATGACGCCGGCCAGTTCGCCGACTACGTCACCTACCACCTCGACTTCAAGCTCGCCGAGAAGCAGGCGGTGCTCGAAGCCGCCACGGTCGTCGAGCGGCTGCGCAAGGTGCTGGTCCTGATCGACACCGAGATCGAGCTGCAGGAGACCCAGCGCCGCCTGCAGCGCGAGGTCAAGGACGAGATCGACCGCAACCAGCGCGAGTACTTCCTGCGCGAGCAGATCAAGGCCCTCCAGAAGGAGCTCTCCGGCTCCGACGAGGACGAGGACGAGATCGAGATGCTGCGCGAGAAGCTCGAGTCCCTCGACCTGCCGGAAGCCGCCATGAAGGAGGCTCAGCGCGAGCTGAACCGTCTGGCCCGCATGCATCCCGACTCGGCCGAGGCCTCGGTCATCCGCACCTACCTGACGACCATCGTCGAGCTGCCGTGGAACACCCGCACCGAGGACCGTCTGGATCTCACCGAGGCCGCTCGCATCCTCGAGGAGGACCACTACGGCCTAGAGAAGGTCAAGGACCGCGTGCTCGAGTACCTCGCCGTGCGCAAGCTCAAGGCCG
>CAYYOK010000061.1:494-19761 GCA_964473205.1 uncultured bacterium | reverse complement strand
GGTCACGGACTCGGCGCCCGTCGGAGGCCCAAGACCGGTCGGCCGCCCCGGTCATCACCGACCCGGGGCGGCCGACCTCATGCGCTTGCGCTAGTCGCGGCTCAGCGGTCGAGCCAGGTCGTCCTGAACCCCAGGTAGCTGGTGTTCGGGAAGTGCTCGTAGCCCTCCACGTTCAGCCGGTTCGCCGAGTACTGCGCGGAGTGGAACAAGAAGACGGCGGGCGAGAGTTCCAGGATGCGCTCCTGCGCCTCCAGGTAGATCGCGCGGCGCGCCTCGGGGTTCGGCTCGCGGCGACCTTCCAGCAAGAGCTCGTCCAGCCGCTCGTCGTTGAGCTTGTAGACGTTCCCGCCGCTGGTGGAGAAGAAGGGCGTGTAGAGGAAGGCGTCCGGATCGGTCTGGCCCGAGGAGCCGGAGAGGGTGGCGGCGAACTCGCTGGCCAGGTACTTGGGCAGGAAGATCGTCCAGTCCTCCATGACGATGTTGGCGGTCACGCCGATGGCCGCGAGATCGGACTGGATGACCTCGGCCGGGTCGCGCAGGAAGTCGTAGGTGCTGGTGATGTAGAAGTCGAACGCGAAGCCGTTCGGGTAACCGGCCTCTGCCAGCAACGCGCGCGCCCGCTCCCGGTCCGGCGTGTCGTAAGGGGTGGAGTCCACCGCGTAGTAGTTCCCGCCGGGGATGGTCGTGCCGGTCGCGACCACGCCGCCGGTGCCGAACAGGGCCAGGTCGACGACCGCCTGCTTGTCGATCGCGTAGGCGAAGGCCTGGCGCACGCGGTAGTCGTCGAACGGAGCGACCTCGGTGTTGAACTGCACGCTGCGGAAGTTGGCGGCCAGGCCACCGACTATCTCGACGTTGGGGTCGGCCTGCAGGATGGGGATGTCGGCCGCCGGCACGTACTCGATCCAGTCGACGTTGCCGGTCTGGATGGCCGTGGTGCGTGCGGTCGGGTCCGGGTAGAAGGTGAAGGTGATGCCGTCGAGGTACGGCAGCTGGTTGCCGGCCTCGTCGACGCCCCAGTAGCCGTCGTAGCGCTCGAGCACGAGGCGGGTCTGCGGCAGGTACTCGACGAAGCTGAAGGGGCCGCTGCCGACCACGGTGTTCTGCAGGTCGCCGTTCGCCTCCACCACGTGCTGCGGGACGATGACGTTGAGGCTCGCTGCCAGGAACGACAGCAGCGGAGTGAACGGCTCCGCCAGAGTCATGACCACGGTGCGGTCGTCGGTGGCCTCGATGGCCTGCACGACCGCGAAGTTGCCGGCCCGCGGCGAGGCCACGGCCGGGTCCTTGATGCGGTTGATCGAGAAGGCGACGTCGGAGGCGGTGACGGGCGTGCCGTCATGCCAGGTCGCCTCGCGCAGGTGGAAGGTCCACTGGAGCAGGTCCTCGGAGGCCTCCCAGCTCTCGGCCAGGCCGGGGACGATGGCGAGGCTGGAGTCGAACATCACCAGCGTGTCGTAGGTGTTCTCGAGCATGTTGCGGGTAGCGGTCGCGTTGGTGATGTGCGGATCCAGACCGACGGGGTCGGTCTGCATCCCCACCCTCAGGACGCCGCCGTACTCGGGCTGCGCGAACGCGAACCCGACAACGGCAACCAACAGGCTGATCGCGATGCGTCTCATACCACCTCCAGGGGACCCAACCGTAGCCGTACGCAAGCTCGCGCGCGTCGCTCTCGTTGAGTTGAGAGTGCATGTTACGACGCCGCGGAGCGGACCGCGACAAGAGAGGGCGACCGGTGCGTTCAGCGGTTCTTCAGGCGGGGGTCGAGCGCGTCGCGCAGCCCGTCTCCGAGCAGGTTGAAGCCGAGCACCACGACCATGATCGCGAGACCGGGCGCGACCGTCGCCCAGGGGGCGAGCGAGAGGAAGCGCCGGCTGTCGGCGACCATCAGGCCCCAGCTCGGCGTCGGCGGCTGCGTGCCGAGGCCGAGGAACGACAGCGAGGCCTCGGCGAGGATGCCGTAGGCCAGCCGCAGGGTCACCTCGACGATCAGCGGGGCCGCAGCACTAGGCAGCACGGCCATCAGCACCACGCGCCAGTCGCGGCTGCCTAGCGCCCGCGAAGCCTCCACGAACAGCTCCTCGCGGACGGTCAGCACTGCGGCCCGCGCCACGCGGGCGAACGGGCCGACGTAGGTCAGGCCGATGGCCAGCACCAGGTTCACGAAGCCGCCGCCCAGGAACGCGATCAGCGCTATCGCCAGCAGGACCGCCGGGAAGGAGAGCAGCACGTCCGAGATGCGCATGATCAGCAGGTCGAGCCAGCCGCGTTGGTAGCCGGCGAGCACGCCGAGCGCGCCGCCGACCACCAGGGCGAAGGCGACCGCCGCCCCGGCGACCGCCAGCGACGAGCGCCCGCCGTAGAGGATGCGCGTGAACGTGTCGCGCCCGTACTGGTCGGTGCCGAGCCAGTGCTGAGCGCTGGGGCCCTGCAGGCGATCGGCGGGGTTGAGGGTGACCGCGTCGTACTGCGTCAGGTGAGGGGCGAACACCGCGCCGATCACGCAGGCGAGCACCAGCAGAGCGCCGAAGCCGCCGGCGCTGCGGAACAGGAACATGCGCAGGGCGCGGTTGGCGTTGCCGGTCCGGCGTCCGGCGGCCGCGGCGACGTCAGCCATAGCGCACCCGAGGATCGATGAGCGCGTAGACGATGTCGACCAGCAGGTTGACCAGCACGAACGCCGCGGCGATCAGCAACACGGCGCCCTGCACCACCGGGTAGTCCCTCAGGTTGATGCCCTCCAGCGCGAAGCGCCCCACGCCGGGCAGGCTGAAGATCTGCTCGACGATCACGGAGCCTCCCAACAACGACCCGAACTGCAGGCCGACGACGGTCACGACCGGGATCAGCGCGTTGCGCAGGGCGTGCCTCATGGTCACCTTGCTGTCTGGCAGCCCCTTGGCGCGAGCCGTGCGCACGTAGTCCAGCCCCAGCACCTCGAGCATCGTCGAGCGCACGATCCTGGCGGTCGCGGCCGCCAGGATCAGGCCCAGCGACAGCGCCGGCAAGATCATGTGCCTGAGGTTGGCGAGGGGCGCCTCGCTCAACGGCACGTAGCCAGCCGGCGGCAGCCAGCCGAGGCGCAGCGAGAACAGCAGGATCAGCAGGATGCCGAGGAAGAACGACGGGATCGACAGCCCCAGCAGCACGAACGCCGAGCCGAGGTAGTCGGGGAGCTTCCCGCGCCACACGGCGGCCGCGATCCCCAGCGGCAAGGCCAGCAGCAGCGCCACCAGCAGGCTGAGCACCGCGAGCTCGACGGTGACCGGCAGCCTCAGGGCCAGGTCCAGCCCGACGGGGCGCCCCGTCCGCAGCGAGCTGCCCAGGTCGCCTTGCAGCGCCGCTCCGAGCCACTGCCCGAACTGAACGTGTAAGGGGAGATCGAGCCCGAACATCCTCCTGAGCTCGGCCATGCGCTCGGCCGAGACGTCCTCGCCCAACCCGATGAGGCCGGTGACTACGTCGCCCGGCACGGCTCGCATCAGTGCGAACACGATCACGGCTATTCCGAGCAAGCTCGGAATAGCTAGCAGGCAGCGCCTTCCGATGTAGGCCAGCACGGCTCAGTACTCGGTGCGGTCGGGAGCGGCGACCCAGTCGTCGAACGGTTCGGCGGCGCCGGCGACGAGTACCTGGGTGACCGGCATCAGGTCGCCGCCACCGGCGTCGAAGTACGTGTAGAAGGTCGCATCGTCGAAGCCAGCGGCGGCCGCTGCATTGCGGTCGGCAGCGAAGTACACGGCGTCCACCCTCGCCCACAGCGCGCTGGCGAGGCACATCGGGCACGGCTCGCAGCTCGCGTAGAGCGTGGAGCCTGCCAGCGAGAACCTGCCCAAGGCTCGGCACGCGTTGCGGATGGCGCATACCTCGGCGTGAGCGGTCGGATCGAGGTCTAGTGTCACGCGGTTGACTCCCTCGAACCGCTGGCCGTCCGCGGTGACCAGGACGGCCCCGAACGGGCCACCCCCGGCAGCGACGTTGCGAGCCGCCAACTCGACCGCCGAGCGCAGGTTGTACGTCACCGCGTCACTCAAGTCCTACCTCCGCTACCTGTACCTGACCTAGTTGAGTAGCCTTGTCACAGCAGGATAGCGGAGAGGGCGCTCAGTGCGCGAGGGTGGCGCTGGCTGACGCACCCGGCGTGACGCTCGCCGCGGCGGGTGCGCGCCAGCGCCTGAGCCTGAGCGCGTTGCCGAGCACGAAGACGCTCGAGACGCCCATCGCGGCGGCGGCCAGGACCGGCGACAGCAGAACCCCGGCGCTGGGGTAGAGCACGCCGGCAGCCACCGGGATCAGGAGCGCGTTGTAGGCGAAAGCCCAGAACAGGTTCTGCTTGATGTTGCTGAGCGTCGCGCGCGACAGGGCGACTGCCCGGCCGACGTTCGCGACGTCTCCCGACATCAGGACGACGTCCGCGCTCTCGACCGCGATGTCGGTGCCGGTCCCGATCGCTACGCCTACGTCGGCCGCGGCGAGCGCCGGCGCGTCGTTGATGCCGTCGCCGACGAACGCTGCCGGACCGAAGCGCTGCCTGAGCCGAGCCAGCGCCTCGACCTTGCCCTGAGGCAGCACCTCGGCGATCACCTCGTCGATGCCTAGCCGCCTGGCGATGGCGCCGGCGGTGCGAGCGTCGTCGCCGGTGACCATCGCGACGGCCAATCCCAGGCGCCGGAGCTCCGCGACCGCCGCCACGCTCGTCGGCTTCAGGTCGTCGGCGACCGCGATGACCGCCGCCAGGCGCCCGTCGACGGCCACGAAGAGCGGAGACTTGCCGTCCGCCGCCAAGGCGTCGGCCGTCCCCACCAGCGGCCCCGTGTCCACGCCCAGCCGCGCGAGGTAGCGGGCGGCGCCGACGCGCACGTCCCGCCCGGCCACAGTGCCGGCCACGCCGAAGCCGGGCTCGACGACGAAGTTCGCCACGTCGGCGATGGGCAGGGCCCGCTCCTTGGCAGCGGCGGCGATGGCCGCGCCGATCGGATGCTCCGAGCGCGCCTCGACCGCAGCGGCGAGCGCCAGCACCTCGTCCTCGCCGAAACCTTCAGCGGCGACCAGGTCCGTCAGCCCCGGCGTTCCGCGCGTCAGCGTGCCGGTCTTGTCGAACGCCACGACCCCCACACCGGCCAGCGCCTGCAGAGCGGCGCCGTTGCGGAACAGCACGCCCATCTCCGCCGCCTTGCCGGTGCCGACCATGATCGAGGTCGGCGTGGCGAGGCCCATCGCGCACGGGCAGGCGATGATCAGCACAGCCACCGCTGCAGCCAACGCGAACGGCAGCGCCGGGGGCTGGCCGAGCAGCAGCCACGTAACGAACGTCGCCGCCGCGATGACGATGACGATCGGCACGAAGACGCTGACGACGCGGTCGGCGAGGCCCTGGATCGGCACCTTGGCGCCCTGGGCGTCCTCGACCAGCCTGACCACCTGCGCCAGCACAGTGTCGGCGCCGACGCGCTCGACGCGCAAGAGCAGGCTGCCGGCCGAGTTGATGGTCGCGCCGATGACCTCGCCGCCGGGGCCCTTGGCGACGGGCACGCTCTCGCCGGTGATCATCGACTCGTCGACGTAAGAAGAGCCGTCTACGACGACTCCGTCGGCCGGCACCTGCGCGCCTGGGCGCACCAGCACCGTGTCGCCGACGGCCAGCTGCGCCACCGGGACCTCGACCTCCTCGCCATCCTTCACGAGCGTCGCCGTCTGCGGGGCGAGGTCGAGCAGGCGGCGGATCGCCTCGTTGGTGCGGCCCTTGGCGCGCGCCTCGAGGTAGCGCCCGAGCAGCACCAGCGTGATCACGACGGCCGACGCCTCGTAGTAGACATGAGCGGTGCCGGGCGGCAAGAGCCGCGGAGCGAAGGTCGCGACGACCGAGTAGAGGTAGGCGGCGGTGGTGCCGATCATCACCAGCGAGTTCATGTCGGGGCTGAGCGAGCGCAGCGCCGGCCAACCGCGCCGGTAGAAGTAACGTCCGGGTCCGAACTGCACGATGCTCGCCAGCACGAACCCGACGTACGCCTGCTGCTGCATCGGGAAGCGCTCGTGAAGCCAGTGCTCGAGAGCCGGCAGCAGCATCGGCGCCATGCTCAGCACGAGCAGCGGCGCCGACACCCACGCAGCCAGGCGCAGCTGGCCGGCCAGCCTGCTCAGCGCGGCCTTGCGGGCCTCACGCTCGGCCGCTTCGCGGGCGGCGGCGTCCTCGTGGACGCTGGCGTGGTAGCCGGCGTCCTGGATGGCCCTGAGCAGGCTCTCCTGGAGCGCCACGCCCGGCAGGTAGCGCACCGAGGCGCGCTCGGTGGCCAGGTTCACGTCGGCCGCGACGACACCGTCGACCTTCGCGATGGCCCGCTCGACGCGCGCGACGCAGGCCGCGCAGGTCATGCCCTCGACCGAGAGGCTGACCGTGCTGGGCGGCTGCTCGCGCGAGCCTGGGCTAGGGTTCGAGACCGACATCGTTCCTCCTGCGGCGCGCCAACGTCCCCCGAGGCCGCCGCTCCGGTGTTACCATACCCCACCCCGGGTGGGGTCGTGTATCATCGCCGAACTACCGCGCTGCGCTAGACAGCCACTTCGCCGAGACCCGATGTCTCCCCCACCCCTAGTGGGGTGCACTCACGGTGCTATGATCTGCCTCCTAGGAGGTTCACGATGGCTGAGCACACGGCCGAGCTCGTCGAACTCAAGATCACAGGCATGTCCTGCTCGCACTGCCGCGCGGCTGTCGAGACGGCCCTCGGACGGGTGCCTGGCGTCGAAGGCGTCAGCGTCGACCTCGCCGAAGGCAAGGCCGAAGTAAGGGGTCGCGCCGAGGTGGCGGACCTGCTCGCCGCCGTCCAGGCCGAAGGCTACGGCGCGAGCCCGGCAGCCGCATAGCTAGGCCCACCGTATGGATTCTGACCGCATGGATCTGACCAGCGCACCACCCGAGGCGGCGACCGCACACGACTGCCTGCACCTGGACCCTCAGACGCGGCAGGACTCGATCCTGCGCCTCAAGAGCGCCCGCGGCCACCTCGAGGGCGTGCTGCGCATGCTCGAGGACCCTGGCGTCTACTGCGTCGACGTGCTCAAGCAGATAAGCGCCGTGCAGGGCGCGCTGAGCAAGGTCGGCGAGGGCGTGCTGCGATCGCACGTCCGCGACCACGTCACGACCGCCGCGAGCCGCGGCGACTCCGAGCAGATCGTCACCGAGCTGATGGAGGCTCTCAAGTACCGCACCTGAGCCGAGCAGCCAGCGCGCACGAGCGGCGCTCAGCCCCGGACGGCGCCCTCCTCGAGCATGAGCTCGCCCAGCCGCCTGATCTGCCTTCCTTGCCCATCGAAGTTCGCCGGCTCGAGCCAACCCAAGTAGGCGCGCCGAAGCCGCGGCCACTCGCGATCGAGAAGCGCGAACCAGGCTGTGTCGCGGTTCTGTCCTTTCACGACCATGTGCTGCCTGAACACTCCCTCGAACGCGAAGCCGAAGCGCCCCGCCGCGCGGCGGCTGTGAGCGTTGGCGGCGTTGCACTTCCACTCGAAACGCCGGTAACCCAGCTCCGTGAACACGTAGTCGGCCATCAGGAACAACGCCTCGGTCGCGCCCTGCGTGCCGGCCAGCGGCGGGTTCCACAGGATGCTCCCTATCTCGATGACGCCGTGCTCGGGAACGATCCGCATCAGGGCGTGCCTGCCCTCGCAGCGGCCGGTGGCCAGATCGATCACCGCCCAGTACAGCGGGTCGGACGACCCCGACGCGCGCTCGATCCAAGCCCCGAAGTCGTGCTCCTGAGGCGGCGGCTCGAACAGGTACCTGAACCGCTCTTGGCTGCCGGGGCGCGAGGACGCCGCGAGTAGCTCGTCGCGGTGGCCGGAGCCCAGCGGCTCGAGCCGGACGTAGCTGCCTGTGATCACGACGCGCCCCGGTCGAGGGCGCGGCAGAGGAGGGAGTCCTGCGTCCATGCCGCATCATCGCCCAATGAGGCGCACCTGGCGCCCACGTCAGCGGGCCGCGCCACGGCCACCACAGCCGTCATCCCCAGTCGTGCGATGTCGCCCTGGACCGTGCTAGCTTGCCTGCCATGCGCGCCGCCGTCGACTTCGGCCTGACCGTCACCGACGCACTGCTCTTCGAGCGCGGCGAGATCGTCGCTCGGACCTCGCGCCTGCGCCCCGGCCCAGCCAGCGTCGAGCTGCTGGCTGGGCTCATCGAGGAGCTTTTACGGCTGGCGGGGCTCGTAGACGGTTCCGGTGGCATCGAGAGCATCGCGGTCACGGGCGGGCGCGCTCGCGAGCTGCCCGCGGCTCTGAACGGAACGCCGATCGTCCAGATCGACGAGCCGTCGGCAGCGGGGCGCGGCGGACTCCACGGCGCGGGTGTAGACCGCGCGCTGGTCGTCTCGTGCGGCACGGGCACGGCGATGATCTCCGCCGATGCGACCGTCGGCGAGTACCGCCACGTCGGCGGGACGCCGGTGGGCGGCGGCACGCTGGAGGGCCTGGGCTCTCGCATGCTGGGCGAGAGCAACGCGCTGACGATCTGCTCGCTGGCCCTCACCGGCACCGCGGCAGCGGTCGATACGACGCTCGGCGAGGTCCTCGGCGGCAGCCTCGGCAGCCTTCCTCCGACGGCCACGGCGGTGAGCCTGGGACGACTCGCCAGGCTCGAGGAGGAGCCGGCGCGCGAGGACCTCGCCGCCGGCCTGGTCACGATGGTGGCGCAGACCATCGGGCTCATCGCGCTCGGAGCGGCTCGCACCAACGGGCTCGAGCAGGTGGTCCTCATCGGCCGCCTCGCCGAGCAGCCGGCCATCAGCAACATGGTGAAGGCCGTGTTCAGGGTCTACGGCTTCCCGAACGCACCGATCGCGCCGGCTGACGCCAACTACGACAATGGGTACGAAGCGGGTCACGCGGTGGCGCTGGGCGCCGCCTTGCTCGCGGAAGAGCGCGTCTAGTAGCCTCTGGCGACAGTAGCCTCTAGCGACAGCAGCTTCTGGCGACGCGGAAGATGGGCTCGCGCTGAGCGCGAGAGCTCCTAGGGAGGAACCGTGACAGACCTGGTCCGGCGCATCGACGAGCAGCTCGAACGAGAGAGGTCGGCGCTGCTCGAGCTCAGCCACCGCATCCACGCCAACCCCGAGATCCGCTTCGAGGAGGAGAAGGCCAGCGCCTGGCTGAGCGAGGAGCTGGAGCGACGCGGCTTCAGTCTGAGCCGGGGCGTGGCGGACCTGCCGACGGCGTTCCGCGCCGAGCTCGACGGCTCCGGTCCCGGCCCGACCGTCGCCGTCCTCTGCGAGTACGACGCCCTTCCCGGCATCGGACACGCCTGCGGTCACAACGTCATCGCGACGATGGGAGCCGGCGCGGCCTTCGCCCTCGCTCCGCTGATGAGCGAGCTGCCCGGCAAGCTCGTCGTTCTCGGCACGCCGGCCGAGGAGGGCGGCGGCGGCAAGGTCCTGATGCTGCAGCGCGGCGCGTTCGACGGCGTCGACGCCGCGATGATGATCCACCCGCTGCATCTCAACCAGTCGAACATGCCGACCCTGGCGAGCACGAAATGGGAGGTCCGCTACCGCGGCAAGCCCGCCCACGCAGCGCTGGCGCCACATCTGGGGGTGAACGCCCTCGACGCCGTGCGGCTGGCCTTCGCCGGGATCGACGCGCTGAGGCAGCAGGTGCGCTCGGACGTGCGGATCCACGCGATCGTCACGCACGGCGGCGACGCGGCCAACATCATCCCCGAGGAGGCAGCGATGCTCATCGTGGCGCGCTCCGCCGACTCCGCCTACCTGTTCGAAGACCTGGCGCCGAGGCTGCGCGGCGTCTTCGAAGGCGCCGCCCTGATGACCGGCGCGAAGCTCGAGCTCGGCGACTCCTCGCCCCCGTACCTGGAGATGGCCGTCAACCGGCCGCTGGAGGAGGCGTACGAGCGGCACGTCGCGCGCCGCGGCCGCAGCGTGACGCCGTACGTCTTGGACGCTCCCGGCGGTTCGACCGACATGGGCAACGTCTCGCAGGCCATGCCCGGTCTACACGGCACCATCGCGATCGACGACGCCGCGCTCCCGCACACGGTAGCGTTCCGCGAGGCGGCGCTCTCCCCAGCGGGCGACGCCGCGGTCATCGACGGCGCCAGCATCCTGGCGTCCGTGGCAGGCGAGCTCCTCACCGACCCCGAGCTGCTGGCTCGGGCCAAGGAAGCGTTCGCCCGCCGCCGCTAGGAGGAGCTCGCCAGTGGAGTTCAGCCGCACCTACACGACCGTCGACGCTCACACAGCCGGCGAGCCTCTGCGCATCATCACCGGCGGCGTTCCACGCATCCCCGGCGCCACGATCCTCGAGAAGCGCGCCTACGCCAAAGCTCATCTCGAGCACGTGCGCACCGCCCTGATGCACGAGCCGCGCGGCCACGCCGACATGTACGGCTGCTACGTCACCGAGCCCGTGAGCCCCGGCGCCGACCTCGGCGTGATCTTCATGCACAACGAGGGCTACTCGGACATGTGCGGCCACGGCATCATCGCCCTGGCCACCGTCGCCGTCGCTCAAGGTCTCGTGCCTCGCGCCGAGCCGGAGACCCGCGTCGGGATCGACTCGCCGGCCGGCTTCATCGAGGCGTTCGTACGTTGGGATGGCCGGCACACCGGCCGGGTGCGCTTCCTCAACGTGCCCTCGTTCCTGCTGAAGCAGGACCTGGAGGTCGTAACGAAGCGCTTCGGGCGCCTGAGCGTCGACATCGCCTTCGGCGGCGCTTTCTACGCCTACTTGGGCGCCGCGCAGGCCGGTCTCACGGTGAACCCGGAGAGCTACCGCGACCTGATCGAGCTAGGCGATCAGGTCAAGCAGGCCGTCATGGCCGAGTATCAGGTGCAACACCCGCTGATCCCCGAGCTGAACACGCTCTACGGCACGATCATCGACGGACCGCCTGGCGACCCTGGCAACAGCCAACGCAACGTCTGCGTCTTCGCCGACCGCGAGGTCGACCGCTCCCCCACCGGCACCGGCACCGCCGGGCGGGTCGCCCAACTGCACGCGCGCGGGCGGCTGGCGCTGGGCGAGGAGCTGCGCAACGAGAGCATCATCGGCACGGTGTTCACGGGCAAGGCGGTGCGCGTGACCGAGGTCGGCGGCTTGAGCGCGGTGGTGCCCGAGGTGGCGGGCAGCGCGAGCATCACCGGCTTCAACCAGTGGGTGGTGGCGGCCGACGATCCCCTGCCGAACGGCTTCTTCCTCAGGTGAGCGAGGTCAGGGGGCCGCGAAGAGCTGAGCCGGGCGAGGGCGAGCTGCAGCCTGCCGAGCTGCACGTCGTCGACTCGCACACCGGCGGCGAGCCGACCCGCCTCGTGCTGAGCGGCTTCCCCGACCTGGGCTCCGGGCCGATCCACCAGCGCCTCGAGCTGCTCAGGGAGCGCTTCGACCACCTGCGGCGCGCCGTCGTGAACGAGCCGCGCGGCTCCGGCGTGCTCGTCGGAGCGCTGCTGTGCCGGCCGCTGGATCCACGTAGCGCGGCCGGCGTCATCTTCTTCAACGACGTCGGCTACCTGGGCATGTGCGGGCACGGCACCATCGGCCTGATCGCGTCCCTCGCGCACCTAGGCAGGATCGGGCCGGGACGGCACCAGGTCGAGACGCCCGTCGGCACCGTCGACTGCGAGCTCCACGCCGACGGCGGCGTCAGCGTCCACAACGTGCCCGCCTATCGGCACGCCAAGGGCGTCAAGGTCAGCGTCCCCGACCCTGCCGGCGCGCTGCGCGAGGTCAGCGGCGACGTCGCCTGGGGCGGCAACTGGTTCTTCCTCAGCGAGAACCACGGCCTCAGGGTCGACACCAGCAACCTGACGGAGCTCACCGCCCAGGCGATCACCATGAGGGACGCGCTCGCGGCCGCGGGTGTGACCGGCGCCGACGGAGCGCTCGTCGACCACATCGAGCTGTTCGCTCCCAGCCAGACGGCCGACAGCCGCAGCTTCGTGCTCTGCCCCGGCACCGCCTACGACCGCTCGCCCTGCGGCACCGGCACCAGCGCCAAGCTGGCGTGCCTCGCGGCCGACGGCAAACTGGCTCCTGGAACCGTCTGGCGCCAGGAGAGCGTGATCGGCAGCGTGTTCGAGGCGCACTACCGGCTCTCGCCCACCGGCGAGGTGCTGCCCGTCATCCGCGGCCACGCCTTCGTGACGGCGGACGCGCGGCTCATCCTCGATCCGAACGACCCGTTCCGCTGGGGCATCGCCTGATGGCCACCGAGCCAGCCACCCGCCCGCGCTGCCTCTGGAACGTCGCCTGATGACCCGCCGCCGCGAGGTCGTCGTCGTGGGCGGCGGCATCGTCGGCCTGTCGTGCGCGTACTACCTCAGCCGCGAGGGCCACGCCGTCAGGGTGCTGGAGAGCGGCTCCGAGCAGGACGCCGGCGCCTCGTTCGGGAACCTCGGGATGATCGTGCCGAGCCACTGCCTGCCGCTGGCGGCCCCAGGGGTCCTGTGGCAGGGCGTGAAGTGGATGGCCAACCCGGAGAGCCCGTTCTACCTACGGCCCCGCGCCTCGCCGGCGCTGCTGAGCTGGGCGTATCGCTTCTGGCGCGCGTCATCCAAGCGACGCGCCGAGCGCGCGGCCCCTCAGATACTCGCCCTCAACCTCGCCAGCGCGGCGGCGTACCGCGAGCTGGCCACCGAGCTCGGCGCCTTCGGCTTCGAGCAGCGCGGGCTGCTGATGCTGAGCGAGAGCCACGAGGGACACCAGCACGAGCTGGCCGCCGCGGCCAAGGCCAACGCCTGGGGCCTCGGCGCCGCAGGCGCGCCCGCCGTCGAGCTGAGCCCTGGCGAGCTCGCCGAGCTCGAGCCTGGTGTCGAGCTCAAGATCGCGGGCGCGGTGCTCTACCCCTCCGACGCCCATCTCGATCCCGCCGCCTTGATGTCCCGGCTGCGAGAAGCCTTGGCAGCTCAGGGCGTGGAGCTGAGCTACGGCGCGCGAGCGTCGCTCGGGGTCGACGGCGAAGCCGTCACGGTCACGACCAACGGCGAGACGTTCACGCCGCCGCAGGTGGTGTTGGCCGCCGGTAGCTGGTCCACCGCAGTGGCGAAGCAGGTCGGACTGAGGCTGCCGCTCGAGCCGGGCAAGGGCTACAGCCTCACGCTGCCCGGGCCGCCGCTGCCGCTCAGGACGCCGTCGATACTGACCGAGGCGCGGGTCGCGATCACGCCGTTCGCCGGCGCTCTGCGCATCGGTGGGACGATGGAGCTGGCGGGCTTCGACGACGACGTGGGGGCCAGGCGCGTCAAGGGCATCATCGACTCGGGGCTGCGGGCGCTGCCGGGGCTGCGGCGCGAGGACCTCGCCAGGGCCAGACCCTGGCACGGCTTCAGGCCGCTCAGCCCCGACGGCCTTCCCTACCTCGGACGCAGCCGCAGCCACAAGAACCTGATAGTCGCCACCGGCCACGCGATGATGGGAGTCAGCGCCGCTCCTGTCAGCGGCAAGATCGTCGCCGACCTCGTGGGAGGCAGGCCGGAAGGCGCGTTCGCCAGCCTGCTGGTCAGCGGCCTCTACGATCCCGAGCGCTACTCGCGATGAGCCTCCAGGTCTTGGGCGCCGCCGCGACGGAAGCCCTGCTCCCTTACGGTCCGCTCGCCGACGAGATCGCGCTGGTGCTGCGGGAGTTCGCCGCCGGGAAGCTGCGCATCGCCGAGCGCACCGCCCTGCCGCTGGAGCGCGGCACGCTGCTGTGCATGCCAGCTTCCGACGACGCACTCAGCATCACCAAGGTCGTCACCGTGCACCCTGGCAACGCCGCCACCGGTCTGCCGACGATCACGGCCGAGATGATAGTCGCCGACGCGGCCACCGGAGAGCGTCTCGCCCTGCTGGAAGGCGGGACGGTGACGCGCAGGCGGACGGCCGCGCTGAGCCTCCTGGCGCTCCGTCACCTGCTGGGCGAGGCGGCCGCGCAGATGCCAGGCCCGCTCCTCGTGTTCGGCGCCGGCGACCAGGCGCGCGGCCACTGCGAAGCCTTGATGGCCGGCCTGAGCGAGCGCGGCGCACCCCTCGAGGTGGTCATCGCCTCGCGCTCTGAGGGCCGCGCCAGCGCGCTCGCCGCCGACCTGCGTGCCGACGGCCTCGCGGCCAGCATCACCGACGATCCCGACTCGGTCGTGCCCGCTGCCAGCATCATCGTGACTGCGACCACGAGCAGCGCCCCGGTACTGACCATCAGGCCTCGGCCCGGAGCCGTCGTGTGCGCCGTCGGGGCGTTCCGCCACGACATGGCGGAGCTCTCCCCTGCTGTCGTGAGCGGAGCCGACAGGGTGGTGGTCGACACCATCGACGGGGCGAGGGCCGAGGCCGGCGACCTGATCCAGGCCTCCGAGGCTGGTGAGTGGAGCTGGGACGGCGCCGAGACGCTTGTCGACGTGATCGACGCCGCTCCTGACCTCAGGACCACGAACGGCTACGCCATCTTCAAGAGCGTCGGGCACGCGATGTACGACCTGGCGGCGGCGCGCGTCGCGTTCGGCAGCGCGCGTTAGGCTGCATGGCCAGATCAAGGCACTGGTCCCACGGGCACCGGCCCGGGACCGAGGAGGGATAGACATGCTGACTAGGAAGATCGGATCGCTCGACGCCTCTGTCGTAGGGCTCGGCTGCAACAACTTCGGGCGCCGCCTCGACCTGGCCGCCACCAAGAGCGTCGTCGACGCCGCCATCGCCGCCGGCGTGACGTTCTTCGACACGGCCGACATCTACGGCGAGACCGACAGCGAGGCGTTCCTCGGCCGCGTGCTGGAGGGCCGCCGCGACGAGGTCGTGCTGGCCACGAAGTTCGGGATGAGCAACGCTCAGCTGGCTGGCGGAGCCCGGCCCGAGTACGTCAAGAGCGCTTTGGCCGACAGCCTCAGGCGCCTGAGGATGGACCACGTCGACCTCTACCAGCTGCACCGTCCCGATCCCGAGGTGCCGATCGCCGACACCTTGGGCGCCCTGGCCGAGCTCGTCGAAGCGGGCCTGACGCGCGAGATCGGCTGCTCGAACTTCTCGGCCGATCAGTTGGGCGAGGCCAATGCGGCAGCCGGCGCAGGGCCGCGTTTCGTCAGCGTCCAGAACGAGTACAGCCTGCTCAAGCGCGACCCGGAGGCCGAGGTGCTGCCCGCCTGCGAGCGGCTGGGCCTCGCCTTCCTGCCGTTCTTCCCGCTCTTCAGCGGGCTGCTGACGGGCAAGTACCGCGCCGGCCAGCCGCTGCCGCAGGGCACGCGCATCACCGGCAACCCGCGCTGGGAGGCTCACCTCACCGACGAGAACCTGGCGACCGTCGAGCGCCTCGGCGACTACGCCGCCAGCCACGGCCGCGAGCTGATCGACCTGGCGTTCGCGTGGCTCCTGGCTCACAAGCCGGTGGCCAGCGTCATCGCCGGCGCGACGTCGGCGCAGCAGGTCGAGCGCAACGCGCGGACGGCGGACTGGCGGCTCAGCGCGGCACAGGTCGCCGAGGTGGACGCGTTGCTCTAGGTCGCAGCTTTAGGTCACTGCCTAAGGTCACTGCCTAAGGTCACTGCGATAGCCCACCGCTCGAGACCCCTGCCACACGGCAGGGCTACAGGGCCGAGAACGTGTCGCAGCGCTGCGGGTCGCCGGTGTCGTAGCCGGTGCGGAACCACTGCATCCGCTGCGCCGAGGTGCCGTGGGTGAAGCTCTCCTGGTTGACGATGCGCCCGCTGGCGCCGCTGAGCCTGTCGTCACCGACCGCCGCGGCGGCACCGAGGCCCTCCTCGAGGTCGCCGCGCTCGAGCAGCCCGCGCGAGCCGGCGCTGGCGGCCCACACGCCCGCGTAGCAGTCGGCCTGCAGCTCCAGCGCCACCGAGAGCCGGTTGGCGTTGGCCGGCTGGGCGCGCTGCGCGCTCTGGACATCGCCGAGCGTGCCGAGCAGGTTCTGCACGTGATGGCCGATCTCGTGGGCGATGACGTAGGCCTGGGCGAAGTCGCCGGGCGCGCCGTAACGCTCTCTCAGCACGTCGTAGAACGACAGGTCGATGTACATCTTCCTGTCGGCGGGGCAGTAGAAGGGCCCGGCGGCCGATGGCGCGACGCCGCAGGCGGACTGCACCGCCTCGCGGAACAGCACCATCTGGGCGTCGGGGTACTGCAGCCCGCTCCTGTCGAAGATCGCCGACCAGGTGTCCTGGATGTCGTCGAGGACGAACGACACGAAGCGCACCTTGCCCTCCTCGGTCGCCAGCTCCTGCTGGGTGACGGGCACGTTCGTCGTCGACGGCGCGGGCGTCGTGCCGAGGCCGAGCAGCGAGAGCAGATCGACGCCCGTGATGGCGCTGATCGCGACGATCAGCAGCAGGCCGCCGATGCCGAGCGGGATGCCGGCGCCACCGACACCACCGCCGCCCGCCCTGGCGGGCCTGCCGGCCGCCCTCCTGTCCTCGAGGTTCGCGCTTCTGCCCCTGTCTTCCCACTTCATCCTTGCAGCCTCCCGCGGCGGGTCTCTCGTTCGGTCGCCTAGCCGACCGGCTCACGCCGAGTCACACCGGCCAGACCACCAGGCCGGCTAGATCAGATGCCGGCCAGAGTAGCATCGAGAACGTGAGCTCTCTCGACCACCTGATCGTCGCCGGACCGGACTTAGATGCGATGGCGGCCTGGCTCCTCTCCGAGACCGGCCTGTCGGCCACACCGGGCGGACGCCACCCGGGCCAAGGGACTCACAACGCCCTTGTCGGCCTCGGTGCCGACGCGTACCTCGAGCTGATGGCTCCCGACCCGGAGGGCGAGGTGACGGGCACCTACCGGCGCTCGATCGCCCACCTAGGCTCACCGGAGCTCTTCACCTGGTGCGCCAGCACCGACGACGGCGCCGCGCTGGTGGCGAGGGCCGAGGCGCTCGGGCTGAGCACGCACCTGCTCGAGGGGTCGCGGCGCACGCTGGCCGGAGCCGAGCTGCGCTGGCGCCTCGTGATCCTGGGAGGCCACGGCTTCGGCGGCCACGTGCCGTTCTTCATCGACTGGCTCGACACGCCACATCCAGCGGCGAGCCTCGCGCGCCAGGCCGCCCTGATCGAGCTGCGGCTCGAGCACCCCGATCCCACCGGCCTGACCAACCTGCTGACCGCGCTGGGGCTCCAAGCCACCGCGGCGCCTTTGCTCGTGGCGAGGTCAGACGCTGCGGCGCTGAAGGCGAGCCTGGCTACCGCCGAAGGGATCCGCATCCTGGCGGGGGCCGGAGGCGGCCTGGCACTGGCCTGACGGCCCGAGGGCTCCGCCGTGCCCGCAGCGCGGTAGCATCGGCAGGATGACGCTCATAAGCCAAGCGCACAGCCACAGGTTCCTGCCACTAGCCGGCACGCTCAACACCCGCGACCTCGGTGGCCTGCCGGTATCTCGCGGCGGGTACACGCTCTCGGGCAGGCTGCTGCGCTCGGACGCGCCGTTCGAGCTGACCGACGCCGACCTCGACCTCCTCGCCAGCCTGCCGCTTACGACGGTCGTCGACCTGCGCCAGGAGATGGAGATCGCGCGCGACGTCAGCCGGCTGACCAGGCTCCCTGGCGTCGCGGTCCACAACGTCGAGGTCTGGGGCTACATCGACGAGGCCGGCGACCAGCCTGCCGACAGGTTCGACATCACGGCCTTCTACATCGCCGCGCTCAACCACGCGCCGAAGGCGTTCGCCGAGACCACCCGGCTGCTGGCCGAGGCCGAGGGCGTGGCGCTCTTCCACTGCACGGCCGGCAAGGACCGCACGGGGCTGGTGGCGGCGCTGCTCCTCGAGGCCGTCGGCGTCGACCGCCAGACCATCATCGACGACTTCGCGCTGACCCACGACCGCATCGGGCCGCTGCGCATCCGCCTGCTGGCCGACGCGGAGCAGCGCGGCATCCCTCGAACGGACTTCGAGCGCCTGCTCGGCGCGACCCCCGACCTGCTCGAGCCGGCTCTGGCGCATCTGGACGCTCGCTTCGGCGGCGCCGTCGACTACCTGGCGGCGGCTGGCGTGTCCGACGAGACCTTCGCTGCGCTGAGCCGCAAGCTGGTCGGCTAGGAGGAGCATCGTGACGGTCGGTATCGGTGTCGTCGGCTGCGGCACGATAAGCAGCGCTTACCTCAAGAACCTGACGGCGGCGTCGGGCGTTCGCGTCGTCGCGCTCGCCGACCTCGACCTGGAGCGTGCCAGCGCCAGGGCGGCCGAGTTCGGCGTGCCCCGCGCGACCGACCTCGACACCCTGCTGAGCCTCGGCGAGGTCGACCTCGTCATCGACCTGACCGTGCCGGCTGCCCATCTCGACGTGAACAGCAGGGCGCTGCGAGCCGGCAAGGCCGTCTACTCCGAGAAGCCGCTGGCGATCGACTCGCTCTCCGCCGGCAGCCTGCTGCGCCTGGCGACGGAGCTGGGGCTGCCGTTGGGCGGCGCTCCCGACACCTTCCTGGGCGCCGGCCAGCAGACCGCGGCCGCTGCGCTCGACGCCGGCGTCATCGGCACGCCGTTCGCCGCGGTGGCCCACATGGTCTCGCGCGGGCCCGAGAGCTGGCATCACGCCCCCGAGTTCTTCTTCCAGCCCGGCGCCGGCCCTCTCTACGACATGGGGCCCTACTACGTCACCGCGCTCGTCAACTTCTTCGGGCCGGTACGGTCGGTCGCGGCCTCCGCGACCAGGGGGTTCGCGACGCGGACCATCGGCTCTGGGCCGCGCGCAGGAGCCGCGTTCGGCGTCGACACCGACACGCACGTGACGCTCCTGCTCGAGTTCGTCTCGGGCGTGCATGCGACGCTGCTCACCACGTTCGACGTCGCGGCAACCGACCTGCCGCGCTTCGAGGTGTTCGGGACGACCGGCACGATGTCGGTGCCAGACCCGAACACCTTCGGCGGGCCGCTGCGCGTGCGGCGCTCTAACGCGCAGGTGTGGGAGGAGCTGCCGCTCGGACCCGGCTGGGTCGAGAACGCCCGCGGCATCGGAGCCCTGGAGCTCGCGCTGGCCAGCTCGCAGAACCGTCCGGCCAGAGCCAGCGGCGCCCTGGCCGCGCACGTGATCGACGTGCTCGACGGCGCCGTCGCGGCGGCGGCGAGCGGCCGGCGCCAGGAGGTCATCAGCCGGCCGGAGCGCCCCGCCCGCCTCAGCGAGGCCGACCAGCTGGCGCTGGGCTGGCGTCCGGTGGCGTCGTGAGCGGCTCTCTCCCGCGGCTGGCGCTCCAGCTCTACACGGTCAGGAAGTCGGGCAAGGGTCTGGAGGAGCTGTTGCCGCTGGTCGCCGCCGCCGGCTACGACGGCGTCGAGACGGCCTCGCTGGCCGGTGTCGAG
>CAYYOK010000061.1:0-484 GCA_964473205.1 uncultured bacterium | reverse complement strand
CCGCCTGGCTGCGCGAGCAGCTAACCGCCAACGGCTTGGCCGTCGCCTCGGCGCACGTCGCCCTGGCCACCCTGCGAGAGGACCTCGGCGCCAGCCTGCGGTACCACCAGGAGCTGGGGACCCCGCTGTTGGTCGTCCCTTGGCTGCAGGAGGAGGACCGGCCGGATACCGCCAGCGGCTGGCACGCCCTCGGCAGCGAGCTGGGCGCGCTGGCCAGGCGCGTCGCGGACTCCGGGATGGGGCTGGCCTACCACAACCACGACTTCGAGCTGAACGTAGAAGACGGCCGCACCGGGCTCGAGGCGCTGGCCGCCGCCGGCCTGGCGGCCGGGCTCAAGCTGGAGCTGGACGTCGGCTGGGTGGCCGCGGTCGGGCTGTCGCCGCTCGAGCTGCTGGGTCGCTTCGGCGACCAGGTCGTCAGGCTGCACGCCAAGGACGTGACGGCCATGGGTCGTGCCAGCTGGGAGGACGTCGGGCACGGCGC
>CAYYOK010000060.1:0-19810 GCA_964473205.1 uncultured bacterium | reverse complement strand
TGCCGAACCGCCACGGCGCTCGACGCGACGCCGAGGACCCTATGAGGCGCCGAGCGCGAGCGCGTCGGAACCTGCCGCCAGGGACGTTCTTCTATACTGTCCTGGTGCCGCCTGACCCGACTCTGAACTCCAGCTCCGACGGGACTCGCCACTCCGACTGGGTGGTGACCGTCGACAGCGTGTTCCCCAACCAGGCGAACGCGCTCGGCTCGCTGTTCGGCGGCAGGGTGATGGAGCTGATGGACATCAACGCGGCGGTGGCGGCGATCCGCTTCTGCCGCTCGGTGGCGGTGACCGCCTCGACCGAGCCGATCGACTTCCGCAACCCCATCTACGTCGGCGAGATCATCGAGGTGAAGAGCCGCGTGGTGTGGACGGGCCGCACCAGCATGATCGTGCGCTGCGAGGTGCACGGCGAGAACCCGCTCACCGGGGACCGCAGACTCTGCACCGTCGGCCACCTGAACTTCGTCGCGCTCGGTGACGACGGCAAGCCGCGGCCCGTGCCGCGCCTCGCGGTCCGCGACGAGCTGGAGAGACACTATTGGGAGACCGGGCAGGCGGTCAGGGACGACATCGACCGCCGGCGCGCACGCAAGTCGCTGGAGCCCTCCTCGGGCACCTGACGAACGAACGACGAGCCCTTGGAGGGATCATGAACGAAGGCCACGACTCGGCTGAGCAGGTGACACTGCGCACGATCAACGCGGTTCGCGCCCTGGCGATGGACGCGACCCAGAAGTCGGGCGAGGGGCACCCCGGCATGCCGATGGGAACGGCACCCATCGGCTACCTGCTGTTCGCCGAGTTCATGGAGCACGACCCGCGCGATCCCTCGTGGCCGAACCGCGACCGTTACGTGCAGTCGGCCGGCCACGGCTCGATGCTGCAGTACTCGTTGCTGCACCTCAGCGGCTACGACCTCCCGATGGAGGAGCTGGTCAGGCACCGCCAGCTCGGTTCCAAGACCCCTGGGCATCCCGAGCACGGTCACACGGCCGGCGTCGAGACGACGACAGGCCCGCTCGGTCAAGGCATCGCGACCGCAGTCGGCATGGCCTTGGCCGAGGCTCACCTGGCCGCGCGCTTCAACCGCCCAGGCTTCGAGCTGTTCGACTACCGCACGTACGTGATCGCCTCCGACGGCGACATGATGGAGGGCGTCGCCTCGGAGGCGTCGTCGTTCGCCGGATACCAACGCCTCGGCAAGCTGATCGTCCTCTACGACGACAACGGCGTCTCGATCGACGGCAAGACCGACATCACCTTCTCCGAGGACGTGCAGGCGCGCTATCGCGCCTACGGCTGGCACGTGCAGCAGGTCACCGACGGCAACGACCTGGGCGCTTTGCGCTCCGCCATCGCGGCCGCCGAGGCCGAGTCGGGCAAGCCCAGCCTGATCGCCGTCAAGACGCAGATCGGCTACGGCTCGCCCAACCTCGCCGGCTCCTCCAAGGCCCACGGCTCCGCTCTGGGCGAGGAGGAGGTGGCTCTCAGCAAGCGCCACCTCGGCATCGACTGGCCGGCTTTCAGCGTGCCCTCCGACGTCAGCGAGCACATGCGCTCCGTCGCCGTGCGCGGCGCGGCGGCCAGCGCGGCCTGGCGCGAGTTGCTGAGCGCTTACCGCTCCGCCTACCCGGCCGAGGCGGCCGAGCTCGACAGGCTGCTCGCTCACGAGCTGCCCGGCGGCTTCGCCGACGATCTGCCCAGCTTCGAGCCCGGCAAGTCGATCTCGACCCGCAAGGCCTCCAACGACGCGATCAACGCCCTCGCCAAGCGCGTACCCGAGCTGCTGGGCGGCTCGGCCGACCTGGCCGGCTCGAACTTCACCGACATCGAGGGCGAGTCGGCGATGCGCCCCGGCTCCCACGCCGGCCGCATCGTCAGGTTCGGCATCCGTGAGCACGCGATGGCCGCGATCGCCAACGGCCTCGCGCTCAGCGGCCTGCGGCCGTTCGTCGCCACCTTCCTGGTGTTCTCCGATTACCTCAAGCCCTCGCTGCGTCTCTCTGCGCTGATGGAGCAGCCCGTCGTCTACGTGTTCACGCACGACAGCATCGGGCTCGGCGGCGACGGCCCCACCCACCAGCCGGTCGAGCATCTCGCCAGCCTGCGGGCGCTGCCGAACATGGTCCTGATCCGCCCGGCCGACGGCAACGAGACCTCCCAGGCTTGGGAGGTGGCCATGGAGCGCAAGCACGGGCCGACGGCGCTGGCTCTCTCGCGCCAGAACCTCCCGAACCTGGACGTGCCGGCCGGCAGCGTGGCCAAGGGCGCCTACGTGCTGGCGGAGTCGTCCGGGACGCCGGAGCTGCTGCTGATCGCGACCGGCTCCGAGGTCTCCATCTGCCTGGAGGCGAGGACCGAGCTCGAGTCGCGCGGCGTGCCGACGAGGGTAGTGAGCATGCCGAGCTGGGAGCTGTTCGAGGCTCAGGACCCGGCCTACCGCGACTCGGTGCTGCCGCCCGGCGTGCGGGCGCGGGTGACGGTTGAGGCCGGTGCCAGCATCGGCTGGCACAGGTACGCCGGCGCGGATGGCCGCGTGGTCGCGCTCGACCGTTTCGGCGCGTCGGGTCCGGGGGGAGAGCTGATGCGCGAGCTGGGCTTCTCGAGCGCGGCCGTGGTCGAGGCCGCGATGTCGCTGAGGTGAGGGTCGCCGCGAGGCAGGGCCGCGCCCGTGCGAGCGGCGCGCTCGAGCTGGCGCCGTTCCCGCGCGAGCGCCGCGCCTAAGTGAGCGCCGCTCCTACGTGAGCGGGGTCTCATGCGAGTCCACTTTCGCCGTCTAGAATGGGCAAGTTTGACACGACGGAGGACCGGATGAAGCTTGCACCCAAGATCGTCAACTCGCTACTGACCACGTTGCTCGCGACACTGCTCGCTGGTGTGGCGCTGGCCGCCGACCTCACGAACCTGCTGCCGCAGGAGTCCGTGCTGGTGGTCGGCGTCGAGGGTCTCGCCGCCCACGAAGCCAAGATCCAGGTCTTCACCGACGAGTGGGACCGCCTCGACCTGAGCCGCCTGCTCGGTGCCGCGATGGGCGGCGAAGAGGAAGCGGTCGACCCCGGCTTCTCGGCGGTGCTGGAGCGCGTCGAGCTGCTCGACGTCATCGGCCAAGAAGCATGGATCGGCATCTCGGTCGCCTCCTTCAACCCGCTGCCGGCGATAACGATGATCGCGCGGGTCACCCCCGCAGCCGCCGACGCTCTGAACGAGTTCTACGCCCAGCAAGAGGGCGAGGTGCAGACGCTCACCGAAGGCAGCATCACCTTCACGGTCAGAACGCTCCCCGTCGACCCGGACGACATGGGCGGCATGGACGAGCTCAGCGCCGCCTTCTCGACCGTCTCGCACGCTCAGTTCGATGACGTCGTCGCGATCTCCTCCAACCCCGACGTGCTGCGCGGCGTCCTGCGCCGCTACCAGGGCTCCAACGAGCCGGGTCTCGTCAGCAACGCCGGTTTCGCTTCGACCGTTGGGCAGCTCGGCACCGCCAACGGCTACTTCTTCCTCGACCTGCCGACCGTGATCAGGACCGTCGCACCGTTCGGTGCCGGCATGGGCTTCGACAACGTCATCGCCCGCCTCTCCGGCGCCTTCGAGGCCGGCGGCATGTTCGGCAGCGTCACCACCATCGCCGCTGACGGCCTCGAGGGCCGCAACCTGCGCGCGCTCGGCAACCCTGCGAGCGACCCACAGGTGCACGCCCTGTTGAGCAACGCCGCGGCCGTCACCGACGGCGCCTCCGCGTTCGTCAGCCCCAGCACCGTCGGCTACAGCGTCGCCACCTTCGACCTGCAGGGCTGGTGGAGCTGGCTGAAGGGCGTCGTCGAGAGCTCGCCCGAGCTCGGCATCGACGACGTCGACGGCCTGCTCGCCGAGATGGTCGGCGTCGACCTCAACCGCCTGCTGATCGGCTGGATGGGCAGCGAGATGGCGGTGGTCAGCGCCGCCTCCGCCCCCACGGCCGAGATCGGGATGGCCATCGAGAACCCGCTCGGCGACTCGGTCTACGTCATCGCCGCTCGCGACGCGGCGGCCGCCGAGGCCGGCCTGTCCGAGCTGTTCATGATGGCGTCGATGATGCTCTCCTCGTTCACCAGCCCCGACGGCTTCGGCGCGCAGACCCCGCCGGTCTCGCGCACGGTCGGCGGCGTCGCCGTGACCGACTACTCCTTCGGCAGCATGATGAGCGTCAGCACCGCGGTGGTCGACGGCTACGCGCTGATCGCCACCACCACCGGAGCGATGGACGACGCGCTGCTCGCCCGGCAGCAGGGGCTCGGCCTCTCCGCCTCGCTCGCCGGCCTGAGGCCGCTGATCCCGGCCGGGGTCTCGTCGTTCTCGATCTCGGACGACAGCGCGGCGATGCGCACGCTGTCGCAGTCCGTCGTGGCCGAGCTCGGCATGATCGTCGGCTTCGCACCGGGCGGCGTCGACTTCGACGCGGCCGACAGCGCGGGCGAGGCCCTGGCGGCCTTCCTCGCCTTCGTCGCCGACAGGCTCGGAGGCAGCTACTCCTACGGCTACGTCGACGGCAACGCGGTGCGCAGCTTCTCGCACACCGGCATCGACTGGTAAGCACGACTCAGAGTCAGCGGCTCTAGGTTCTAGGGCCGTCTAGGTGGCGCGGCTGCGGGCGGTCAACTCGTCCCACAGCCGCGCCACTTCCGTCTCGAGGTCGGCTGGGTCGCCCGAGTTGTCGACGACGATGTCGGCGCGCGCGGCCTTCTCGGCCAGCGGCATCTGAGCGGCGTCGCGCCTGTTGAACTCCTCCAAGCTGAGCCCCGAGCGCTCGAGCACCCGCGCGGCGCGCGCGTCTCGCGGCGCGTACACGACGACCACCACGTCGAACCCGGCCTCCAAGCCGTTCTCGTAGAGCAGCGGGATGTCGTTGACGATGACGGGCCGCGGCGCCGCGGCAGCCGAGGTCGGCGCGGCGGTCGCCGGCGGGTCTGCCTGCAGGGCCGCCGCCTCGATCTCCGCGCGGCGCGCGGCCACCCAGGGGTGGACGATGGCGTTCAGCTTGGCCAGGGCCGCGCGGTCCTCGAAGACGAGGCGTGCGGTCGCGGCGCGGTCGAGGCCGACGTCGCGGCCATCGACCGTGACGATCAGGTCGCGGCCAAGCTCGCTCGCTATCCGGTCGAGCACGACGGGGTCCTCGGTCGCCTGACGCGCCAGGGCGTCGGCATCGATGACCACCGCGCCGCGCCGCTCCAGGAGCCTGGCCACGCTCGACTTGCCCGAGCCGATGTTGCCGGTGAGGCCGACGCGCAGGGCGCGCTGGGTGCGTGCTGTAATCGATCCCATGGCAGGACCCGACCTCTGGCGCCGGCTGTTCCGGCGCGGCCGCGACGCGCTGACACGGACTCCGGACACGAGCAAGTGTAAGCCGTGGCCGTCCGCGGGCGTCCTGGTCGGCGGCGCGGTGCGGGACCTGCTGCTGGGCAAGGAGCCCAACGACCTCGACTGGCTGGTGCACGACCCGGCGGCCGAGGCGGCACGTTGCGCAGAGCTCACGGGCGGCTCGCTGTTCTGCCTCGACGAGGAGCGTGGGCATTGGCGGGTCGTGGTCCGCCAGGCCGAGGCCGGCGGGGCGACACAGACCCACGACTTCACGCCGCTGCGGTTCTACGGCGAGGTCGACGAGGGGGGCGAGGCGGGCATCACGAGCTCCGAGCGGCTCAGGGCCGCCGTGGAGCGAGACCTGTGGCGCCGCGACCTGACCATCAACGCGCTGGCGCTCACCGAAGACGGTGAGCTGATCGACCCGACGGGCGGGGCGGTCGACCTGAGGCAGCGCGTGCTGCGCGCACCGCGCGAGGCGAACCTCGCGGAAGATCCGCTCAGGCTGCTGCGGGTGGCGCGCTTCTCCGCCACCTTGGGCTTCGAGCTGGCGGGCGAGACCCGCACAGCAGTCGGCCGGCTCGCGGCCGCTCAGGCGGCCGGCAGCTTGCCCATCCCAGCCCTGGAACGCGTCGGCGCCGAGCTCAGCTCGCTGCTGCTCAGCGGCCGCGCCGCCGGCGGCGTGAGGCTACTCGAGGACCTCGGGCTCCTCAGGCTCTACCTCCCCGAGCTGGTGGCGGGACGCGGCGTCGAGCAGCGCGGCCTGCATCACCTCGACGTGCTCGACCACAGCATCGAGGCGCTGGCCGAGTTGGTGAAGGGGTTCCCCGACGCCGGTACGGCGTTGCGCTGGGCGACGCTGCTGCACGACGTCGGCAAGCCTCCGACGAGGTCCACCGACGACTTCGACAGGGTCAGGTTCCACGGCCACGCGCAGGAGGGCGCGCGGCTGACGGGGCAGGTCCTCACGCGGCTGCGTCTGCCGGGCGAGGTCGTCGCGAAAGCCGTGGGCCTGGTCCGCCACCACATGGTGCAGCTCCCCGCTGACGAGAGGTCGGCGCGCCGCTTCGTGCACCGCCGCCGCGAGCTGCTGCCCGACCTCCTCAAGCTGATGCTCGCCGACCGCGAGGCCGCCAGGGGCCGCCGCGCCTCCGGCGCCGGCCGAACCGCCTACCGGCTCGCGATGTCGCGGGTTCTAGCCGTGCTGGACGAGGCGCCTCCGGCGGCTCCGCTGCTCAGGGGCGACGAGGTGATGGAGCTGCTCGGGCTGCAGCCCGGTCCGCGCGTGGGCGAGGCGCTGGCGCTGGTCGCCGAGGCGGTAGCGGTGGGCGACGTACGCGACGTCGAGGGAGCGAGGCGGCTGCTGCTCGGCTACGCCGCCGCTCAGGGGTGGCGCTGAGAGTCCTAGCTAGGCAGGCGGCTCACGAGGTCTGCCATCTCGATGGCGGTGATCGCAGCTTCGGCGCCCTTGTTGCCGGCCTTGCCGCCGGCGCGGTCGAGCGCCTGCTCCAGGGTCTCCGTCGTCAGGACGCCGAAGATCACGGGAACGCCGCTCGCCTCGGACGCGGCGGCCACGCCGGACGCGACCATGGCGCAGACGTGGTCGTAATGGCTCGTCGCGCCCTTGATGACGGCGCCGAGCGCGACGACGGCGCCGTACCGGCCGCTGCTGGCGAGCTTGCGCGCGATCAGCGGGATCTCCACCGCGCCGGGCACCCACGCCACGTCGACGGCGCCCTCGGCGGCACCGTGGCGTTCGAAGGCGCTGAGCGCTCCGTCAAGGAGCTGCTTGGTGACGAGCTCGTTGAAGCGGCTGACGACGATGGCGAAGCGCCGCCCGCCCGCGGCCGTCGAGCCTTGGAAGACGCCCACGCTCAGGGGAGGACCACGTCGAGGACGATGTCGTCGACGCTGCTGCTGACGGAGTAGACGGGGTTCTCGTCAGGGAAGCGCACCGTGAACACGTTCCACCCAGGGCTCAGGTTCAGCTCGACGCCGGCGCCGCTGAGCGTGGCGGCCCTGTCGACGTAGAGGAGCGTGAAGAAGCCAAGGGGGCTCTCGAGGCGCGGCACGCCGATGTACCAGCGGTCCTGGACGCGGTCGAACACCTCGTTGAGGTTCTGATCGACGTACATGTTGAAGCGCGCTACGGCCACGTTCACGCCGTCCGGCAGCACGCGGTACTCGTTCTGGATGCCGGGGAGGATGACGGAGCCGCTGCGGAACGGGCGCAGCTCGCTGGCCGGCACGGCCGCGGGCGAGACCCTGAAGGTACCGCCGACCGGAACGACGCTGGCGACCTCCAGGCCCCAGACGTTGTCAGAGTCGACTACGTGGATCGCTACGCGGGTGTTATCGGCGAGCGGCCCCTCGCTCTGGACGATGCCGCTGAGGGGAGCGCCGCTCTGCGCGGAGGCAACTGCCGCGAGCATCAGTAGGCAGGTGAACAGGAGTCGTCTCATGGCAGTCTCCAAGTCAGCACAGACTAGCACGGCCAATCTGAGCTTTTAGAGCACCGGGCAGGCCGATCCTTAATGGCCGACCGGGCCGCTGGCGTGGTCGCCAAGGCGCTCGAAGCGGCAGTCTACCTGGCTTTTTCGTGAGACCTTCTACCGGTCGTCGGGGCTACTTGGGGTAGCCGTTCGGGTTGCGCTGCATGAACCGCCAGGCGGACTCGACCATCTCCCTCAGCGAGTCGCGCCGCGGCGCCCAGCCGAGCTGCTCCTTGGCCAGGCTGGGGTCGGCTACCAGCACGGGCGGGTCGCCGGCGCGGCGCGGCGCCGTGACCTCGGGGATCTGGTGCCCCGTCACCTGGCGGCAGACGTCGATGACCTCTCTGACCGAGTAGCCGCGGCCGCTGCCGAGGTTGTAGATCTTGCCCTCGCCGGGCGTCGCGGCCTCGACGGCCAAGACGTGGGCGGAGGCGAGGTCGAGGACGTGAACGTAGTCTCTGACGGCGGTGCCGTCGGCGGTAGGGTAGTCGTCGCCGAACACCGAGATGTGCGGCCGGCTGCCCGCCGCGACCTGCAGCACCAGCGGGATCAGGTGCGTCTCGGGCTCATGAAGCTCGCCGCGGTCCTCGGCGGCCCCTGCGGCGTTGAAGTAGCGCAGCGCCACGAAGCCGAGGCCCTTGGTGCGTACCAGCCAGCCCAGCATCCGCTCGACGACGAGCTTGGTCTCGCCGTAGACGCTCTCGGGGCTCAGGGCTGCGTCCTCGGGTATCGGCACCGACGCCGGGGTCCCGTACACGGCGGCCGAGGAGGAGAACACGAACCGCCTGACGCCAGCCTGCAGCACGGCTTCGAGCAGGCAGCTCGCGCCGGCCACGTTGTGCCGGTAGTACTTGAGCGGGTCGGTCATCGACTCGCCGACGAGCGAGTCGGCCGCGAAGTGAACCACCGCCTCTATGCCCTCGTCGCCGAAGGCGGCGACCATCTGGGCCCTGTCCGCGACGGCGGCTCGGATCAGCCTCGCCCCGGCCGGTACCGCCGCTGCGTGACCCGTGCGCAGGTCGTCCACGACCACGACGTGATGCCCTCGCTCCAGCAGGGCAGCCGTCGTCACGCTGCCGATGTAACCCGCACCGCCTGTGACAAGAACTCTCATTGCTCGAGTGTAAGTGCGGCCTCGTCGCAGCGCGTGGGCAGCCGCACCGTCACTCGGTCCGGCGCGGCGTGCCATGCTTGGTGGTTCAGGGAGGCAAAGATGTCTGTCCGTCCTCGCTCCGAGCAGTCTGAGCACGCCAACACCGCCACAGCGCTCGACGCTGGCGTCGTCTTCTTCGACGGCCGCTTGGTGCCCAGCGCGGAGGCGACCGTCTCCGTCCTCACGCACGCGCTTCACTACGGGACGAGCGTGTTCGAGGGCATCCGCGCCTACGAGACGGCGCGCGGTCCGGCGGTGTTCCGCCTGAGGGAGCACAGCCGCCGCCTGCTCGAGTCCGCACGCATCTTCGGCATGCCCGTGACGTTCACGGCCGAGCAGGTCGACGAGGCGATCCTCGAGACCATCCGCGCCAACCGCCGCCCCGCCTGCTACATCCGGCCGCTGATCTGGTACGGGGCCGAGTCGCTTGGCGTGAACACCGGCAAGAACCGGCTTCACTTCATGGTCGCGACGCTGCCGTGGGGCATCTACCTGGGCGAGGAGGCAGTGCGCAAGGGCGCGAGGCTGATGACCAGCTCTTGGCGGCGCTCGGCCGGCGACATCCTCCCGACCAAGGCGAAGGTCGGCGGCAACTACGTGAACTCGGTGCTGGCCAACCAGGAGGCGCGCGAGAACGGCTTCGACGAGGCCTTGCTGCTCGACAAGGAGGGCTACGTCGCCGAGGGTTCGGGCGAGAACGTCTTCTTGGTGAGAGACGGTGTGCTCTACCCCATCGCCCACTCGGTCAACCTGCGCGGCATCACCCGCGACAGCGTCATCAAGATCGCCGAGTCTCTAGGCACGGAGGTCGTCCCCACGATGGCGACCCGCGACGAGCTCTACATCGCCGACGAGGTGTTCATGGTCGGAACGGCCGCCGAGGTCACGCCCGTCGCCTCGATCGACAGGCGGCCGATCGGATCGGGCAGCGCCGGTCCGTACTCGCTCGCGATGCGGCAGCGCTACCTCGAGGTGACGGGCGGCAAGGTGCCCGAGTTCGAGCATTGGCTGACTTACGTCAACGGCTGACCTGTATCGGCCTTATCGGCTGAGTCGGCTGACTCCGAGCGCGCCTTGGGCAGCAGGGTCTGGATGACCGGGCTGGCTCTCGCGCTGGTGCTCGGCTCGGCGGTCGTCCACGCGAGTTGGAACCTCATCGCCAAGCAGGCGAAGGGCGGCGTCGGCTTCCTGTGGCTGTTCGCGGTGATGACAGCCGTCATCTACCTGCCGGTGGCGGTCACTTACTTCCTGATCGCGCGGCCGACGTTCACGCTCACGCACCTGCTGTTCGCCGTCGTATCGGCTGTCATCCACGTCGGCTACTTCGTGTTCCTGCAGCGCGGTTACCGCGTCGGCGACCTCTCCCTCGTCTACCCGTTGGCGCGAGGGAGCGGGCCGGCTCTCGCCACGGTGCTGGCGATCCTCGTCCTGGGCGAGCGGCCGAGCGCGGTGGCGCTGTGCGGCACGGCGCTCGTGGTGTTGAGCGTGTTCGTGCTGACCGGTGGCAGATCGCTGTCAGGGCCGGGCAGCCGGCCCGCGCTGTTCTACGGCCTGCTGACAGGCGGGTTCATCTCGCTCTACACGGTCTGGGACGGCTACGCCGTCGGGCACCTTGGCGCCGCGCCGCTGCTGTTCACCTACACGGGCGAGCTGTTCAGGGCGCTGATCCTCATGCCCATCGTGTTCTCCAGGCGCGAGGAGGTCGTCCGCGCGTGGCGCGAGCACAAGTGGCACGCCTTCGGAGTCGCTACCCTCAGCCCTCTCGCCTACATCATGGTGTTGACGGCGATGCAGTTCACGCCCGTGAGCCAGGTCGCACCTGCGCGCGAGGTCAGCATCCTCATCGGGGCCGTGCTCGGCACGCGTCTCCTGGCGGAGCAAGGCGGCCGGCGGCGCCTGGTCGGTGCCGCCGGCATGGTCGCTGGTGTTGCACTGCTCGCGCTCGGTTAGGCGCGGTCGTTGAGCTTGGCGTCTCGCTCGGGCGCGGAATGGCGCCTTGCCGCGGGGCTCAGCCTCGCGTACCAGGCACGCTTCCTCGCGCTGCGGTTGCTGGGTAGCTCCCAGGTGAAGCGCGGCTCGTGCTGAAGTGCGGGCCCGGCTTGCGCGTGGCGCTCCCTGTGCGCGGCCTTGAGAGCCCCGTGCTCCCGCGCCTGGCGCCTGAGTTCTTCGAGTCTCTCGTCTGTGACGAGCTTGAGGCTCAGTTCGAAACCGATCATCGTTCATTCTCCACGGGTTCTGTCGAGGCTGAGAGTTGCCTGGATCCCGGGTTGAACCGCCTGCTCTAAGCTGCGTTAGGTAGAGACTCGCTTAGGCTCAGGGGTTCAGCGGTTGGTCCAGTGGCGGCGGATCTTCGGGCGGCGTTCGCCGTCGCGGTAACCGGCGCGGCGCAGGCGCTCCTCAGGAGCGCCGCGCACGGACTGCTGCTTGGAGCGCAGCATCGCGGCCATCAGGGTCGTGCTGATCAGGTTCATGTTCCCTCCTCTCGAGGTAGCTAGAGGGTTGAAGCGTGGGCGGGCGGCATGCGGCAAGCCGGGGGACCAGACCGAGCTCGATGACTCGGCGCTGCCGCGGGACTCGCTCAGCGGTTCTGGTTCGACGTGTGGGGCTCGCGTTCGCTCTGGCAGCTCAGGCTGCCGCTAGCTCGGTCGGGAAGATTCGGTCAGCTAGCTACGGCGCGACGGACGACACACGAGGAGCGGCGGGATTCGATTGGCGCCGCGCTGGGCCTCAGGCCCGGAAAGTCGTTCTTCATTCCCACCCTCCTCTCGTTCGCGCTCGGCCTCTGGGCTGCGAGCGCTCGTGGGGATCTTGCCCCAGCCGAGAGAACTTAGCACGGGCGGCGGGTGTGCGCAAGTGGGTGTAGGAGCTCGGCTTCGTTGAGACAGGTCGAGTGAGGTTTCTGGCTTCAGAGTACTCGGCTGGTGGCAGGTCGCAGAGCCTCGACCTCAGCCTGCCGTGACCCCGAGCCGCCTCAGCCCCCTGAAGATCGTGCTCGGGCGCCAGGCACCATCCTCGCCCACCACTCTCAGGCTCGGAGCCGCCGCGGCCAAGCGCTCGAAGACCAGCCTTCCCTCCAGCCGTGCCAAGGGCGCGCCGAGGCAGAAGTGCACGCCGCGGCCGAAGGAGAGGTGGCGGTTGGGCTGGCGTGTGATGTCGAAGCGGTCCGGGTCGGCGAAGACGGAGGGATCGCGGTTGGCCGCCGCGATGGCGGCCAGGACCTGCTCGCCGGCTGCCAGCTCGAAGCCCGCCAGCTCCACCGGCCCCCGGCTGGCGCGGAAGAGCGCCCTCTGCACCGGGGGCTCGAAACGCAACGACTCCTCGACGGCCCCCGCCGCCAGCGCGGGCTCCTCGACCAGCCGCCGCCACTGGTCCGGGTGCCGAAGCAGCGTGCGCACGCCGTTGCCGATCAGGTTCACCGTCGTCTCGTGGCCCGCGATCAGCAGCAGGACGCACATCGACACCAGCTCCGCGAAGCTCAGCGGATCGTCGCTCGGCCGCAACAGGGCGCTCACCAGCCCCTCGTCTGGCTCGACCTGCCTGGCCTGTACGAAACCTACGAAGTACTGCTCCAACGCCATGTTCGCCGCCACGTTGCGGGAGGCGTTGTCGGTACCCGCCGTGCCGAGCCCCGAGCTGTCGATGAACTCGTGGGACCAGTGGGCGAGCTCCGGGCGGTCCGATTCCGGGATGCCGAGCAGCTCGCAGATCACCAGCACCGGCACCGGCAGCGCCAGATCTTCGATCAGGTCGAAGGTTCCCTTGTCCATGGCAGCGTGCAGGCGTTCGTCGACGATGCGGCGAATCGACGCCTCCAGCGCCGCTACGCGTTTGGGCGTGAAATCGGCAGCGACTCTGGAGCGCAGGCGGGTATGGCCAGGGGGATCCTGGCTGATCATCGACGGCTCCCTACCGGAGCTGTCAGGGAAGACGGTGCGGCTGTCGCTCGAGAAGTTGGTCGCGTCGCCGGCAACGGCGCTCACGCCCGGATGAGCGGTGGCGATCAGCACCCGCCCGCGGGGGTGGCTGTCAGTGGGGATGGCGGCCAGCGGAGCGCCTCCTCGCAGGCGAGCGTAGAAGGGGTAAGGGTCGCGCTGGAGATCCGGCGAGGCGAGGTCGAAGCCGAAGGTGGCGGCAGCCGGTATCTCGCTGGCGGGCATGACCATGCTCAGCCTTCCGGGGCGAAGAGGCGCATACCGTGCTCGGCGCCGAACAGGCGGATTCCAGAGGCCGGTTTTGGCATGGCCCACGCTACTCTCGGAGCGCTGGCACGGGCAAGGTGGTGTACTGTTCCAGGGCGGTTGGGACGCTCAGGACAAGTCCCCTTGGCTATCCTGGCTCATGACCGGTGGGATGTCTGATGAAGCGCTGGCTCGCCACGAGTCGTCGCTTGCGGGCATCGCTCCGTCAACGCCCGAGCGCCGGACGATCGGCTGGGTGCTCCTGGTCGCGGCAGCCCTGTTGATAGCGCCGCCGCCGTTCTGGGCGTGGCTGGACGTAGCGTGGCTCAACCAGAGCTCGAGGGCATTCCTGGGACTTCAAGCGATCGTCGCGTGGAGCCAGCTGCGCTACGGACGCCCTGGAACCGACGCCGTCGTGCACCTCGTGGCAGCAGCCACGATCGTCGGTCTGGCGCTGCTGGCCATACGTCCTTCTTGGCACTACTGGCCGACGCTGACCGCACAAGCCGTGCTCATCGTCGCGATCCACATCCGCGCGCGGAAGGCAGTCTGAGACCGCGGTTACTCCCCAAGATCCAACAGATCATCAGCATCCGGATCGCGAGTCAACCGCGCCAGCCTTTGCCTAAGCGCCGAGCGCCGCTCAGGACTCCGCACGGCCTGCTCGTCCAGCGGCTCGACGAGCACCAGGAGCAGCTCGAACGTCTCCCGGTTGAACGCACTCCGCACGACCTGCAGGTCGAACTCGAGCTCGTCCTCGAAGCGCGGCGGCAGGGCCAGGACCGCGTCGCGTTCGCCTTTGAGCAGGGCCATCGCGACGTCGGAGGCGCGCCTGCCCTCCCCGAAGCTGACCTGCACACCCGACTTGAGCGCTGCCTGCAAGATGGCGGCCTGAGCCTGCGAGACGCGGTCGTAGAGCTTGCCGGCGTCGCGGATGTCCCCGAGGGACGGCCGCGATTGGCCTCGGCTCACGCGGCCACCTGCATCGATCGAGCCTGGTGGAGGGCTCGCGCCAAGCCCAAGCTCAGTACGCCTTGCCGAAGATCACCTTGCGGGGGTAGCCACTGGGTTTGCCGGTGTGGATGCAAGTAGTACCTTCTGCGCTAGGGCCTTCGAGTGGGATGCAGCGGACGGTCGCCCTAGTCTCATCCTGGATCCTAGCCTCAGATTCGGGATCTCCGCAGTGACTGGCGTAGACGAAACCGTGCTCGACCATCTCCTTGAGCTCGTCGTAGCTGTTCGCGAAGAAGGTGCGCTCCTCGCGAAACTTGAGAGCCCGCGCGAACAGGGCGTCGTGGAAGGCGTCCAATCTTGCCGGCACCGAGGCGGCCAGCTCGGCCAGCGGCACCGGCTGCTTCTCGCCACTGAGCCTGTCGGCGACGGTAGCCACGCCCTGCTCGAGGTCGCGAGGGCCGATCTCGACGCGCAGCGGCACGCCCTTCTGCTCCCACTCGTTGAACTTGCGGCCGGGCGAGATGCCATCGCGGTCGTCGATCCTGACCCTGACGCCCGCGGCCCTCAGCTCGGCCGCCAGCCTCTTCGCTGCCTCGACCACCGGCGCCTTCGAGCCTTCGTCGTTGGCGCGGAAGATCGGCAGGATCACGACCTGGTGCGGGGCCAACCGCGGCGGCATGATCAGGCCCTTGTCGTCGCCGTGGGTCATGACGATCGCGCCGATGAACCTGGTGCTGAAGCCCCACGAGGTGGTGTGCGCATAGGCCTGCTGGTTGTTGACGTCGTTGAAGCTGATGTTGAAGGCGCGCGCGAAGTTCTCGCCCATGTAGTGGCTGGTACCGGCCTGCAGCGCGCGGGCGTCGCGCATCATCGCCTCGATGGTCAAGGTCGACTGCGCGCCGGCGAAGCGCTCGCCCTCGGTCTTCTCGCCCTTGATCACCGGCACGGCGCCGAAACGCTCGGAGAAATCGGCGTAGACGTCGAGCATCTGGTAGGTCTCGGCCAAGGCCTCCTCGGCGGTGGCGTGCGCGGTGTGTCCCTCCTGCCAGTGGAACTCGGTGGTGCGCAGGAACGGCCTGGTCCGTAGCTCCCAGCGCATGACGTTGCACCACTGGTTGTAGAGCAGCGGCAGGTCGCGGTAGCTCTGCACCCACTTGCTATAGAGCTCGCCGATGATCGTCTCGGAGGTGGGGCGGATGGCGAGCGGCTCCTCGAGCTCCTTGCCGCCGGCATGCGTCACCACCGCCAGCTCTGGAGCGAAGCCCGCGACGTGCTTGGCCTCGCGCTCGAAGAAGCTCACCGGGATCAGCAGCGGGAAGGAGAGGTTCTCGTGACCCGTGGCCTTGAACATCGCGTCCATCTCGCGCTGGATGTTCTCCCACAGGGCCCAGCCGTAGGGCCTGATCACGAAGCTGCCCCTGACGGGGCTCAGGTCGACGAGTTCGGCGCGGTAGACGATGTCGTTGTACCAGCCGGAGAAATCCTGGTCTTGCGTTGGCAGTGCGTTGGCCTTGGCCATGACGGAACAGCTTATCAGCCGGACCCCTGACCGACGAGCGCGCGACACGCGCAGCGAGAGGCGCTGGTTAATCTCGGCGGATGGTCGTCGAGATCTGGTCGGACATAGCCTGCCCGTGGTGCTACATCGGCAAGGTCCGCTTCGAGAAGGCGTTGGAGCAGTACGCGCACTCAGGCGAGGTCGAGGTGGTGTGGCGCAGCTTCGAGCTGGACCCGAACGCGCCGCGCTCGAACGCGCCGCTGAACGTCGACAACCTGATGATCAAGTACCGTCAGACCCGCGAGGGGGTCGGCGAGATGATGGCCCGCGCCAGCGAGCAGGCGGCGTCGGAGGGCCTCGAGTTCGACCTCGAGTCGTCGCGGCACGCCAACACCCTCGACGCTCACCGCCTGGTACACGCTGCGGCCGCCGGCGGCACGAGCGGCACCGCCGATGCCGCCGTGGAAGCCGGGCACGTGATGGAGCGGCTGATGCGCGCCCAGCAGTCCGAGGGCGAGGACCTCAGCGACCACGAGACGCTGGTGCGCCTCACGACCGAGGCCGGCATGGACGAAGGCGCCGCGCGGCGGGTGCTGAGCGGCGACGACTTCGCCGCCGCCGTCAGGTCAGACGAGGAGCGCGCCCGCGGCTTCGGCATCAGCGGCGTGCCTTACTTCGTCTTCGACGAGCAGCACGGCGTGTCGGGCGCCCAGCCGACGGCGCTGTTCCTGCGCGCGTTACAGCAGCTCGGTCCGCAACCCGCCTAGGCTGCCGTCCCGGTTGGGTCGTCTGCCGGCTAGGTGACCAGCACCGATATCGGCCCGAAGCCCGGAGCCGTCACCGCCTCCAGGACCTCGTCGAGCACGCCGCCCGTCAGCTCCTCGAGCCACGGCACCAGGCGACGGCTGCCCATCATCAGCAGGTCGCAGCCGTAGGCGTTCGCCGTGCGAGCGAGAGCGATCGCCACCGGACCTCGCTCAGACACCAGACGCGCCCCGATACCGAGCTCGCCGAGGTACTCCTCCGCGACGGCGAGGTTGCCCTTGGCCGGCCGGCCGCGCTCGCTGACGCTGACGACGACCGGCGTGACGCCCCGCGTCAGCGCCAGGTAGGCCGCGATGTAGAGCGCCTCCTCGGCCTTCGGGCCACCGTCGAACGCCACCAGTGGCGCGCGCGACTCCTGGGTGGCCGCGCCGACGAGAAGCAGCGGCTTCGGGCAGCGCCTGAGCAACGGACGCAGCGAGGGCGGGCGCGCCTTGGCACGGCCTCGCCCTTCGCCGGCTTCCGCGGGCGAGGCCGGGCCGGCCTCGGCCAGGCCCGCGACGACCAGGTCGACGTAGGCGGCGCGCTGCCTTACGGCCTTGACCGCGTCGTCCTCGCTGAGCGCGAACTGGCCCCTGACGCCCGCCTCCTCGCTCGCGCGCTGGAACGACTCGCGCTGCCTCTGCAGCTCCTGCGCCTTCGGCTTGCCGATGCGCAGAGCGTAGGGAACGGCACCTTCGTTGGCCGCGAAATCGAGCCCACGCCGCTCGACGTCCGCGTCGGATCCGGCGCCGGTGAAGAGCAGCAGGACGGCGTCGACCAGGCTGGGCGGCTCGCCGCTGGCGGCCGCGGCGCGCGCCGCCTCCTCCAAGACCTTGGTCCGCTCGGCGACCCTGAGGTTGCCGCCGGCGAGCCCCTCGGCCAGCGCCGGGCTCTCGATGCTCCAGCCGAACTCGCGCTCCAGCCTGGCCCGGTGCTCTGCCAGGAACTGGTACAGGTCCGTCTCGGTGCGTCCGGGGAACTGCGCCAGCAGCCCGTAGCCGCGGATCGCCTCGACGACCGGCAGGTAGACGGCGTCGTACCAGTGCGCGACGGCCTCTTCCCAGCCGATGGGCCTGTCGAAGTCGATCCCCATGAAGTAGCGGTGCACGCTGATGTGCTCCAGCAGGGTCGGGTAGACGCCCGGCGCCGTGACCGTCAGGTCGGCCTCAGGCCGCAGGGCGTCGAAGCGCGTCCTGTCTAGGAAGTCGGCGAACTCGCTGGCGATGATCAGCTCGTCGCGATCGGCGTCGGAGCCCAGCGGCACGCGGCTGTGCACCGGCGTCACGTAGCCCTGGATGTGCTTGGCGCCCAACTGCCGCGCGACGGACACGCGGTGGTTGCCGTCCTTGACGAAGTAGGCGTCGCCGATCCGGTAAGCCTCGATCGGTGGGACCCCTTCGAGGCCGGTCATGGCCAGCTTCACCTTCACCCAGCGGCTCTCGTCCTCGTTGAACAGCGGCAGGAACTCGCGGGTGAAGTCCTGGTAGCGTCCGACGCTCCCGACGATCGCATCGAGCGGGATGTCCTCCAGCCGGCGCTGCGCTCCCTCGACGGCGCGAAGCTGGCGCCGCACATCCTCATAAGGCAAAAGCCGGCGGTCGCCGCCGGACAGGTAAGACAGGATGGCCCTCATGTCGGCCCTGCGCCGCGCACGGCGGAAGTCGCTGACTGCAGCAGATAGGTCGTGACCGCGTTCGGCCATGGCGGCATTCTGCCACGCTCCCATTAGCGAGCCCGATGCGGCGCGGCACGAGCGAGCCGACCCGGCGAACCGCTCGACCCGGTTTCTCGCACGACGGCCGATGTCCTAGGGCAACCGAATGCGTGCCCTGCTATACTCCCGCCGAGATGGCGCCGCGAATGACCCTGCACGGCCTCGATCCTGACTGAGCTTGACGGCTCTTTCGGGTGGGGCGCCGTAGCCGGTCTTCGGCGCCTTTTTCGTTGCAGCCACGCGCGCCACGTGCGGCCCCGACAGCTTCGGTGCGCGGCCCGGAGGACGTAGATGTTCGACCGAAACGAGTCCATCAGGCAGCGCGCCGACTCTGAGGGCGGAGCTGGCGGTGCAGGTGGCGCCGGCGCCAGGCATACGGTGCTCGAGCCAGAGGTTCAGGCTGCCGACGAGGACGCTCAAGCGGCTGCCGTCGCCGACGCGCAGCCCATGGGCACGCCCGAGCCCCAACCGGCGCCGGCTCCCCTGACGGACCTCGGCACACCCGGCACGTACTACGCCACGACCCCGATCTTCTACGTCAACGCCGCCCCTCACATGGGCCACGCCTACACGACGATCCTCGTCGACGTCGTGACCCGCTTCCATCGGCTGCGGGGCGACGATACGTTCTTCCTCACCGGCACCGACGAGCACGGCGAGAACATCCAGAAGGCCGCCGACGCGCACGGCAAGAGCCCGCAGGCGTACGCCGACGAGATCGCGGCGCAGTTCCGCTCGACCTGGGACCGGCTCGGGATCCGCTACGACGACTTCATCCGCACCACCGAGGAACGCCACAAGAAGGTGGTCAGCGAGATCCTGCAGAAGGTCTACGACGCCGGCGACATCGTCTACGGCGAGTACTCGGGCCTCTACTGCGTGAAGTGCGAGCGCTACTACACCGAGAAGGAGCTCGACAACGGCCTCTGCCCGCAGCACGAGATCGCCCTCGAGCACCGCACCGAGGCCAACTGGTTCTTCCGCATGGAGAAGTATCGCGAGTGGCTGCGCGACCTGCTGCACGAGAAGCCGGACCTGATCCGGCCGGAGCGCTACCGCAACGAGATCCTCGCGATGCTGCGCGAGCCGATCGGCGACCTGAGCATCAGCCGCCCGCGCGAGCGGGTGCCGTGGGGCATCCCGCTGCCGTGGGACGACAGCCACGTCATCTACGTCTGGTTCGACGCGCTGATCAACTACTACTCGGCGCTCGCCCACCGCGGCGCCGTGGAGCGCTACTGGCCTTCGGTCCAGCACTTCATCGCCAAGGACATCCTCAAGCCGCACGGGCTGTTCTGGCCGACGATGCTCAAGGCTGCCGGCATCCGGCTCTACCAGCATCTCAACGTCCACGGCTACTGGCTGTACGACGAGCGCAAGATGAGCAAGTCGCTCGGCAACGTGGTGCGGCCCCTCGACCTGCAGAAGAAGTACGGCAACGACGCGCTGCGCTACTTCCTGGTGCGCGACATGACGTACGGCCTCGACTCGAACTTCACCGAGCCGGCCATCGCCGAGCGCATCAACGCCGACCTCGCCAACGACCTCGGCAACCTGCTCAACCGCACGCTGGGCATGATCGGCCGCTACCGCGACGGCGTCGTGCCCGCCGCTGGGCCGCTGGAGGAGATCGACGAGAGCCTCAGGCGGGCGTTCTTGGCGCTGCCGGACAGC
>CAYYOK010000059.1:0-19923 GCA_964473205.1 uncultured bacterium | reverse complement strand
AGACGGTGTGGTCGCCGGCGTCGACGGCGGCGTGCAGGTCGCAGACGAGGTGCGACAGCGCGCCCTTCACGACCGGGTGCCCGGCGAACTCCTCGAGCGGGTCGTCCGGGCGCGGCACCGGCCTGTCGGCGAAGTAGTCGGAGATCTGCTCCTGGTCGCTGGCGAGGACGCTGAGCGCGAAGCGGCCGGCGCGCGCGATCATGTCGTGCGACCTCGCGCCCTTGCCGATCGAGACGAGCAGCAGCACCGGCTCGAGCGACACCGAGCTGACCGAGTTGGCGGTGATGCCGTGAACGCCGCCGTTGGGCGCACCGTCGTCGACCACGGTCACGACCGTCACGCCCGTCGGGAACCGGCCGATGGCGCGCCGATAGGCTAGCGGGTCGATCGGAACGACCGCCTGAGCAGCAGGGTCGTGAGAGGAGTCACTGGGTCTGGCATCGGGATCTGGCATCGGGACCTGGCGCGTTAGGACTGGTCCCACGCGGGTCTCATGATATGCCGGCCCCGCGGCCGTTCTGGTGCGGCCGCGAACGTGAGCATCGCGCCTCGATGCGCCGTTTGGACCGCTATCATGCCCGTAGGCAGTACTCGTTAAGGAGCACCTTGGCCACCGTTCACTTGCTCGGCACGGGCGCAGCGCTATCGGACGCAGGTAGGACCACCACGATGCTCGCTGTCGAGGGCCAGACCTCGCTGGTGCTCATCGACTGCGGCGGAGACGCCGCCCACCGCCTGCTGGCCCATGGGCTGGATCTCAAGAAGCTCACGGCTCTCGTCGTGTCCCACGAGCACGCCGACCACGCCGGCGGCTTCCCGCTGCTGATGGAGCGGTTGTGGCTCGCCGGTATCGGCAGCTCCTTCGACGTGTACGGCATCGCGCCGGCCATCAACCAGGCGCGCCGCCTGCACGACGTGTTCGACGTCTCCCAATGGCCGCACTACCCCGAGCTCCGCTACCACGTCTTCCCGGAGGCCGAGGGCGTGCGCGTGCTCGAGACCGACGACTTCATCGTCACAGCCGCCCCCGGCAAGCATGCCGTGCCGGTCGCAGGCTTCCGTTTCGAGGACAGGCGCACCGGCCGGGTCTTCGCCTACTCCTGCGACACCGAGCGCTCAGAGGCGATTACGCGCCTGGCGGCTGGGGCCGATCTGCTGGCTCACGAGGCGAGCGGGGCGTTCCCCGGCCACTCGAGCGCGGCGGATGCCGCCTCCGTCGCTGCGGCGGCGGGCGCCAGCCGGCTGGTGCTGGTGCACCTGCCGCCCCTGGCCGACGGCGGCGCCGGGTTCCTCTCCGAGGCGAGGGCCGTCTTCGCCAACACGGAGCTCGGCTACGACGGACAGCGCCTGGAGCTCTGACAGGCGGCGCCCCACGGCGGCGGGCACCATTCTGAGCCGGAGCTAGAGTGCCTCTAGATAGGTGTAGCCGACGAGCTCCCTGTCGTAGAGGGCGAGGAACTCCGCGACCTCCTCGGCCGAGAGGCCTCCCGCCTCCCTGACCTCGGCGGCCTGCTGCTCGACCGCGCCGTGCAGCTCGTGCACCTGGTAACCCATGTTCTGGATCACGCGCCGCGCCTTCTGCCCCTCGACGTAGAGCTCGATCTCGAAGCCGCCGCCTTCCAGGCGCACGTGCGCCTCGTTGACCCGGCCGAACAGGTTGTGCGCGTTGGCGAGCACGTCCTGGTAGGCACCGGTCAGGAAGATGCCGAGGTAGTACGGTTGGCCGCGCTTGAGCTGGTGGACGCTCAGCGTGTGCTTGATGTCGCGCAGGTCGATGAAGCTGTCGATCTTGCCGTCCGAATCGCAGGTGATGTCGACGAGGGTCACCTCGCGCGTGGGGCGCTCGTCGAGGCGCGTCAGCGGCGCGATCGGGAACAGCGAGTTGATCGCCCAATGGTCCGGCAGGCTCTGGAACACGCTGAAGTTCACCACGTACTTGTCGGCCAGCAGCCGCGGCAGGGTCTCGAACTCGTCCGGCACGTAGTCGAGGTCCCCGATGACCTTGCTGACCTTGGCGAGGATGCGGTGGTAGCTCTGCTCGAAGTGGGCCCGCTCCAGGAGGCTCAGGTAGCCGAGGTCGAACAGCGAATGCATCGTCTCCTTGTTCGAGACCGCCTCGTTGAACACCTCGCGGTAGGTCTTCACGGTGATGCCGCGCTCGAGCGCGCGCATGTCCTTGATCAGCGCGTGGATCTCGCCGTCCAAGGCGGGCAGCGTGACCTGCTCGCGCGTCGGGCCGATCGCGTCGACGACGGGCACCACCACGACCGCGTGGTGAGCGGTCAGCGCGCGGCCCGACTCGGTGACGATGATCGGGTGCTCGACCTCCCACTCGTCGCAGGACTCCATCACCGTGTAGACGACGGTGTCGGCGTACTCGCGCAGGCTGTAGTTGGCCGAGACGTAGAAGGTCGTCTTGCTGCCGTCGTAGTCGACGGCCAGCCCGCCGCCGACGTCCAGGTACTTCACCCCGACGCCCATCTCGGCCAGCTCGACGTAGGCCTGGGCGGCCTCGCGCACCGCCGAGCGGATGCGCCTGATGTCGGTGAGCTGGCTGCCGACGTGGCAGTGGAGCAGGACCAGGCGATCGGCGAGACCCTCGTCCTTGACACGGTTGGCGACGCTGATCAGCTCCGAGGCCGTCAGCCCGAACTTGGCGTCGTCGCCGCCGGAGGACTCCCACTTGCCGCTGCCGCGCGCGTGCAGCTTGAAGCGCACGCCGAGCAGCGGCTTGACGTCGAGCTCCTTGCTGAGGCGCAGGACGCGCTCGAGCTCACCGGCCTTCTCGAGCGTGATGACGACCTTGCGGCCGAGCTTCACGCCCCACAGGGCGAGGCGGATGAAGTCGTCGTCCTTGAAGCCGTTGCAGCACAGCAGGGCGTCCGGGTGCGTGTCGTGCGCGAGGCACAGCGCCAGCTCGGCCTTGCTGCCGGCCTCCAGGCCGGTGCGGTAGCGCGCGCCGTACTCGGCGATGGTCTCGACGACCACGCGGCGCTGGTTGACCTTGATCGGGAACACGCCCTGGTAGGAGCCGCGGAACTTCGCCTCCTTGATGGCCGTGGCGAACGACTCGTTGATGCGATCCAGCCGGTCCTCGATGATCTCGGGGAAGCGCAGCACCAGGGGCAGGTCCTCGCCCGAGTCTTTGATCTCCTCGACGATGTCGACGATCCCCACGCTGGGACCGCCGCGGTTGGACACCGTCAGGCGCCCGTCGGGAGCTATGCCGAAGTAACCGGTCGACCACGACTTGATGCCGTAGATCTCGTCGGCGTCGGAGATGCTGAAGCCGGGGTCGAGGTTGGTTCGTGACACTACCGGTCCTCCACGAGGCTGACGCTCGCGTCCGGGTGTGCGGCGCGGCGTCGCCTGCGCTCTTGCCGCCGTTGCCGGCGCGCCAAGCAGAATACGCTAGCACTTCTTGGCGGTTGAGGCGCGTGCGGCTGGGGTCTGGAGCGCTCGGGTTGCGGGGTCAGCGGACTTCGGGTTTCGGGAGTGGAACCGCTCGGACCATGGGAACAGAAGGCCTCTGATCCTGGCTCAACCAGCTACCGCGATTGGCGCGCCCGCTCCGCCCAAGCCCTGGCCGTGGTCTGGACGATATCGTCCCACCAGGTTGGCTCCAGTCCGAACGCATCCGTCGTCTCGGCACCTTCGGCGACGAAGGGCGCGTCGAACTGGTAGAGGACGCCGTTCACCTCGCGCAGCAGCGGCACGATGGCGCCGCCTGCTCGCATGAGCCAGCGCGGCACCTGTCTGAGGCGCGGCTCGCCGAGTCCTGCCGCGGTGCCGATGTCCCGCAGGGCCTCGCGCACCGTGCGAGCCAGGTTGGACGGCACGATCCAAGCCGAGCCCCAAGCCCTCTCGTCATGACCCAGCACCGCCAGGGTGAGGGCGACGTCGTCTATCGCCGTCCAGGTGTGAGGCACGTCGGGCGAGGCGAACACGTAGGCGGGCTTGCCAGCCAGGGTCGAGGCGGCGTACATCGACAGCAGCCCACCGGCGTCGACCGTCGGTCCGATGAAGTCGGATGCCCGCGCCTCGGTGACGCGCGCCTCACCCGCCTCGTGCGCCGCCAGCGCCGTGAGCCACATGCCCGCTCGCAGCTCGCCCTTGTGGTCGGACGGGCGCAGCGGCGTAGGCCTGGTGATGGGTCCCGAGACGGGCCCGTAGCCGTAGAGGTTGCTCATCGTGACGAGTACGGCGCCGCTGCGCTTGGCGGCCTCGAGGATAGAGGCGGCCAGCAGCGGCCACTGCGCCCGCCACTGCGTGTAGGTGCCGGGGTTCGCGCAGTTGTAGATGACTGCGGCACCGGCGGCCTGCTCGGCCAACGCAACGGCGTTCGCAGCGTCCAGCGCGACGTTCTCAACGCCGGGAGTCGCCGGCCCTCTGCCCGAGCGGGTGATGACGCGCACGCGGTGTCCGCTCGCGGTCAGTCGGCCTGCCAGAGCGGTGCCGACCGGGCCGGCGCCGATGATGACCTCGAATGGAGCGCCCGAGTTGGTCATGGTCCTACTGTGTCACGTCGATATCAACGCTCGGTCAGGCGTCTGGGGCTCATCGGGGTACCGGTGTTCGAGCAAGCGACCTGATCAGTCGCTGGTCGAGGGTGATTACGTCGGAGTGGGTGATGCGTAAACTCTCGGCGCGCGGGTGAGCTGGATTGATGATGACGTTGTTCTCGTAAGGCATGACAACGCTGGGCACGACGAGCGCGAGGCTGCGCTGCTCTTCGAGCCATCTGCTGCCGAAGTCGCGCGTTAGTTGCTCGCTCCTGCCGGATGGTGCGTCGGTGAGTAGCCTCACGAGGCGTTGGACGGTGACCGTTTCCACGTCTTCCTCGAACTCGATCCGCAGCAGGGTGCGTTCGCGGAAGCTCTCGCTGGTCTCCCAGACGAGGACTTCGAGGAGCGCGAGGCTGGGTGTGTTGGACGCGTAGAGGATCGGTTTGCCCTTGTGGTTCCAACGGCCCGACCGGTGAATCCCACCAGCGCCATCCAATGGATCGAAGCCGCGCACATGCGCATAAGGCGCCTGGTGGTCGTAGATCCGCCAGGCTTGCACTCAGTACATCCCGTACTCGATCTTCCCGAGCGCGTCCTTCACCCTCTCGTAGCCTTGGATGCTGTCGAGGTGGTCCAAGGGGCGCTTCAGATCGAGGCCGATGATCGGGCTGTGCAGCCATCTGCGTGCCAGCTCTTCGTCCCGAAAGACTCTAGTCGCCTCTGCGAGAACCTCTTCGAGCATCTCGACCTGGAGACTCTCCCCGCTCTTTAGCACTTCATCCTCGCCCCGACGGGTATAGGTGCGAGGGTCGATTCCGAGTAGGCCGGCGAACTCATGCTGAGTGAAACCGACCTTCTTGCGGATGCGCTCGGCGCGCGAGAACGACTGGGATCTGACGCCTCGTGTTGTATCGGCCCTACGACCGACCTTGGTGACACCCATGTCAGAGATTGTATCAGACATCTTGTCGTACTGCGTTAGACGATTTGCCCTAGTCGCGTCAAGGGCGCGACCCCAGCGAGAGCTGTCCGCGACTCTCTTCAGCCCTAGCCCTCCAGCCCTCCGCGCCGCGGCGCCCGGCTACGGCCACCGCCTGCCTCAAGTCGGCCTCGGCAGACACGAAATCACCGAGCGCGGCGCTCACCAGCCCGCGCCAACGGAGCAGCTCCGGCTCCCACCACCGTTCCCCTTGGGCGTCAACCAGCGCCAGCGCTCCGTCTAGCGTGCCCAGCGCCTCGTGGTTGAGCCCGCGCAGCGACTGACTCTCCGCCAACAGCGCGAGGAAGAACGGCAGCGAGTGCCCCGCCCCGGTCGCGCGCCAGTCGGCTAGACCACCTTCCAGCTCAAACGACCCGAGGCCGAGATCGCCCTCTCGGCAGGCCACCCAGCCTTGCAGCAGGCGGCCGACGGCCGCCCAGTGCTGGAAGCCGTGCTCCCTTGACACCGCCTCGCCGGCGATCGCGAGGGTGCGCGTCCGGGCGTGGTCGCGCTCCATGCAGCCGAGCACCGCAGCCAGGGTCGTGGCGTAAGCGACGCCATAAGGGTGGCCCACGCCTTCGGCAAGCCTGAGCGCTTCGTCGCTGGCGGCGTAAGCCTCGGACGGGTCGCCGAGACACCAATGGCTCAGCGCCAGCATGCTGTGCATCGTGACCGCGGGGTGGTGGCCGTCGAGGAACGGGGGCAGGTCCTGCGCGCTAAGCGGTGACTGAAGCGCTTGCAACGCGCTCAGGTACCGCTTGCGCGCCTGGCGCACGCGACCTCCCCACAGGTCTGCCTCCGCCACCATCCTCTCGCCTTCCACGATCAGCCACGGCTGGCCGGACCTGCGCGCGACCTTGGTGCAGTCGGAGGCGAGACGCGCAGCGGTGTCGATGGCGCCCCTCACCACGTGCAGACCCCAGAGCCCCCAGAGCACCGCGAAGCTGTCGCCAGGCTCCCCGGCGGCCGGGCTCAACGCCTGAGCCAGCGCCAGGTTCGCCTCCACCTCGGGTGACGCGTAACCGAGCGTGCTCATCTGCGGGGCCGTCAGCGCCAGCCGCAGTCGCAGCTCGAGGGCGTCGAGGACGCTGGTGGCGGCTGTCGGCGCCGCCCCTTTCGCCGGCGGCTCAGCGGCGGATCGTTGCTCGACGTGTTCCGCCGGATCCGCTGTCGCCTCTCGCTCGGTCCTTGCCTTGGCCACGGCGCCCAGACCGGCGGCCAGCAGGGTCGCGAGCTCCTGCGACTGACGTCCGAGGGCTCGCTCTAGCACGGAGGCTCCGGCGGTCAGCAGGTCCAGGCTCTCTGTCCGCACCGCGAACGACCAGGCGGCGGTCAGGTTCTCGTTGTCGGCCGCCGCCGTCGTCATCGCCGTGTCCGCTCCCAGGCCCAGGTACCAGGCGGCGTGCCGTCCGCCGACCGCCAGGCTGTCGCCCGCAGCCCGCAGCTTCTCCTCGCCGAACTCCCGCAACAGCGGGTGTTGGGAGAAACGCCCGTGCTCGTCGCGGCGAACCATCGATGCGTCCGCGAGGGCAGCCAGCGTGCCGAGGTCGGCCCCAGCGACCGCGGCTGCCGCCGAGAGGTCGAAGCCGCCCCGGAAGGCCGAGAGCTGCATCAGCGGCTTGCGAAGGCCCACCTCCAGCAGCGACCAGCCGTACTCCAGGGCGGCTACGAGGTTGGCGTGCCTGCCAGCCGACGCATCGCCTGCCAGGGCTCTCCACTCGGAGGTGACCGCGAGAGCCAGGTGCGCGGGGTCCATCAGCCGCACCCATGGCGCCGCCAGCTCGATCGCCAGCGGAAGACCCTCGAGCGATCTGCAGAGGGCGGCCACTGACCTGGCCGCATCGTCGTCGAGCTCGAAGCCTAGGGAGATCCTCCTGGCGCGCTCGACGAAGAGCTTCACGGCAGGGCTGCGCCGCAAGGTCGGCGGCTCTGCGCTCGCGGGCGGGACCGGCAGCCCGGTCAGAGCGACGGTCGCCGCTCCAGCCAGCTGGAGGCGCGAGCGCGACGTAAGCAGCAGATGCAAGCCGGGAGCGGCCGCAAGGAGGCTCGCCAAGAACGTCTCTAGACCCCGCAGGTGCTCGACGTTGTCCAAGACCAGCAAGAAGCGCTCGTCGCCTAGCGAGGCGGCGATGAGCTCGGCGGCGCCCCGGTCTGACGACGGATCCCACCCGAGGCTGCGAACGACGGCACCAGCCACGAACTCTGGGTGAAGGACGGCCTCCAGCGGCACTAAGGCGACGCCGGCCCCGAACCGCCCTGCCAGCGAGGCGGTGGAGCGGGAGCCGGCCCGCCGCTCATGCGATGCGGCGCGGTGGGCGAGGGAGAGCGCCAGATGCGACTTCCCGGCGCCGGCCATCCCGGTGATGGTGACCAAGCGGGTCCTCTTCAGAGCCGTGATCACCGCGCGCTCGTCGCTCGTCCTGGCCACACGGCCGGCAGGGAGCGCTGGCAACGGCCTCGGACTCAAGACCGCCGCTGAACGCTCCTGCACCTGGGATCCGGGACGCCCCCCGCCCACGTTCAGATGCGAGCGCTCCAAGCGCCGCATCGCCGCCGCTAGGCGTTCCCTGGTGGTGAAGAGCCACTCCTCTACCTCGCTTCCACACCCATGAAGCTGCACGCCGTCGAGGAACGAGCCGCGGTAGAGGCTGCGGGCAGCCGCCAGGTCGCCGTCCGCGACCGCCACCTCGAAAGCGGCGACGTCGCACGACACGTTCGCTCTGGCACTGACGGCGTCGGCGTCGATGCAACCGGGTAGGCCCTGCCTCAGGCGCGTCACGGTCATGCCGAGCGCCTTCATCGCGTCGTTTGAGTGCGGCATGAACAGGCGCGCCAGGGAACGCCGGTAGGCAGGTCCCTGGACCGCCAGGTACGCCAGCAGCAGCAACGCCTTCTGGCGGCGGAACCCCGACCCTTCGACCTCGAGACCTCCGAGGCAGCGGAGGAGCATGCCAGAAGTCTAAGCCCGGCTGTCAGTACAGGGGCGCCGCCCTGGATGTCGGCGTCACACCGATCAGTTGCCCGCTAACCGGACTCGGTTGTTGGCGCCGACGATCTGCAGCACCGCCACTCCGTCGCACGAGATCGTGACCGGGCCCGTGTAGGTAGCCGCGACCAGGTAAGGCGTACAGGCGGGCGCGTCCGGGACCACGGCACTCGCGCTGAATGTCGGCACCGGGCCGTCGGCGGCGGGCCGAGCGAGGCGATCGTCGACGATCTGGAAGGGATTGCCGGAGATCTCGTTGCCTCCGGGAGTGCCGTCGGCCCCGAAGTCGACCTGACCCGGATCTCCGAAGATCGCAACGCCGGCCTGGGCGCTTTGCCTCAGTTGGGAGCCGCGCACTACCAGCCCGCTCGCCTCCTGAGTCCACCACCAGATGCCGAAGGCGTTGTGCGCGAGGTGCGAATCGAGCAGAACCACCCCCAGCTCACCGTGGCTCTGCTGCCCGAGAACGCCGATCCAGTTCGACTCGATGCTGGCGACAGCAACAGTGAGGGTAACGTCGTTCCACACCTCGATGCCACCGAAGGCGTTGTGCGCGATGAGCACGTCATGGAGCTCGACATCAGCGGAGCCGATGAGGTAGACGCCGGTGTGAGCTTCCGCCTGCTGCGTGCCGTTGTGGCTGATCTCGACCCCCACCACATGCACCTTCGACTGGTCCGTGGCGTACAGGCCGGTGCGGTTGTGGCTGAGCGTACCCACCTCGAAGCGCAGATCGGCCGCCTCGAAGACCGCGACGCCGGAGAGACCGTTGTTGCTGAACACCGAGTCCTGGATGATCACCTCAGCGGCGCCGTAAGCGAGCAAACCGTCGACCGAGTTCGAGTAGGCCATCACGCGCGTCAGCAGCAGTGGACCCGGGTCGGAGGCCAGCAGCGCGCGCTCGAAGAGCCGGACCTGCACGTCCCTCACGGTGGCGGCCCCTTCGAACACCAAGGCGGCGGCGGTAGTCGGCCCTCCCGGACCGGCGAGGATGGAGCCGCCGTTGCTGCTGCCGGCGATGGTCACGCCGGCGGGCACGTTCGGCGTCGCGACCGGTGGGAAGCCGGTCTGCAGCGGCCACACCTCACCGGTCGACTCGTCGTAGACGCCGTCGGCGAGGTTGATCGTCCAGCCGGCGGCCGCCCTGGCTAGGGCCTCCGTCAGCGTCGCCAGCGGAGCGGCATGACTACCCGAGCTCGAGTCGGAGCCGAGCACGGGGTCGACGTACAGAACCGTGGAGGCTGGCGGCGAGGTGCAACCGACCAGCACGACCAGCACCGCTGCGAAGGTGAGCCGAAGAGTCCGGTTCCTGTGCATTCTCGAAGCTACTAGGCCCACCCCCACCGCGGCCCCACCGCGAGGTCGCCGATACCCCGCGACGCTAACCGACTCTCAGTCGCCGAGAAGCCGGACGCGGTTGTTGGCCGACTCGATGGCCAAGATGACGTTGCCGTCGCAGGTTATGTAAGCCGGGCCGATGTAGACACCGGGGGGCGCCAAGCTCGCGCACGCAACGGCATCGTGAACGATGTCCGCGTGGCTCACCGTGATGATCGGACCGTCGGCCGCGGCTCTGGCGGCGCGCTGGTCGTAGAGCTGGTGCGCGATGTTGCCCGACAGGTCGTTGTCGCCGCTAGTGGTTGCGTTCCCCAGGTCGATCACGGCGGGTTGCCCGCCGATCAGCACGCCGTCGCTCTGGTTGCCGCTGACCACGGTGCCGCGAACGTAGAGCGCACCCCCGACACCTCCCCAGCGGATCCCGACATATCCATCTACGACCTGGCTGGCCGCGACGGTGACGATGACGTTGGTGGTTTCGCCGGCGGCGTACACCCCGTGGTAGTTCAGCTCGAGCGTGGACGCCAGCACCGTCACCTTGGCGCCGTTCGAGGCCTCGACTCCAGCCCCGCTGTTCTGATGGACGTAGGCGCCGATCACCTCGACCACCGACTCTCCCACGGCATAGACGCCAGCGTGTGACGGCGAGACGGAGACACCGTTGTCGGCGATCTCCACGCCCTCGAGCCTCGCCACCGAGCTGTCCGCGAGGTAGGCGCCCGTCCGGTTGCCGCTCAAGCGTCCGCCCTCCACGACGAGCGAGGCGTCGCCGAACGCGGCCACTCCCGAGAGCGAGTTATCTCTGAAGACCGAGTCCTGCACCACGACCTCGGCAAGACCGTAGGCGAGCAGGCCGTCGACCGAGTTCGAGCGCACGGTCAGGTCCTCCAGCCGCAACTCGCCGGGGTTGGAGGCCAGCAGCGCGCGCTCGAAGAAGCTCAGCTCCAAACCTCGCACCGTCGCCGCCCCCTCGAAGACGAGCGCCGCAGCGGTGGTCGACCCGCCGGGACCGGATAGGACCGCGCCGCTACCGCTGCCGGCGATGGTCACCCCGCTAGGGACGTTGGGGGTTGCGGTGGGCGGGAAACCGGACTGTAGCGGCCAGACCTCGCCGGTCGACTCGTCGTAGACGCCGTCGGCCAGGAAGATGGTCCAGCCGTCGCCTGCCCTGGAGAGGGCGGCGGTGAGGGTGGCGAGCGGTCCGAAATGCGAGCCGTCGTTGCTGTCGGCGCCCGAGGCCGGGTTGACGTAGAGCGTCGTCGAGGCCGCGGGCGGCGTGCAACCTGCCGCCAGCAGGAGCAGTGCCGGGGCCAGCCAGCTCAAGGCGTTCTTTGCCATGGCGCAACGGTATGTGGCCGACCCCCACCGCGCCCCCACCGCTGTGCGGCAGCTTCCGATCGGGCCGTCGGCAGCGCGGCGCCAACACCGGGCCGGCCCGCGGTATCCTCGGCGCGACGAAGCGACGCAAGCGCTCGCAGCGCTCCTGCATCCGAAGGTGCAGCGGTCGATGATGGAGTGAGATGGCAGACGAGTCCGCACCCGCCAAAGACACGGCTCCGGAGAGCACCCCGCGGGCTCCGCGAGACAACCTGGTCGTCACCCACCACGAGACGACGATCCAAGGCAAGAAGATCTCCTACACGGTCACGGCCGGCACCATGGTCCTGACCCACGAGAAGGTCGCTGAGGGCGAGAAGGCCGGCCAGTTCGAAGGCGTCAAGCCGCGTGCCGAGGTCTTCTTCATCGCCTACGAGCTCGATGGCGTGGTCGACAAGAGCTCGCGCCCCCTGACCTTCAGCTTCAACGGCGGCCCAGGATCGTCCTCGGTGTGGATGCACCTGGGGTTGTTCGGGCCCAAGCGCGTGGAACTCGACGACGACGGCTACCCCTCTGCGCCGCCTTACCGGCTCGTGCCCAACGGGGAGTCGCTCCTCGACGTCACCGACCTCGTGTTCATCGACCCCGTCAGCACCGGCTACAGCCGGCCGGTCGAGGGCGTCAAGGCCAAGGACTTCCACAGCGTCGACACCGATGTCGAAAGCGTCGGCGCGTTCATCCGGCTCTACACCGGCAGGTACGGCCGCTGGCGCAGCCCCAAGTTCCTGGCGGGCGAGAGCTACGGCACCACCCGTGCGGCCGGCCTGGCCGGACATCTTCAGGAGCGCCACGGTCTCTACCTCAACGGGCTGATCCTCGTGTCGGCGATCCTCGAGTTCAGCACCGCGCGCTTCGGACCCGCCAACGACCTGCCGCCGCTGCTGTTCCTGCCCACCTACGCCGCGACGGCGCACTATCACGGCCGGCTCGAGCCGGAGCTGCAGGCGCTGCCCGTGGCTGAGTTCCTCGAGCGGGTCGAGGAGTTCGCGCTGTACCGTTACGCTCCGGCACTGCTGCTCGGCGACCGGCTCTCTGGCGAGGAACGCTCTGGCGTCGTCGCCGAGCTGGCGCGCTACACCGGCCTGAGCGAGGCGTACATCGAGTCAACCGACCTGCGCATCGACATCTTCCGCTTCGCCAAGGAGCTGCTGCGCGACCAGGGCCGCACCGTCGGCCGCATCGACAGCCGCTACACCGGCGTCGACCGCGACTCGGCCGGCGAGCGCTTCGAGTTCGACCCCAGCATCTCGTCGACGCAGGGCCCGTACACGGCCACCCTCAACGACTACGTCCGCGGCGAGCTCGGCTACCAGTCCGACCTGCCGTACGAGATCCTCGCCAACCTCTACCAGAGCTGGAGCTACAAGGACGTCGAGAACCGCTACCTCAACGTCGCCGAGACGCTCAGGAAGGCGATGAGCATCAACCCGTTCCTCAAGGTGCACGTCGCCAACGGCTACTACGACCTCGCCACGCCGTACTACGCGACCCTGCACACGTTCGCGCACATGGCGCTCACGCCCGAGCAGCGCCGGAACGTCAGCATGAGCTTCTATGAGGCCGGGCACATGATGTACGTGCACCGGGCGTCGTTGTTGAAGATGCGCGAGGAGTTGGAGAGGTTCATCGGTGGGGCTGGGAACGGCTAGAGGTCGCGCGAACCAGAGCTTGCGTTCGGGGGTAGACATCTCGGGCACACTGTGTACGCGCACATGCCTACACACCGACGTGCTTACATACGAGTGTGATATCACACGCATATGCAGGTAGCCACGGGTGTAAGTTGAAGCATGGCAAAGACCACTCCGCGCTTAGTGGACAGGCAGCGGGAGCTGGGTCTACTCGCCAACCTGCTCAATGAGCCTGGGCCCACCCTAGCGTTGGTCACTGGTCGCAGGCGAGTTGGAAAGACGCACCTGCTCTCCAACACCTGGCCACCGGAATCGACGTTCCTGTTCACAGCCACCGAGACGACCCCAGACCAGAACCGTCGACAACTGATCCTCGACCTCGGGGCCTGGACGGGCCAGGATCTACTACCAGAGGACTACCCTACCTGGAGATCCGTCTTCGACCTCCTGTGGCGCACCCGCGAAACGCAGCCACTAGTAGTGGTCCTGGACGAGTTTCAGTACCTGGGCGAGGGCGGGAAGAACCTCGCGCCTGTAGCTTCGGCGATCAACGCGACGCTTGAACGCAGAACCATGAATAGGCCATTCGCCCTCGTGCTGAGCGGCTCGGCCGTCTCCACGATGGAGAGCCTCGCCAGTGGCGGAGCGCCGCTCTACGGCCGCCTCAGCACCCATCTGAAGCTCGACCCGCTGTCAGCGTTCGACGTCGCAGAGTTCGTACCGTCCTGGAACCTACGGGACAAAGCCAAGGGATACGGCGTTCTCGGAGGCACACCGGCGTACTGGGCCGCCGTCGATCCAGACGCCTCGTTCGAGCGAAACGTAGCCGACCTACTCCTCGCCCGCGAGGGCACGCTGCGCCTGCAACTCGACACCGTGCTTGCACAAGAACAAGGCTTAGGCGACACAGCTGCCTACAACGCCATCGTGCGGGCGATAGCTGGCGGCGCGACGACTCGGCCTCGCATAGCTGATGCGAGTGGTCTGAAGGCGGATTCCTCCCTCATGCGGCGACTAGGGCAACTCGAGGAGATAGGGCTGGTTCGCGTCGTTGACGTCATGGAAGCGAAGGCGAATGCGGCCATCCGCTACCGACTGGCTGACAACGCCGTGCGCTTCTTTCACGTGTTCGTGTCGCCGTACACGTCGCTTCTCGAGCGTACCGATCCTCACGAGGTCTACGCTCAAGTCGTCGCGCCGCGCCTGGACACGTTCATGGGCCTGGCGTTCGAGGGCTTCGTCGCCCAGACGTACGACCGGCTCAGGACGTCGAGAGGCTTACCTCTGGTCGAGCGATGGTCGAGATGGGAAGGGCAGGACCGCTCGGGTCAGTCGCTGGAAGTCGATGTAGTAGCGCCGCTGGTCGACTCTCATGTCATGACCGGGGCGGTCAAGTTCTCGCGGGCTCCGATCGGCCCTGCAGTCTTCTATGACCACCTCCAGGCTATTGGTCGAGCCGCCGCTGCGGGCCAACGCTGGGCTCACCGAGCCAAGGAAGGTGGTCCGTTGATCTTCCTGTCGGCCGGCGGATTCACTCGAGCGTTCCTAGACTCTGCACGCGGGCACGAGGCGCCGGTACTGACATGGTCGCTGGAAGATGTGTACGCGGCCGATTAGGGCACAGCCAGTGTGGTCGCTGTTCTGGCCCTGCGCAGACCGCGTCGCTGCGATCCAGGAGACAACACAGATCCCGCTAAAGTGTACAATTTAGCCATGACTGAGATCTCCGCCACAGAAGCCCGGCAGCGCTGGTCCGCGACTCTCGATGCGGCGAAGAAGGCACCCGTTCGAATAGCGAGTCATGGTCGTGAGGTCGCGGTTCTGATGGATGTCGAGTTGGCGGATCGGGCGCTCTCGGCCCTCGAAGACGCCATCGACGCCGCGGCAGCGGAGGCAGCCCTGGCTGATCCGGAGCCGGTCATCCCTCTCGAAGAGGTCGCACGCCAACTCGGAATCGCGTTGGATGAATGACAAGACATACTCCGTCGGCTTCACCAACGGGGCGTCAAAGGATCTAACGAGGCTCGACCGAGCCGCTCAGATACGAGTCTTGAAGGCGACCAAGTTACTAGCGACGCATCCAAGGCCGCCCACCGCGAAGCGACTCAAGTCTTCGCTTGAGTTGTGGCGCATAAGAGTCGGCGACCATCGCGTCATCTATACGATCGAGGACGAGCAGCGCGTCGTTACGATCGCAAGAATCGGTCATAGGAGCAGCGTCTATCGGGGGATCTAGCGGTCATCGTCCCTAGGGCACCAACTACGTCCTACACTGAACACCGCATGTCCACGCCCAACCAGCCAACCCCCGCCTCACTAGGCCTGCGCATGCCGCCGGAGTGGGCGCCTCACGCCTCGACCTGGACCTCGTGGCCCTTCGACGACGACCTGTGGGTTGGTCACCTAGACGGCGTGCGCGGCGAGTTCGCCGCTCTGGTCGCCACCATCGCGCGCTTCGAACCGGTCAACCTCAACGTCAGGGACGAGGAGGCCGAGGCGGACGCCAGGGCGCGCATAGGGGCGGTGGCAACGCGTCTCTACGGCGCGCAGGCTCGGCAGGTCCTCGCCAACGTCAGCTACAACCGCATCCCCCTCAACGACGTGTGGTTCCGTGACAACGGCCCGCTGTTCGTGCAGGAGGCCACGCCTGCTCGTGGACCAGGGAGCACGGCCCCGGGCCGCGTAGCCATGACCGACTGGGGCTTCAACGCCTGGGGTGGCAAGTACGCGCCCTGGGACGACGACGACCGCGCGCCCGCAGCCCTCGCCAAGAAGCTCGACATGCTGCGGTTCGTAGCTCCGGCGATCATGGAGGGCGGCTCGCTCGAGCTCAACGGCCGCGGCGTCTGCCTGACCACCCGCTCCTGCCTGCTCGAACCGAACCGCAACCCGAACCTGAGCGAGAGCGCCATCGAGCAGCTGCTGCGCTCCTACCTCGGCGTCACGCGGCTCGTATGGCTCGAGGACGGCCTCGAGGGCGACCACACCGACGGCCACATCGACACGATCGTGCGCTTCACCGACGACGACACGATCGTCTGCGCCGTCGAGCCGCGCGAGGACGATCCGAACCACGCCGCCATGGCTCGCAACTTAGAGCAGCTAAGGGCACTGCGAACCGCAGAGGGCAGGCCGTACCGCGTCGTCGAACTGCCGCTCCCGCTGCGCCGCATGGAACTGGAAGGCGAGCGCCTGCCTCCCACCTACGCCAACTTCTACGCCGGCAACGGCTTCGTGGTGGTGCCGCAGTACGACGACCCCAACGACGAGCCGGCTCTCGCCATCCTCAGGCCCCTGTTCCCCGGACGCGAGGTGATCGGCCTCAGCGCCGCCAGCCTCATCACCGGCGGCGGAGCGTTCCACTGCGTGACCCGGCAGCAGCCACTCGGAGAGGTGTACCGTGACCCAGCCCGATAACCGGACCGAGACCCTGCGCCTCGCCGTCGTTCAGATGAGCTGCTCGAACGTGCTCGAGGACAACCTCGCCAAGGCCGAGGCGTTCGTGCGCGAGGCCGCCGCCAACGGCGCGAACGTCGTGCTGCTGCAGGAGTTGTTCGAGAACCTCTACTTCCCGCAGCTCGAGCGCGAGGAGCTGTTCGGGCTCGCTCACCCGGTCGAGAGCCATCCGTTCCTAGAGCGCTTCGCCGCGCTCGCGGCGGCGCTCGGCGTGGTGCTGCCCGTCTCGTTCTTCGAGAAAGCGGGCCAAGCGTACTTCAACAGCCTGGCGATGATCGACGCGGACGGTCGCAACCTCGGCGTCTACCGCAAGAGCCACATCCCCGACGGCCCCGGCTACGAGGAGAAGTACTACTTCAACCCCGGCGACTCCGGCTTCAAGACCTGGAGCACGCGCTTCGGCGCCATCGGCGTCGGGATCTGCTGGGACCAGTGGTTCCCCGAGACGGCCCGCGCCATGGCCCTCAAGGGCGCCGACCTGCTGCTCTACCCGACGGCGATCGGCTCCGAGCCGCAGGAGGTCGGCGGGCTCGACACCAAGGACATGTGGCAACGCGCGATGATCGGCCACGCCGTCTCGAACTCCGTCTACCTGGCGGCGGCCAACCGCGTCGGCCGCGAGGGCGACGCGGTCTTCTACGGCCATTCGTTCATCGTCGACATGACTGGTTCTTTCCTCGCCGAGGCCGACAGGACCAGCGAGGGTGTTATCTACGCCGACCTCGATCTCGCCGCGGCCCGGCGCTTCCGCGCTGGGTTCGGGTTCTTCAGGGATCGGCGGCCGGAGCTCTACGGGTCGTTGCTGACGTTGGATGGGCGGGAAGGCTAAGAAGCCGGGCTGCCGGCGTTCCGCCGCGCCGCCCTCGCAGCCTTCTCCGCGAAGTCGCGCGCGAACAGCTTGATCTCCGACGCCAGCGAGGCGTCGTTGGTCGCGCTCCGGTAGGTATCGGCCATCGTCAGCAACGTCTGGAAGAAGAAGTCGTTCATGTCGTCGACCGACATCTCCTTGGTCCACAGGTCGATGCGCAGCGCGTTGCGGCGCTCCTCGTCCCACAGGGCGAGGATCATCGCGGAGGCTGACTGCTCTCCCTCGGCAGGTCCTTCGTCGGCCTCCCAACGAATCGTCTCGATGCCGTCGTCGTCCATCTGCACGCTGAGCCGGATGTCGGCTGTTCTCGACATGATGCATCGTACCGCCAGGGACGCGTTTCAGGCAGTATCGTTCTCTGGCAGGCGGCTGTCTCGCAGCACGCGTACGCCGCTACGAAGCGGCCCGCGAGGAGCCGCGAACACAGCGTCACCCCGCGCGCCGCCCTCGAATGGCGCCCGCGCCCGAGCGAGGTAGCGATGAAGGGACTCATCCTGGCGGCCGGCCTGGGCACGCGGCTGCGGCCGATAACCAGCCTGAGGCCGAAGCCGACCATCAGCGTGGCCAACCGCCCGCTGATCCACTACGCGATCGACAACCTTCTGGCCGTCGGCGTCCGCAACATCGGCGTCGTGGTCGGCACCGCGACGGTCGCCTCGATCAAGGACACGCTCGGCGACTACCCCGGCGCCGAGATCGAGTACATCCTGCAGGACCCGCCGTTGGGACTGGCGCACGCCGTCAAGGTCTCGCGCGGCTTCTTGGGCGACGATCCGTTCGTGATGTACCTCTCCGACAACCTCTTCGAGAACGGCCTGGCCGAGTACGTCGCGGCTTTCGACCCGGCTGCGGGCGTCAACGCCGTGCTGGCGCTGGTGCCGGTGCCCGATCCGCGCTCGCTGGGGGTCGCGGTCGTCGAGGGCGGCCGCATCACGCGCCTGGTCGAGAAGCCGGCCGTGCCGCCGAGCAACCTGGCCGTGGCCGGCGTCTACGTCTTCGACAGCAGCGTCCACGACGCGATAACCGGGCTCGAGCCCGGCGCCAAGGGCGAGTACCAGATCACCGACGCGATCCAGCGCATGATCACGGGCGGCAAGAACGTCGTGCCGGTCGAGGTCAAGGGCTGGTGGAAGGACACCGGGCGGGCCGAGGACATCCTCGACGCCAACCGCCTGATGCTCGCCGGGCTGCGCGGCCGCGTCGGCGGTGAGGTCGAGAACAGCGAGCTTATCGGTGAGGTCGTCGTCGAGGAGGGCGCCGTCGTGCGGGACTCCAAGGTCTTCGGACCCGTGCTGATCGCCGCCGGAACCGTGGTCGAGAAGGCGTACATAGGCCCGTTCACGACGCTGGGCAAGAACGTCGTCATCCGAGACGCCGAGCTCGAGTACAGCGCCGTCGGCGACGGCTCGGAGATCGAGCGCGTCGATGTGCGCATCCAGTCGAGCCTGATCGGCGACGAGGTGAGGATCAGCGGCCACGTCGGCCGCCCTACCTCGCACCGGATGATCGTCGGCGACGAGAGCCGTATCGAGCTGAAGCTGGGCTGACCCCTGGCGGCCGTTGCCAGGGCTAGGCGGGAACCAGCAGCAGCGCCGCCGCGCCGGGCACCTGGCGCGGAGCACCGGCCTCGAACACCATGGTGGCTCCGCTGATGAGGTCGCGGTAAGCGGCCTCGGGCAGCAGGTTCGCGCTCACCTCGCGCTCCTCCTTGGCTGTGTTGATGACCGTGGTGACGCGACCGGAGCCGTTCAGCTCCCGGTCGATCAGCACGACGTTCTCGCCGACTGAGTGCAGGCTCGTCGACCCGCGCCTCAACGCGGCCTGCTCGCCGCGCGAGCGCGCCAGCGTCGCCACGTACGCCTTGAGCTCATGGTCCCAGCTGGCAGGGTCGCGCCACGGCATGCCTTGACGGCAATGCGGGTCGTGGCCGCCTTCGAGGCCGATCTCGTCGCCGTAGTAGATGCAGGGGGCTCCCGGCAGCGCGAACAGCAGCAACAGAGCCTGCCTGAGGGCGCGCTGGTCGCCGCACAGAGCCGTCTTGAGGCGCGGCGTGTCGTGCGAGCCAAGCAGGTTGAGCTGACCGAAGACCGCCTCGCTGCGGTGATGCTGGAGCTGGTTGCGCACCGCCTCCACGAAGCCGCCGGCGTCGAGCTTCGCGACCTGACCGAGCCCGCTCTTCACCAGCTCGCCCTCGTTGAGATGGTTCGCCACGAGCCCGTAGATGGCCCGTGTCAGCGGGTAGTTCATCACCCCGTCGAAGCGGTCGCCCTCCAGCCACTCCTCGGCCGCGTGCCAGATCTCGCCGACGAGGTAGGCGTCGGGCTTGACGGCACGGCAGCGGCGCCGGAACTCGCGCCAGAAGCGCGGATCGTCGATCTCGTTCGGGACGTCGAGGCGCCAGCCGTCGGCGCCGAGGCGCAGCCAGTGCTCGGCGACCCCGAGCAGGAACTCCCTGACCGCCGGCGTGTTGGTGTTGAACTTCGGCAGGGCCGGTATGCCCCACCAGGCGGCGTAGCCCGGCTCGCCGCCGTAGGCGTTGAGCGGGAAGCGGTGCACGTGGAACCAGTCGAGGTACGGGCTGGCCGGGCCGTTCTCGAGCAGGTCGTTGAACTGCAGGAAGCCGCGGCTGGCGTGGTTGAACACGCCGTCGATGACGACCTTCATGCCGCGCTCGTGGGCGCGCTGGAGCAGCTCGGCGAAGGCCTCGTCGCCGCCGAGCAGCGGATCGACCTTGAGGTAGTCGTGCGTGTTGTAGCGGTGGTTGGACGCCGACTGGAAGATCG
>CAYYOK010000058.1:0-20057 GCA_964473205.1 uncultured bacterium | reverse complement strand
CGAACAGGTTGAACAGGTCGCCGGTGAGGAAGGCGCCGTTGAGCCCCATGAGCTGCAACAGGAAGACCGCGTAGAAGCGCGGACCGGCCTGGCTCCAGTGCGACAGCGCGAAGGTCAGCGAGGTCACGCCTAGCACGGCTGTCAGGAGCAGCAGCACGGCGGATAGCCTGTCGAGAACGAGAACGATCCCGAACGGAGCCTCCCAGTTGCCGAGCCGGTAGACGCCGACGAAGGTCTCGCCGGGGGCGTTGGACAGGTACAGCAGGTAGGCCGCGATGCCCAGCAGCGAGTAGGTGGTGATCAGCGAGAGGATCACCTTGAAGCGCCGGCTGCTCTCGTCGGCGAACAGCATCACGGCGGCCGCCAGCAGCGGCAGGACCACCGGCGCGACGATGAGGTGCTGCTGCCAGCCGCTCATCGCTCTGCCGGCTCCTCGCCGTCGACGTGGTCGGTGCCGGTGAAGCCGCGGGCTGCCAGCAGCACCACGAGCATCAGGGCGGTCATCGCGAAGCTGATGACGATGGCGGTCAGGACCAGAGCCTGCGGCAGCGGGTCGGCGAGGTCGGCGGGGTTGGGCGCCACGCCGCTGGTCACGAACACCTCGCCGCCGACGCGCAGGCGCCCCATCGAGACGATGAACAGGTTGGTGGCGTACGACAGGAACGCCAGGCCCAGCACCACCTGGAAGGTGCGCGGGCGCAGGAGCAGCCACACGCCGGCGGCGGCCATGACCCCGATGGCGAGGGCGAGGACGACCTCCATCAGCTGCCCACCGTCTCTTCGGTCTCCTCGACCGGCTCGGCGGAGGCCACGGCGTGCGCCGAGCGTATCGACTGGTGGCCGATGGCGATGAGCATCAGGACGGTGGCGCCGACGACGAGCAGGAACACCCCGACATCGAACAGGGTCGCGGTGGCGAACGGCAGGCGCCCGACGATCGGCAGCTCGAGGTACTCGTGGTGCGAGGTGAGGAACGGGTAGCCGAACAGCCAGGCGCCGGCGCCGGTGAGCGCGGCGGCGAGCAGCCCGAGCCCGATCCACCGCACCGGCAGGATGCGCAGCCGCGCCTCCACCCAGCGCGTGCCGGCGGCCATGTACTGCAGTATGAAGCCGATGGCGAGGGTCACTCCGCCGGCGAAGCCGCCGCCCGGCAGGTCGTGGCCGCGCAGGAACAGGAACACGGCGAAGGCCATCACGACCGGGAAGAGCCAGTGCATGAGCACGCGCGGGATCAGCAGGTAGCCCTCGGCGGTGTCGCCCTCCTCGCGGTTCTCGTCCTCGCGGTCGTCGCGGGCCTGGCGGCGCTGCTGCGAGGTGGCGCCGACGCTGTCCTTCGCCGGCCTGAAGCGCCGGAGCAGCGCGAAGATCGTCAGCGCGACGATCGCCAGCACCGTTATCTCGCCCAGGGTGTCGAACGCGCGGAAGTCGACGATGATCACGTTGACGACGTTCCTGCCGCCGGCGAGCCGGTAGGCGTTCTCGACGAAGAACTCCGAGATCGAGGCCGGCAGCGGGCGCGTCATGACGGCGTAAGCGAGCGTCGCCACGCCGGTGCCGGCCAGGACTGCGGTGAGCAGGTCGGCGCCGCGGCGCGCCCTCGCCCTCACCAGCTGCAGCCCGGTCTCCGGCTGCGGCGTGCGCTTGGGCAGCCAGCGCAGCCCGAGCAGCAGCAGCACGGTCGTGGTGATCTCGACGACTAGCTGCGTCAGCGCCAGGTCGGGCGCCGAGAGCCACACGAACGTCAGGCAGGTGATCAGCCCGGTGCCGCCCATCAGGATCAGGGCAGCGAGCCGGTGGTACTTGGCGAGCACCGCCGAGCCGATGGCGCAGGCGCCGGCCACGACCCAGATCATCACGAACATCGCGTCGGCCGGGGTCCCGTTGTGGCCGCCGAGGCTGAAGCCGAAGCGGATGAACGGCAGCGTCGCCACGCCCAACGCGGTGAGCAGCATCAGCCGCAGCTGCGGCTGCAGGCGCTTGGTGCCCATCAGCTTGTTGAGCCACTCCGCCCCGCTGAACACCGCCTCCATGGCGTTGTCGAACACCTTGCGGGCGCGCATGCGGCCGCCCCACGGCGGTCCGTCGCCGGCGTTGCGCTCGAGGTAGGGGCGCCACACCAGGTAGGCGATGACGCCGCCGACCAGCGCGATCAGGCTGAGCATGAGCGGCGTGTTGAAGCCGTGCCAGACCCGCAGGCTGTAGGCGGGCGTGAGGTCGCCCAGCACCGAGGTCACGGCGCTGCTCAGGAACGGTCCGATGGTGATGGCTGGGATCACGCCCACCACGAGGCAGACGAGCACCAGGAACTCGACGGGGAAGCGCATCCAGTTCGGCGGCTCGTGCGGCTGCTTCGGCAGGTCGGTGGGCTTGGGCCCGAAGAACGTCTGGTGGATGAAGCGCACGGAGTAGAGCACGCTGAACAGGCTGGCGAGGGTGGCGAGGTACGGCAGCGCCCGGTCCAGCGGCGAGCCTGTGTGCGCCTCCAGCGCCTCGGCGAGGAACATCTCCTTGGACAGGAAGCCGTTGAGCAGCGGCACCCCTGCCATCGCGGCGGCCGCGACTATCGCCAACGTGCCGGTGATCGGCATGAACCGGTAGAGCCCGCTCAGGCGCCGCAGATCCCTGGTGCCGGTCTCGTGGTCGATGATGCCGGCGGCCATGAACAAGGACGCCTTGAACGTCGCGTGGTTCAGCGCGTGGAAGACGGCGGCCACGAGGGCGAGAGGCGTGCTGAGGCCAGCGAGGAGCGTCATCAGCCCGAGATGGCTGATGGTCGAGTAGGCGAGCAGGCCCTTGAGGTCCCTCTGGAAGCAGGCGAAGACGGCGCCGAGCAGCAGCGTCACCATCCCGACGCTGCCGATCAGGTAGTACCACTCGGCGGTGCCGGCCAGAGCGGGCCACATGCGGATCAGCAGGAACACGCCGGCCTTGACCATCGTCGCGGAGTGCAGGTAGGCCGAGACCGGCGTGGGCGCCGCCATCGCGTGCGGCAGCCAGAAGTGCAGCGGGAACTGCGCGCTCTTGCTGAACGCGCCGATGGCGACGAGCAGCAGCGCGGGGAAGTAGAGCGGGTGCGCCTTGATCAGCTCGCCCGAGGCGAGCACCACGTCCAGGTCGAAGCTGCCGACGATGCTGCCGATGACGAGCACGCCGCCGAGCAGGCACAGGCCGCCGAGGGACGTGATCGTCAGCGCCATGCGCGCGCCGTCGCGGGCGTTGGCGTTCTGGTGCCAGTAGCCGATCAGCAGGAACGAGAAGACGCTGGTGAGCTCCCAGAAGAAGACGAGCTGGATCAGGTTGCCGGACGTGACGATCCCGAGCATCGAGCCCATGAACGCCAGCAGGTACGAGTAGAAGCGCGGCACCGGGTCGTCCTTGGACATGTAGTAGCGCGCGTAGAGGACGACGAGCGCGCCGATCACCAGGATCAGCATCGCGAACACCCACGACAGCCCGTCGAGCCGCACGACCAGATCGAGGTCCTGCGTCGGCAGCCACGCGAGGCGCTGCCGCACGCCGGGGCCGGAGCGCACTAGCGGATACTGCAGCGCTACGAAGACAGCCCCGCCCAGCGCCACCACGCCAGCGAGGAGGGCTGCAGCGGTCCTAGCCGAGCGGTTCAAGAACGCGGCGAGGAGGCTGCCTACGAAGGGAAGGGCTAACAGAGCGACCAAAGGCATAGATGCGGTGGTCCTGGCGAAGGCCGCCGTCGGCGCTCAAGAACGCGTCTGGCTGCGGTCATTCTATTATCCTGCTGTGCCCATGGGCGTCACGCCGTCTAGGTCGACATCTTTCTTGATCAGGTCAGAGGAGCCCCTCAACGGCGGCCCCTCGCCGACGGCCTTGGGCGGGTCGCCGCTGACGCCCAACGAGCTGTTCTTCGTGCGCAACCACGGCCCGGTGCCGCGGCTGAGCGCCGCGGACCACCGGCTCGTCGTCGATGGTCTGGTCGAGAGGCCCCTGGCACTCAGCCTGGCCGACCTCGAGGCCGGCTTCGAGCGCGTCGAGCTCGCGTCCACCATCGCCTGCGCCGGTCAGCGGCGCGCCGAGATGTCGGCGGTCGAGCCGATCATGGGCGAGTTGCCCTGGGGCGCCGAGGCGGTCAGCAGCGCAGCCTGGTCGGGGTGGAGGCTGGCCGACGTCCTGAGGGCCGCCGGCATCCGCGACGCCGGCGCTGGCGGGGAGCTGGCCGGCGCCGGAGGTGACGCCTCGCAGGGCCGGATCGTAGCCGCCCACGTCGGCTTCGAGGGGGCCGACGTCACCGAGCGTCTCGGGCGGAGCTTCACCTACGGCGCCTCGATACCGCTGGCCAAGGCGTTCTCGCCCGAGGTGCTGCTCGTCGACCGCATGAACGGCGAGCCGCTGCCTCCCGAGCACGGCTACCCCCTGCGCGTGGTGGTGCCCGGCTTCATCGGCGCGCGGCAGGTCAAGTGGCTGACCCGCGTCGAGGTGCGCAGCCACAGCTCAGAGAACTACTTCCAGCGCGTCGCCTACCGCATGTACCCGCGCGAGCTGCGCGCGCCCGGCTTCGACCCGCTGCGCGACGGCGCTCGCGGCGTCGAGCTGACCGAGCTCGAGGTCAACAGCGTGATCTGCCAGCCGCTCGACGGGGAGCGCGTTCCGGCCGGACCGGTGACCGTGCGCGGCGCCGCCTACACCGGGGGCGAGCGCACCATCGCGAGGGTCGAGGTGTCGCTGGACGGCGGCGCCGTCTGGCGCGACGCGCGCCTGCTCGACGTGCCGCGACCGTACCTGTGGCGGCTCTTCGAGGCCGAGCTCGAGCCGCCGCCAGGGCCGCCGCGGGTGGTGCAGGTGCTGGCGCGGGCTCACGACTCCGGTGGGCAGGTCCAGCCGGAGCACGCCGTAGAGCGCTGGAACTTCAAGGGCTACATGAACAACGCCTGGAGCCGCGTGACCTTCCACTGGGGATGAGAGGCGTCGCCCTGGCGCCCCGGCGCGGCGCTCTAGCGGCGGCCGGGACCGACCGCTGCGCCTCGCCTTCTCGCCGAGTTACGCCGGATGGCTGCGCCAGGCGCTACACTCCGCCCACTAGGGCACGTGGCTAGGATCGGCTAGGGAGACGTAGGGTTCGTGCCCGGAACGGGAGGCTCGTATGTCAACGATGAACGTGCTTCTGTGGTTGCTGTTCGGCGCCATCGCCGGTTGGTTGGCCGGCCTGCTGACCAACAAGCCGCAGGGGCTGCTCGGGAACATCGTCGTCGGCGTGATCGGGGCGTTCCTGGGCGGCTGGCTGTTCAACCAGTTCGGCGGTACCGGCGTGACCGGCTTCAACCTGCCTAGCCTGTTGGTGGCGGTGGTCGGGGCGGTCGTGCTCCTGGTGATCATCGGCCTGTTCCGCAGAGCCTGACCAGCTAGGCGCAGGTGAGCGACTCTCTCTCCGCCGCTCAGGCGCGGCGCGTCTTCCTCAACGCTCAAGGCCTGGCCCGCAGACGCCCGAACTCGAGGCGCGTCGGGCCAGGCCGTTTTCGTGACTACCTCCAGCGGCAGGGGGTGCTGCAGCTCGACAGCGTCAACGTGCTGGCGCGCGCGCACTACCTGCCGTTGTTCTCGCGCTACGGGCCTTACGACCAGTCGGCGCTCGACGAGTACCTGTGGTCGAGCCGCGAGACGTTCGAGCACTGGGGCCACGAGGCCTCCGTGATGCCCATCCGGCTGCTGCCGCACCTGCGCCACCGGATGAGCGAGAAGCACTGGCTGAACACCAAGCTCGGCGCCTACCTCGAGGACAAGGCTCCCGGCCTCGTCGAGAAGGTGGAGGCGGCGGTCAGGGAGCACGGGCCACTGACGGCCGCGGACATCGAGCATCTGGACAGCAGCAGCAAGCGCGGCAGCGGCGGGTGGTGGAACAACAGCGACGTCAAGTGGGCCCTCGACATGCTGTTCTACACCGGCCTCGTCGCCATCCACGGCCGACCCGGTTTCCAGCGGCTCTACGACGCGCCGGAGCGCGTGTGGGGCGAGCACGCCGCCAGGCCGGCGCTCGCGCGCGACGAGGCGCGGCAGGAGCTGTTCGACCTCGCCCTCGCCGCTACCGGCATCGGCACGCCGGGCGACATCGGCGACCACTTCCGCATCAAGAAGACCCCGGCCAAGGCCTTGGCAGAGTCCGCGGTGGAGCGCGGTCTCGGCACCTGGGTCGAGGTCGAGGGCTGGCGCGAGCCGGCCGTGCTGGCGACGGGCGCTGCCGATCCCGGCCGCGCCACGGGCGCCGCGCTGCTGTCGCCGTTCGATCCGGTATGCTGGTACCGCGACAGGCTCGAGCGCATGTTCGCCTGCGAGTACCGCATCGAGATCTACACGCCCGCCCCCAAGCGCAAGTACGGCTACTACTGCCTGATGTTCCTCCTCGGCGATCAGATCGCTGCGAGGGTCGACCTCAAGGCCGACCGCAAGGCCAACGGCAAGTCGGGCGCGCTGCTGGTGCTCGCCGCGTGGCGCGAGGAGCGCGTCGCTCCCGGGGCCAAACGCCGCCGCCCCGAGGAGATAGCCAGTGCCCTGGCCGTGGAGCTGGAGCTGATGGCGCGCTGGCTGGGCCTGGCCGAGGTGCGCGTCGAGCCCAAGGGCGACCTCGCTGCCGCCCTCGCTGGGGCTGTGTAGAGTCCGCGCATGACCGAGCCGAACGAACGACGGGCACCATCCGACCTACCTGAGCACGTGGCGGAGAACCGCCGCCACTGGGACGCCGGCGCGGAGCACTGGGTGGCCGCCGGTGAACGCGCCTGGGCCGCCGAGGAGCCGTTCTGGGGCATCTGGGGCGTCAGCGAGAGCGAGCTGGAGATGCTGCCGGAGGACATGAGCGGCTTGAAGGCCATCGAGCTCGGCTGCGGCACCGGCTACGGCTCGGGGTGGATGGCGCGGCGCGGCGCCGAGGTGACGGGGGTCGACAACTCCGAGCGCCAGCTCGCCACGGCCCGCCGCCTGGCCGCCGAGCACGGCGTCGACCTGCGGCTGTGGCACGGCAACGCCGAGGCGACCCCGTTCGAGGACGCCAGCTTCGACTTCGCGCTGAGCGAGTACGGAGCCTCGATCTGGTGCGACCCTTACGCCTGGCTGCCGGAGGCGCACCGCCTGCTGAGGCCCGGCGGCCGCCTGGTGTTCCTCGGCCACCACCCCTTGGCGTCGGTATGCGCCCCTGATGACGGCGGACCGCTGGTGCGCGAGCTGGCGCGGCCGTACTTCGACCTTCACCGCCTCGACTGGTCTCGGGTCGAGGTGGATCCGGGCGGGATCGAGTTCAGCCTGCCGCTCGAGCGCTGGTTCGCGCTGTTCAGGGAGCTGGGCTTCGCCGTCGAGGACCTGCGCGAGCCGCGCGCGCCGCGCGCAGGCGACGACCTGGCGTTCTCCGTGAGCCACGGCTGGGGCCGCGACTTCCCCGCCGAGATCGTGTTCAAGCTCAGGAAGGTCTAGGCGCGAGACGCCGAGCCGGGCGCGGAGGCAGGCCCGGAACCGGGCCCAGAGCCCAGCCGCGGCCTAGCGGCGGCCAGGATGGCGGTGCCGAGCGCTACCGCGCAGGCGATCGCGATGAAGAGCGCGCGGTTGCCGAACAGGTCCATCAGGCCGCCGATGAGGCCGGGTCCGATGATCGCGGCGCCCGAGCCGAACAGGAAGTAGATGCCCGTGAGGAACCCGGTGCGCTCCGACCCGGCCAGCGACACGACCAGCGGGTAGGCCGGCACGACTATCAACGACCAGAAGATCCCCGCCAGCGCCAGCAGGTAGGGGATCGCGGACGGCCGGTCGACGACGCCCATCAGCACCGCCACCAAGGTGAGCGGCACGGCGCCCCAGACCATCACCCTCAGCTCGCCGAAGCGGCCGGCCAGCGCGCCGGCGGGCAGCGCCATCGCGAGGAACGCCGCCAGGGTCAGGCCCAGCAGCGTGCCGGCGGTGCCCGGCGTCGCGCCGAGGTGCTCGGTCGCGAAGGTGCTGAACTGCGCCTCCAGAGCCGAGAAGCCGAGGAAGAAGGTGAAGAGCGCGCACAGCACCAGCCCTCCGCCGAGGTTCTCGCGCCGGAAGAGCGAGCGCAGCCCGGCGGCGTAAGACGAGACGAGCGGAGCCTCGTCGGCAGCGGCGCTGGCCTCGACGTGCCGCGGCTGCCGCTCGGTGGTGCGCCAGATCACCGCCAGCGCCACGAGCATCAGGAGCCCGGCGCCCGCGAACGGCATCCACTGGTAACGGTCGAAGGACGGCCCGAGAGCGAGGAGCGAGAAGGCGCCCCCGAGCGCGCCCATGAAGGTCAGCACCCCGTTGGCGCGCGAGCGCCCGGCCGGCGGCACGTGGTCGGGCATCAGCGCCGCCAGCGGCGCCCTGAAGACCATCATCGAGAGCAGGAAGAGGACGTCGACGAGCAGCAGCGTCCACAGCGCGCCCGTCGACAGCGGCAGCAGCGAGAACAGCACCGCGGCGGCCGGCATCCCCACCAGCAGGAAGGGGAGCCGTTTGCCCCAGGGGCTCTCGACCCGGTCCGACCACGCCCCGATGACGGGGATCAGCAGCACGGCCAGAGCGTTGTCGAGGCCCATGATGAAGCCGCGCAGCGAGCGGCTCCCCACGAACTCTGCCAGCAGCAGCGGCATGAACGCGTTGTAGAGGCTCCAGATGGCGGCCAGGGCCAAGCCGCCCATGCCGATGCCGACGACGTACGGCAGGCGTACGCCTGAGAACGGTCCGCGAGTCATGCCCGAGCGCTGCTCCGGCCGTCTACTCGAACAGGCTCTCGTCGATCGGTTCGTTGACCTTGTACTCGAGGAACTCCATGGTGGCGCTCAGCTTCCAACCGCCGCCGTCGGGCAGGTAGAGGCTGGCGTCGAGGCCGGCGAGGTACCCGCCGGTGGCGGGCGCATCGAGCACCATCAGCAGCGGGTCGACGTCGGGCGACTCGACGAGGTAGCCCAGCACCGCGCCGTCCGGGCCGAACACGAAGCGCGTGGTGTAATCCGTCTCCTCGCCATCCAGGACGTGCTTGGTGGTGTAGCTGACCTGCTCGCCGGCGAGGAGCTCTCCGTACGCGACCTGACCGTCGTAGGTGGCGCGGTCGCCGTCTTTGAAGCCGGGCCAGGCGGGCGGCTCGAACAGCGCCTCGAGCGACTCGGCGGCCTCGGGCGGTGCCGGCAGCGCCATCGGCATGCCCGGCACCTTCATCGTCATCTGGCCGTCCTTGACGATCATGATCGCCTCCATGCCGGGCATGACCTCGGTGACGGTCGCGGCCCTGCGCTGCACGTAATCGATGACCGTGCGGATGGTCGCGGATACCGTCGAGCCGTCGGGCATGTAGGTCGTCACGATCGAGGTCTGGTCGAGCGTGGTGACGTCGGTGTCGAACCTCTGGTTCAGGCCCTCGAGGAACGTCCGAGCGCGATCGTCGATCTGAGCTGCGGCCAGGCTGACCAGGGTGGCTGCCACGAGGGTCAGCGCGGTGAGTAAAGAGCGGTTGCGTCTCGGCATGCCGCCAGCTTAGGGGCGGCCGGTCGCGAGCGCAATCATGGGACTCCAAGAGTGCGTTAACCCTCGTCATCTTCCGGCGCCCTATCGTCGCGGCATTGCGACCTGACCCTGGCTGAGGCCGTGTCCGAGCCCGATGCGCCGCTGCCCGCGGCAGGTCCTCGAGGGAGGCTGCCATGACGCGCGAAACCGAAGTCGATTACCCGAGGAGAGTGCCGCCACAGTCGCAAGACCGTCAACCCGGCAGCGAGGCGCGCATGCGTCCGCGGCCGGATTACGCGGGCGAAGACTACCGAGCGGCCGGCAAGCTCGAGGGGAAGGTGGCGCTGATCAGCGGCGGCGACAGCGGCATCGGTCGGGCCGTGGCCGTGCACTTCGCCAAGGAGGGCGCCGACGTCGCGATCGCCTACCTCGACGAGCACGGCGACGCCGAGCAGACCAGGTCGGAGGTCGAGGCGTTGGGACGGCGCTGTCTGCTGCTCGCCGGAGACATCGGCGACGAGGGGTTCTGCTTCGACGCCGTCGAGCGCACCGTGCGCGAGCTCGGCCGGCTCGACGTCCTGGTCAACAACGCTGCCGAGCAGCATGAGCAGGAGAGCCTCGAGGACGTCGCTTCCGAGCAGCTCGAGCGCACCTTCCGCACCAACGTGTTCGGCATCTTCCACCTCACCAAGGCGGCTCTGCCGCATCTGGGCAAGGGCTCCTCGGTGATCAACACCTCCTCGATCACGGCCTTCCGGGGCAGCCCGAAGATGATCGACTACGCCGCCACGAAAGCGGCGATCCTGGGTTTCACGCGCTCGCTGGCCACCAACCTGGCCGGCGCGGGCATCAGGGTCAACGCGGTGGCTCCCGGTCCGATCTGGACGCCGTTGATCCCTGCTAGCTTCGACGCCGGCAGGGTCGCGAAGTTCGGTGCGGAGCAGCCGCTCGACCGCCCCGGGCAGCCCGAGGAGCTGGCGCCGGCGTACGTCTACCTCGCCTGCCGCGACTCCTCCTACGTCACCGGTCAGACGATCCACGTCAACGGCGGCGAGGTGGTCGGAGGCTAGACGTCGCGCGGTTCTCGTGGTGTCGGGTCGAGTGTGTGTGGTGGGTCGTTCGGGCGCTGGTTTGGTCTAGACGTCGCGGAGGGTAGGGTCGAGCAGGTCCCGCAGGCCGTCGCCGAACAGGTTGAAGCCGAGCGAGGCCAGCAGGATGGCCAGCCCCGAGAAGATCGACACCCAGGGCGAGAGCAGCATCGTGTTGCGAGACTCCGAGAGCATCAGCCCGAGGGAGGGCGTGGGAGGCTGCGTGCCGAGGCCGAGGAAGCTGAGCGAGGCCTCGACGAGGATCGCGGTGGAGAGCGACAGGGTCACCTGCACCAGGATGGGAGCGAGGATGTTCGGCGTGACGTGGCGCCCGAGGATGCGCATGGCGCCGCCGCCGAGCGCGCGCGCCGCCGCGACGTAGTCCCAGTTGAGCACCGTCAGCGCCGGCGCCCTCGCCAGGCGCGCGAAGATCGGCGTGTACACGATGCCGATGGCGAGGCCGGTGTTGAAGCTGCCGGGTCCGAGCACGGCCAGCACCGCGATCGCCAGCAGGATGATCGGGAAGGCGAGCAGCACGTCCATCAGCCGCATGATCAGCCGGTCGACCCAGCTGCCGAAGTAGGCGGCGAGGAGGCCGAGGAGACCGCCGACGAGCGTGGCGATGCCCACCGCTCCCAGGCTGACGCCGAGCGAGGTGCGGTAGCCGTGCAGGATGCGCGAGAGCGTGTCGCGGCCGAAGTTGTCGGTGCCCAGCCAGTGGGCGGCGCTGGGCCCCTGGAAGCGCTCGCGGATGCTCTGCCTTATCGGATCGTAAGGGGTCAGCTCCGGCCCGACGGCCGCGGCCAGAACGACGAACACGGCGAGGACGAAGCCGAGGAAGCCGACCGGGTTGCGCACCAGGCGCGCGAAGAAGCGGCCCGCGTTCACGAGTACTCCACCCGCGGGTCGATCCAGCCGTAAGCGAGGTCGACGAGGAGGTTGACGAACACGAAGACGGCCGTCACGACCAGCACCACGCCTTGCACGAGCGGGTAGTTGCGCTCGTTGATGGCGCCGATGACGAGCCGGCCGACGCCGGGTATGGCGAACACCTGCTCGATGACGACGACGCCCGAGAGCAGGTAGCCGACGTTGACGCCGATGACGGTGACGACCGGGATGAGCGCGTTGCGCAGGGCGTGCTTGTAGAGCAGCCCGCGCTGGCCGACGCCCTTGGCCTTCGCGGTGCGCACGTAGTCGCTGCTCAGCACCTCCAGCAGGCTGGAACGCAGGATGCGCGTCAGGCCCGCGACCATCGGCAGGCTGACTGCCACGACGGGCAGGACGAGCCGGGCGAGGTTGCCGAGCGGGTCCTCGCCGAACGGGACGTAGCCGATCGAGGGCCAGCGCGGCAGGTAGACGGAGAAGAAGTAGAGCAGCAGCACACCGACCCAGAAGGAGGGCAGGGTGAGGCCGGCGATGGCGAGGACCCTGACGACCAGGTCGCCCCAGGTGCCGCGGGCCCGCGCGGCGATGACGCCGAGGGGCAGCGCCAGCACTATCGCGAGGAGCAGCGAGAGCCCGGTTATCTGCAGCGTGGCGGGGATGCGGGCGGTGATCTCGGCGAGCACTGGACGCCCGGTCCAGATGCTGTTGCCGAGGTCGCCGCGCAGCACCCCCGACAGCCACTGCCAGTACTGCTGATGCACCGGCAGGTGCAGGCCCAACTGGCGCCGCAGGTTCTCGACGCGGTCCGGCGTGATGTCGGTGTTGGCGCCCAGCATGATCGCGACGGCGTCGCCCGGTATGAAGCGCACCATCAGGAAGATCAGCACCGAGACGCCGAACAGCACGAACAGCAGGTCGGCTACGCGGCGGACTGCGTACTCGAGCATGGCTGGGCGGCACCGCCGCTACTCTCGGCGTCCGGCGCGGCGGACCGCGGTGGCTCCGCCGCGCCGAACGAGGTCAGCGGTCAGTGCAGCATCACCTCGCGCAGGAACCGCAGCCCGCGGGTCGGCATCTGCTGGAAGCCCATCACGTTGTCCGTGACGCCGCTGAACAGCGTGCCGTAGGCGACGTGGGCGATGGGGCCCTCGCAGGCGAGGTCGGTCTGCAGCTGGTCGTAGATGGCCTTGCGGGCGGCTTGGTCGACGGTCGTGCGGCCCTCTTCGAGCAGCGCGTCGATGTCAGGGTTGGAGTAGAGGTAGACGTTCGTCGAGCCGCCGGTCACGAAGGTGCGGTGCAGGTAGCCGTCGGGGTCCGACGCGCCGCCGTTGAGGCTGACGAACATGTCGAACTCGGAGTTGCGCCAGCCCTGCACGAACGCGCCGAACTCGGCGACGTTGACGTTGACGTCGATGCCGACCTCCGCGAGCTGCGCCTGCAGGACCTGCGCGGTGTCCGTGACGACCTGGATGGTGCCGAAGGTGAGGATCTCGGTGGAGAAGCCGTTGGGGTAGCCGGCTTCGGCGAGGAGGCTGCGGGCGATGTCGCGGTTGGTGGCGTAGCAGGCGAAGGCGTTCGTATCCAGGGCCCACTCGCGCAGGCCGGGGCTCAGCGGCCCGCCGGCGACGGCGTTGCCGAAATAGACGGCCTCGACGATCTCCTCGCGGTCGATCGCGTAGTTGATGGCGGCGCGGACGCGCGGATCGTCGAACGGAGCGCGCGAGACGTTGAAGCCCAGCAGCGTGTAGGAGAGGTCCTGGGTCTCGAGCAGGGTGACGCCGCTGACGCCGCGCAGCGTCTCGGCGGTGGCCGGATCGACGTCGGGCAGCAGGTGGTAGGTGCCGGTGCGCAGGCCCGCGGCCCTGGTGGAGGCGACCGGGACGATGTTGTAGCGCAGCGAGGCGACCATCGGCTGGCCGGGGCGGTAGTAGTCGGGATTGGCCGTCAGCAGCACGTAGGTGTCGGGCACGACCTCGGTGAGCATGAACGGGCCCGTGCCGACGGCGACCTGCTGGAGGTTGCCGTTCGCGGCGACGACCTCTTGCGGCACGACGTAGAGGTTGGTCAGGTTGCTGAGGAAGGGCGCGAACTGGCGCGCCATCGTGAAGGTGACCTCGTACTGGCCGGTGGCGACCACCGAGGCGACCTCGTTGAAGCGGCTCGCCTGCGGGGAGGCGGTCTCGGGGTCGCGGATGCGGTCGAACGAGTAGACGACGTCGTCGGCGGTCATGGTGCGGCCGTTGTGGAAGCGCACGTCGTCGCGGAGCTGGAAGACGTAGGTCAGGCCGTCGTCGGAGACGGTCCAGCTGGTGGCGAGAGCCGGCTCGAGCTCGAGCGCGGCGTTGACCTCGAGCAGGCCGTCGTAGACCTGGCCGATGACCGCGAACGACGAGAAGGCCGTCACGATGTGCGGATCGAGTCCGGCCGGGGCCGTATCGATGGCCAGCTCGAGCTGGCCGGTCTGGGCCGCCGCGACGCCGGCCAAGAGCGCGGCCGCGGTCAGCATGGTGGCGAGTGCTTGCGTGAACCTCTTCATGCAGTACTCCCTTTCCTCTCCTACTGGTCGATCCCGACTTCTCGTGAACGCGGCCACTGTACCATTCCTAGACCAGTATCGCGGCGCGTGGTAGCGTCGCTCGCATGATGGCAGAGGATATGCCAGAGGAAACGGAGTTCCGCTCCGCCGCGAGCGAGGTTTTGGGGCGCGCCGCCGCCGCGCGCGTGACCCCCGGCGCCGTCTTGGCCGTCGGTACCTCCGAAGCCGTGTGGCAGCCGTTGGCGTCGGGCTCCCTGACCTACGACGGCGAAGCCGTCACGCCCGACACCCTCTACGACCTGGCGTCGCTGACCAAGGTCGTCGCCTGCCTGCCGGCGCTGCTCAAGCTGCTCGACGCCGGTGAGATCACGCTCGACCAGACGGTGCGGCACTTCTTCAGCAACGCGGGCTGGTTCCAGGAACCGTCCCTCGGCGACGTCACGCTAGAGGAGCTTACCCTGCACAGCTCTGGGCTCCCGGCCTGGACGCCCCTGTTCGCCTGGGTGTCCGGCCGCGACGCGCAGCGCGCCAACGTCCTGCAGTCGTCTCTGAGCGGCACGCGCGGCGAGTACGACTACTCCGACCTCGGCGTGATGATCCTCGGCATGGTCATCGAGCGCGTCACCGGCGAGCCGCTGGACGCCTTCGTCGCCAGGGAGGTGTTCGCGCCGCTCGGGATGCACAGCGTGCGCTACGGCCCGCTGCCGCCGGGCAGCCGCGTGGCGCCCACCGAGGACGACGGCTGGCGTGGCCGGCTGCTGGCCGGCGAGGTCCACGACGAGAACGCCTGGTCGATGGGCGGCGTCTCGGCGCACGCGGGCCTGTTCGGCACGGTCTCCGACGTGCTGCGTTACGCGCGCGCGTGGCTCAGGCAGGAGGTCCCCTTCTGCGGGCCCGAGTGGCTGCGGGAGGCCGTTCGCGACAGGTCGCGCGGCGCCGGCCCACCGCGCGGGATCCTCTGGCGCCTCAACTCCGACAACTGGCCGGTCGGCAAGGCGATGTCCGACTCCGCCTACGGCCACACCGGCTTCACCGGCACCAGCATCCTCGTCGACCCGGTGCAGGACTGGGCGTGCGTCCTGCTGACCAACCGCGTCCATCCGCGGCGCGGCTCCGCCGACGGCGTCATGGCGCTCCGCCGCGAGATCCACGCCCTCGTCGCCGAGACCTTCGGCGCCGCGGCCAGGTCCTAGGATGTCGGGCACGGCTCGCGACCTGGCGCCCATGACGGTCCTCGGCGTGATGTCGGGTACCTCGCTCGACGGCATCGACACGGTGACCGCGCGCTTGGAGCGCGTCTCGGGCCGCCTGCGCTGGCAGGTGCTGACGCGCGGCTCGCACCTCTACCCGCCCGGCGTGGCCGAGCGGCTGAAGCTCGCCCTCGACCCCCGGACCTCCGACGTGATCCTCCTGACCGAGCTGCACCAAGCGGTAGGCCAGGTCTACGCCGACGTGGTGGCGAGCGAGCAGGCCAAGGTGCCGGTGGACCTAGTGGCCCTCTCCGGCCAGACGGTCTATCACATCCCCCGGCCGGATCCGAACATGCGCTGGACGCTCAAGAGCACGCTGCAGCTCGGCGATGCCAGCGTCGTCACCGAGCGCTGCCGCGTCACCACCGTCTCGGACTTCCGTCAGTCCGACATCGCCGCTGGCGGTCAGGGCGCGCCGCTGGTGCCGTTCTCCGATCACCTCCTCTACTCCGAGCCAGGCGTGGCCAGGCTCGTGGTCAACCTCGGCGGCATCGCCAACCTCACCTACCTCCCCGCCGATGGCGACCCGGCCGGCGTTCTGGCGTTCGACACCGGCCCGGCCAACTGCGTACTGGACGACGCCGCGCGGGCGTTGCTCGGGGCGGAGCGCGATGAGGACGGCCGTACGGCCGCTTCCGGCACAGTGGACCAGGACGCTCTGCGGCGCCTGCTGGACGATCCTTACTTCCGGCTGCCGCCGCCGAAGACGACCGGGCGCGAGGTCTTCCACCTGCGCTCGACGCTAGAGCGCGGTTGGGGCGTGGCGCCAGGGGCTCGAGCCGAGAGCGTCTCGGCACTACCCTTGGCGATCGCCGACCTGCTGTCGACGGTCATGCAGCTGACGGTCGAGTCGTTGGCGGCAGCGATCGAGGAGCACGTGGCGCACCGCGGCGTCGACGAGGTGCTCGTCGCCGGCGGCGGCGCTCGCAACCCCGAGCTGATGCGGCGGCTCGCGGCGCGGCTGCGCTGGCCCGTGAAGACCTTCGCCGAGATCGGTTTCGACGACAAGGACCGCGAGACCCTGGCCATGGCCGTCATGGGCTTCATGGCGCTCAACGGTGAGCCGAACATCTCGATGGCCGCTACTGGCGCCCGGCACCCGGTCGTCGCGGGGAAGGTCTGTCGGCCCTACCTCGGGTGACGTGCGGCCCCCTTGGCCGTCCGGCTTCTGGTCTCCTCTCGCGTACCCCTGAGCTAGGCAGCCGCCTACGACAGCTTGGCCTGTGAGCAGCTCGGCGGCGCGCGCTTACGCCGCAGGGCTAAGGTTCTGGCATGGAGCTGCTGTGCGCCGCTGACCTGCACCTCGGACGCCAGCCCAGCCGCGTGCCCGCGCGGCTGCGCGGCCGGCTGCCCGAGCTGGGCCCGGCGGCCGCCTGGAGGCGCCTGGTCGACGCCGCCGTGGAGCGCGGCGTGGCGGCCGTGCTCCTCGCCGGTGATGTCCTCGACGACGACAACGACTTCTACGAGGCGTTCGCGGACCTGCGCGCCGGGGTCGAGCGCCTGCTCGCCGCCGGGGTCTCCGTGCTGGCGGTGGCCGGCAACCACGACGTGCTGTCGCTGCCGCGTCTCGCACGCCTGCTCCCAGGCATGCGGCTGCTGGGCGCCGGCGGCGAGTGGGAGGTGGCGAGGGTCTCCTCGGCCGACGCGGCGGTGAACGTGCTGGGCTGGTCGTTCCCGGCCGGCACGGTAGAGGTGTCGCCGTTGGCGTCACTGAGGCTCGCCGATCTCGCCCTCGGTCCGGGCGTGAGCATCGGGCTCCTGCACGCCGACCTGGACCAGGCCAGCCACTACGCGCCGGTCACCACCGCTGAGCTGAGCAGCCCGCCGGTCCAAGCCTGGCTGCTCGGTCACGTCCACAGACCGCATCGGCTCGACAGGAGCGGCGTCGGGTACCTCGGCTCGCTGTCGGCGGCCGATCCCGGCGAGGAGGGGCCGCGCGGCGCCTGGTCGGTGCGGCTCGAGGGAGGCGCTCTCGAGTTCGAGCACCTGGACCTCTCGCCGCTCCGTTACGAGCGCGTCGCGGTCGATATCGGCTGCCTGAGCGCCGTGGAGGACCTGGACGACCTGCTGCTCGGCGCCATCGACTCGGCCGCCCAGAGCTGCCTCGAGGGGAGCCCCGGCCTGTTGGCGCTGGGTGTCAGGTTGGAGGTGCGCGGCCGCTCGCAGCTGGCGGCCGAGGTGGCGCGGCGCCTCGCCGCCTCGGACGTGCGTTCAGCCGTCTACGACCTCGGTGGCGTCGCTTGCTTCGTTCACGACGTCGCTCTGCTGGCCGAGCCTGCTCTCGACCTCGAGGCGCTGGCCGCCGGCGCCGACCCCTTGGCGCTGGCTGCCCGCACCGTCCTGGACCTCAGAGACCCCGGATCCGACGAGCGCGGCCGCCTGCTGGCCGCGGCCGCGACGTGGATCGAGGAGGTCGGGGCGCGATCCGTGTACCGCCAGCTCGAGCCGGTTGCGCCGACCCCGGAGACGGTGGCAGAGCTGCTCGAGGAGGCGGCGCTCAGAGCCGTTGACCTGATGCTCGCCAGCCGCGCGCAACTCGGCGAGCGCGGCGAGGGCGGCGTGACATGAGGCTGCGGCGGCTGCGGGTCGAGCGCCTGCCGGGGATAGAGCGCCCCATCGAGCTGCACGACCTGGCCCCAGGTATCAACGTCGTCCTCGGTCCCAACGCCTCGGGCAAGAGCAGCATCGTGCGCGCGCTGCTCGCGCTGCTCTACCCGGAGCAGAACCCAGGCCAGCTCCGACTCGCGGCCGAGTTCGGCCTCAGCAGCGGGGAGGAGCGCCGCGCCGAGAGGCTCGGGGACCAGACGGCCTGGACGAACGAGGCCGGCGCCGAGGTCCCCGCGCCCGCTCTGGTCCCATGGGAGGCGAGCGGGGCCTACTTCTTGCGCTTGGAGGACCTGGTGCTGGAGCCCGGCATCGTGCGGGGCACCAGAGGCAGGCCCGCGGCGCCCCCCGCCGGGCCGACCGACCTCGATCGAGCCGTGGCCAAGGCGATCGCCCGCGAGCTGACCGGCGGCATCGACCTGGAGGCCGTGGCCAAGGGCTTCGGCAAGCTCGAGAACAAGGGCAACGTCGCGGCCGGCGAGCTGCGCGACCGCCTGCAGGAGCTGAGCCGGCTCAGAGCCGCTCAGGCCGAGGTCCAGCGCCGCGAGGAGCGGCTGCCCGATCTCGAGGGGGCTCTCGAGGACGCCAGGCGCGTGGCGGAGAGCGCCGAGCAGGTGCGCGAGGCTCTCGCGTTGGCCGGCGAGCTGCGGATCGCGGTGCGCCTAGGGGACGAGCTGGCGGCGCTCGGCTCGGGGCTCGAGCGGCTGGACGAGCGGGCGGCGGCGCGCCTGGAGGCGGCTCAGGCAGCCGAGGCCGCTGCCGCGCGCCGCGTCGCGCACGCGCGCGAGGACGCCGCAGGCCTGGCTGCGGAGCTGGCGGGCTTGCGGCTGCCGGACCCCACGCCGTCGGCTGCGACCGCCCGCGAGCAGACGGAGGCCGCGCGGGAGCTGCGCGCGAGGACGAGCGAGCTAGCCGAGGTCGACAGCCAGGGCATGCAGGCTTACACCGAGCTCAGGGCCGTCCTGCGCCAGGTAGGGGTGGACCTCTCGGCCGACCAGGCGGCTTCGGACGGCGCCGACCTGTCGCTGACGTCGCTCGGCAGGGTGGAGACCTTGGTGGAACGGCGTCTGGGATCCGCCTCGCGGGTGCAGCGTCTCGAGGAGGAGCTGGCCGCCCTCCCGGACGACGGGCTACCTAGCGCCGATCGTCATCACGAGTCCGATCACGATCTCGCCGATGCCGAGCGCGCCTTGAGTGCCTGGCTCGACGCCGGCGCCGGCCGCTGGCGCCTGAGCTGGCCCGCTCGCTGGGCCTGGCTGGCCGGCGGCGCCCTGACGGGGGCGGCTCTCTTCGCCAGCGCTCGTCTGTCTACGGCGCTCGCTACCTGGCCGGCATGGACCGCGCCGCTGGTCGGCGGCGCGGCAGCGGCAACGCTCCTCGCGCTTCTCGTCGGGCCGTGGACTCCGCCGCGGCGCAGGGCCGCTCAGCTCGCGTTCGCGCGCAGCGGCCAGGAGCCGCCGGCGGCTTGGAGCGAGGCCGCGGTGAGCGCGCGCCTGACCATCCTGGCCGGCGAACGCGAGGCTCGACGCACAGCGCTCGAGCAGCGGCTACGGCACGAGGTGCGGCGCGAGCAGCTGACCAGCCAGCTCGAGCGCGCTCGAGCCGAGGCGCAAGCGACCGCCCTTGAGCTCGCCGGTCTGCGCACGGAGATCGGCTACGCGCCCGAGCTGCCCGACGCGGGCATCGCTGCATGGCTGCAGGCGGTCAGGTCCGCGCAGGAGCTGCGGGCCAGGCTCGCCGGCCTCAAGGCGCAGCGCGTCGAGATCAGGCGGTTCCTGAGCGCGCGCACTCGCGCCGTGGTCTCGCACCTGGCCCGCAGCGCCGGCATCGCGCCGCAGCTCTCGACCGAGCCCGGACCCGACGAGCTGATCGCGGCCTGCCGTCAGGTCGAGGAGAGGCTTCGGCGCGGCGAGGAGCTCGAGGGGCAGCTTCTCAGGGCGGAGCGCGACGCGACCGAGGCGGACGAGCAGCTCGCGGCCGCGCAGGGTGCGCTACGCGGCCTGCTGTTGGAGCTAGACCTTGACCCGGACGATCCCGACGAGTCGCGCCTCGAGCTGGAGCGGCGGCTGCGGCTTCTGCCCACTCACCTCCGCCTTACGCAGGAGGCGACCGAGTCGAAGGCGCGCTGCGAGGCGTCGAGAAGGCGGCTCGCCGGCCGCCTGGACCTGCTCGCCGCGGCCGAAGCCGCCGGGCGAGCCTCAGCAGGGCCGGCCCAGGAGGCGGGCGCCGACGACGAGCTGCTCG
>CAYYOK010000057.1:0-20394 GCA_964473205.1 uncultured bacterium | reverse complement strand
GGTTCGACACGCCGCTCGGCGAGGCCGAGGTGCTTCAGGCCGGACCCGTCAGGGCGACGGTGCGCCTCGCGTACAGGCTGCGGCTGCCGCAGCGGATCAGCGCCGACAGGCGCACTCGCGAGGGCGAGGTCGATGTGCCGCTGACCCTCGACATAGGTCTCGATGCAGGCGCGCGCCGCGTCGACCTCGCCGTCGAGCTGGACAACCGCGCCGAGGATCACCGGCTGCGCCTGCGCATCGCCAGCGGCTGCCGCGCGCAGACCGTGTTCGCCGACGGCCACTTCACCGTCGTGGAGCGGCCGGTGGAGCCGCCGGCCGCGGTCGGCTGGTACCAGCGCCCGAGTGGCAGCGGGCACATGCGGCGCTTCGTCGGCGTGACCGACGGCGCCAACGGCCTGGCGCTCCTCGGCCGCGGCCTGCCCGAGTACCACGCCTTCGCGACGCAGTCCGGCGTCGACCTGTCGGTGACGCTGCTGCGCTGCGTCGGCTGGCTCTCGCGCGAGGACATGGTGTCGCGGCCGCAGGGCGCCGGCCCTTGCCTGCCCACACCGGGCGGGCAGTGTCTCGGCAAGCACCGCTTCGAGCTCGCGCTCTGCGCCTTCAGCGGCGACTGGTGGAAGAGCGCGTTGCCGCGCGAGGCCGAGCGGTTCGATGCGCCACCGCGGGCGTTCCAGAGCCTCGCCGGCGCCGGCATCAGTGCTTTCGAGGTCGATGCTCCGATCACCCTCTCGGCGTTCAAGCTCGCCGAGAGCGGCGCAGGGGCCTTAGTGCGGCTGTGGAACCCGGCGCCGGTCCGCGCCAAGAGCCGACTCAGGCTTCATCTTCCGGTCAGGGCGGCTCACCGCGTTCGACTCGACGAGACCCGGCTCGAGCCGGTCGACGTCAGTGGCGGCGCGATCGAGCTCGACCTCGGCCCGTCAGAGGTCATCACGTTCGAGCTCCAGTTCGAGTCCGAGTTAACCGTCGCGTAGCTCGCGACGGCCCCGAGGGAGGAGGGAGCGCAGGTAGCAGGGGAGACGGCAAGGGAGAGACGGCAGGAGGCTCGGACGAGCCGCCGCCATCGCAACCGCAACCACCGCACCGAATCGGAGGAGTGCAGATGAGAAGAGCTAGTCTGGCTATCGCCCTGATCCTAGGCTTGATGCTCGGCGCGACCGCGCTGGCGCAGACCCTGACCATCACCGCTCGCATGGTCGAGGGCGGCGTCAACGACCTGCAGTTCCGCTGGCTCAACGACTACGTCAAGCCCGAGTTCGAGCGCCTCAACCCCGGCGTCACGGTCGAGCTGATCCAGTTCGGCGGCTCCGACGAGGCGCTCAAGGAGCAGTACGCTCTAGACCTGTCGGTCGGCGCCGGCGCCGACGTGATGGGCTTCGACGGCTTCTGGATCCCCGAGTTCGCCGACGGCAGGATGCTGCGGCCGCTGCGCGACGTCGGCGGTGCCGCTGTCGACGGCTGGGAGGGCTGGAACCACATCCCGGCCGGCCTCCAAGCCCTGACGAGCTACAACGGCGAGAACTACGGCATCGCGCTCGGCACCGACTACCGCATGATCTACACGCGCATCGACCTGCTCGAGGCGGCTGGCATCGCCGACGCCGCCAACTGGCAGCCGAGCTCGTGGGCCGACGTCTTAGACGCCGCGCGCGCCCTCAAGCAGGCCAACCCGAGCAGCTTCCCGCTGCAGATCAACGCCGGCACCGCTATGGGCGAGGCGACGACGATGCAGGGCTACTACATGGTCCTGCTCGGCACCGGTCACTTCCTCCTCGACGAAGAGGGCCGCTGGATCGTGCGCAGCCAGGGCATCCTCGACACCCTCGAGCTCTACAAGACGATCTACGTCGACGAGCAGCTCGGCGACCCGCGCCTGCAGCTCCTGCAGGACGGCCGCAACCGCAGCTTCGCCAACTTCCGCGACGGCCTCACCGCCCTCCTGGTCGAAGGCGACTTCTTCTACCGTGGCCCCACCGCTCCCGGCCAGGAGTTCGAGGTCGCCGACCGCGACACGGTCATGGGCTGGGCGATGATGCCCGCGCAGCAGCCAGGCGCCGGCCTCAGAGGTCAGGACTTCGTCACGATCTCGGGCGGCACCGGCTTCGTGCTGAACCCGAACAGCGCCAACGGTGAGCTCGCCTGGCAGCTTCTCGCCTTCATGAACAGCCGCGAGGCGCTCATGGCCGGCCAGGCGATCCAGCCGCGCATCCGCGCCCGCGACGACGTCCCCGTCCCCGGCGTGCAGTTCCTGATCGACACGGCCGCGGCCCTGAACTCTTACACGACCGCCAGGCCGAACATGGCCGTCTACCCCGAGGTCTCGTTCCAGGCGCAGCTCATGACCGAGCGCGTCGTCTCGGGCGAGATGACCCCGGAACAGGCGATGAACGCCTACGCCCAGGCCGTCACCGACCTCGCCGGTGCGGCCAACGTGGTCGACCTGCTCGGCCAGTAAGCCCATCTCGGGTGGCCCGGAGCTCTCAGCCGGGCCACCCACTACCGAGGTCGATGGCGTATGCAACGTAGAAGTATCTTGCCCATAGCACAGCGGGGGCCCCGTCAGGGCCCGTCGACCGGGGGCGGGCAGCGTGCAACGTAGAAGTATCTTGCCTTTACCCGCTGGCTTGCTGTTCCTATTGCCGGCGGGCCTGTTCGTCCTGGCTTTCATCGTCCTGCCGTTCTTCTGGATCGCCGGGGTCAGCTTCACCAACCGCACGCTGACGGGCCGCACGGCGTTCGATCCGGACTTCGTGGGGCTTGCCAACTACGTCAGGCTGTTCGATGCCAGCCGCTTTCTGAACTCGGGCGAGTTCGGCTCTTCGCTGCTGCTGACCGGCCAGTTCGTGCTGTTCTCGGCGATCCTCGGCCAGGCTGTGCTCGGCCTGGTGCTGGCCTGGTTCTTCTACAACCGCCGCGGCTGGGTGCAGAGCGCGGTGCAGACGCTGGGCATCGTCGCCTGGATCATGCCCGACGTGGTCGTCGCCTTCGCCTGGTTCGCGTTCCTTGATCGCGACGCCGGCACCCTCAACCAGATACTCAGCGCCATCGGGCTGGGCCATCCCGACTGGCTGCTGGCGCTGCCGATGGCGTCGATCGTGATGTTCAACATCTGGCGCGGGACGGCGTTCAGCATGCTGCTGTTCTCCTCTGCGCTCGGCTCGATCCCGCCCAGCCACATGGAGACCGCTTCGGTGGCCGGCGCCAGCACCTGGCAGCGGCTGCGCGACATCATCCTGCCGCTGATCAAGACGCATATCGCGACCTGCCTGATCCTGATCACGCTGTGGACGTTCAACACCTTCACGCCGTTCCTGCTGACGGGCGGCGGACCGGCGTTCCAGACCGAGGTCGTGGCGATCTACACCTACCGCACGGCCTTCCAGTTCTTCCGCTTCGGCATGGGCGGCGCCGTCGGCATGGTGATGATGCTGATCAACCTCGCGTTCGCGATCTTCTACCTGGCCATGCTGCGCTCGCAGAGGAGCCACTCGTGAAGCGTCCCGTGAGATACGCCCTGAGCCGGATCGGTTTCTACGTCGGCGCCTGCCTCTTCGGCGCGTTCTTCGTGCTGCCGCTGCTGTGGCTGACGGTCGCGCCGTTCAACACCCTGGCGACCTTCTCGGTGACCTTGCCGCAAGATCCCAGCCTGCAGAACTTCGAGCGGGTGTTCGCCAACAGCTTCGCCATCCGCGCGCTGACGCAGAACAGCATCCTGCAGGCGGGCGGCGCGATGATCCTCGTGACTCTGCTCGCCACGCTGGCCGCCTACGCGCTGTCGCGCTCGTCGATCAAGGGCTCCGGCGTGATGACCTACGGCCTGGTGCTCTTCTCGTCGGTGGTCACCGGCACCGCCGCGATGGTGCCGATCTTCCTGATGATCCACCGCGCCGGGCTCATCGACACGCACCTGGCGGTGATCCTCGTCTTCACCGGCGGGCTGCTCCCGGCGGCGATCTTCATCATGCGCGACTTCGTCGATTCGATCCCCAGGTCTTACGAGGAGTCCGCGCTGGTCGCCGGCGCCAGCTCGTGGCGGGTCTTCAACGACATCGCCCTGCCGATCGTGAGGCCGGGGATGATGGTCATCGCCGTGTGGGCGTTCGTCAACGTGTGGGGTGGGTTCCTGATTCCCTTCGTCCTGCTGAGGAGCTCGACGAAGATGCCGGCCTCGGTGGCGATCTACTCGTTCTACACGGAAGCCGGCACGCCGCTGGTCACGCTGACCGCCGCGTACTCGCTGCTCTACACGCTGCCGGTGCTGCTGCTCTACCTGTTCGTCAACTGGAAGTACGGGTTCAGGTTCTTCGGAGGGATCAAGTCGTGACCGTAGCCATCAGCACGGCCATCGAAACGGCCATCAGCACGCCGAATTCAGGAGGCGCGCCGTGGCCGGTGTGAGCTTCGAAGGCGTCATCAAGTCGTTCGGCGCCGTCAACGCCGTCGACGGCGTCAGCTTCGACATCCAGGACGGCGAGTTCGTCTGCCTGCTCGGACCTTCCGGTTGCGGCAAGACCACCACCCTGAGGCTGATCGCCGGCCTGGAGAGCGCCACCAGTGGCACCATCCACATCGGCGCCAAGGAGGTCACCCACCTGCCACCGAAGGACCGCGACATCGGCATGGTGTTCCAGGACTATGCGCTCTACCCGCACATGACGATCGCCGACAACATCTCCTATCCGCTCAAGGTGCGCGGCGTCTCGAAGGAGCCGCGGCACGCCCGCGCCGCCGAGGTCGCCGAGCACCTGCAGATCGGCGCGCTCTTGGAGCGGCGCCCGTCGCAGATCTCGGGCGGGCAGCAGCAGCGCACTTCGGTGGCGCGCGCCGTCGTCCACAAGCCGCAGGTCTTCCTCTTCGACGAGCCGTTGTCGAACCTCGACGCCAAGCTCAGGCTCGAGGCGAGGAGCTTCCTCAAGCACCTGCAGCAGGAGCTGGGCGTGACCGCCATCTACGTCACCCACGACCAGGCCGAGGCGATGGCGCTGGCCGACCGCATCGCGGTCATGAACCAGGGCAAGATCGTCCAGTTCGGGTCGCCGCTGGAGGTCTACAACCGGCCGGCCAACACGTTCGTCGCGAACTTCCTCGGCAGCCCGCCGATGAACCTGCTCGCGGTCGAGGCGCGGATCGAGGGCGAGGACGTCAGGTTCGTGGGCGAGGGAGTGTCGGTGGCGGCGGCCGGCTGGGGCAAGGCGCTGACCGGGCTGGTGGGCCACGGCGAGCGGCTGCACCTCGGCGCCCGCCCCGAGCACCTGCGCCTGGTGGAGAGCGGCGCGGCTGCCCCGACGCCGTGGACCCTGCCTGGCGAGCTGTACGCCGTCGAGACGCTCGGCTCCGAGGCCCTCGTCACCCTGAGGGTGGGAGGCGTGCTGACGACGGTGAGGATCTTCGGGGACGAGGTGCCGGTCGTCCCTGAGCGGCCGGGGCTGCGGCTCGACGAGTCGAAGCTGCACCTCTTCCGCGAGGGCGGCGAGAGGGTGCCGCTGAACGGGCAGGCTTGACGAGGATCGTTCTCGAGGGGAGCGCGACCTCCGGCGGCGAGCGCTACCTGCTGCTGCCGTTCGAGGTGCCGGACGGCTGCCGGCGCATCGACGTCTCGTACGCGTTCGGTGCGGAGTTGGGTCGAGGGCGCGGCGACGTCGGCGAGCCAGACATCCTCGACCTAGGCCTGTTCGATCCCGCCTACCAAGGGCTCCCGTCCAAGCGGGGTTTCCGCGGTTGGAGCGGCGGCGCGCGGCGCGCCGTGTTCATCGAGGAGCGGCACGCCACGCCCGGGTATCTGCCCGGCGACCTGCCTCCCGGAACCTGGCACGTCATCTTGGGCCTGGCCCGCGTCGGCGCGGCGCCCTGCCCGTACCGCGTGGAGATCGAGATCAGCGCCGCGAGGGCCCCCGCCAAGCCCGGCCCGGGGTGGTTCCGCGGCGACCTGCAGAGCCACACGCACCACTCCGACGCCAGGGGCTCGCTGCTCGACCTGCGGCAGGCCGCCCGCGAGCGCGGTCTCGACTTCCTCGCCGTCACCGACCACAACACCGTCAGCCATCACCGGTACCTCGCAGAGCTGAGCGAGCCGGACCTACTGCTGCTGCCAGGCATGGAGCTGACCAGCTACCACGGTCACGCCAACGTCTGGGGCGTCGAAGGCTGGGTGGACTTCCGGCTCGGCTCCGACGCCGACGTGGCCGAGGCCGTGGCCGAGGTGCACAGGCGCGGCGGGCTCTTCTCGGTGAACCACCCCAAGCACAGCCCCGGCTGCATCGGCTGCGATTGGACCTTCCAGGTCCCGGTGGGCGCCGACAGCCTCGAGGCGTGGCAGGGGCCGTGGGCGCTGCGCAACTGGGAGTCCTTGGAGCGTTACGACGCGGTGCTGCGCAGCGGCCGGCGCCTGACGCTGGTCGGCGGCGGCGACAGGCACCAGCCCGGCTGGCCCGACCCCGATCCTGTCGAGTTCCAGCTCGGCTCGCCTACCACCTGGCTCTACCTGACGGAGTTGAGCCGGGAGGCGGTGCTCGATGCGATAAGAGCTGGGCGCGGCTTCGTATCGGCCGCTCCTGAAGGACCGCGTCTGGAGCTGAGCGTGGCCGACATGCCGATGGGATCCACGCTGATGGTCGGTGCCGAGGCAGACGCCCACGCGGTCCGCTGTAGGGTAGAAGGCGCCGCCGGTGAGACGCTGATCTTGGTCGGCTCGGCCGGCGAGGTCGGCCGCTTCGAGGTGACCTCGCGCGAGTTCGTTGCCGAGCTCGAGGCGACCGGCGAGGCGCTGCGAAACTGGCGCTACCTGAGGGCCGAGGTGATTGCAGCCGCGAGCCTCCCCGCCGTCCGCGCGCGCGTAGAGGCCTTCGCCAGCAGTCGCGGTCTGCCCTGGGGCGTCACCCTCGACGAGGTCTTCGCGCAGCCGTATCGCTTGGCGCTGTCGAACCCGATCTACTTCGCCTGAGCGATGACTGCCCTGCCCGGCTGAAGCCTGGTGGCGGCTGTTGACGTGCCGGTACGCGATACCCCACCATGTCGCCACCAGGTTCGTTCGGTCGTCGCGCTGTCACGCGTTCTGCCCTGCAGCTGGGCGCGAAGAGGGAGGGGTGTGGTGCTCGGGTCTCTCGCTAGTCGCACGATGGGCCGCGGGAACGAAAGGTCGCGCCGGGCCGTGGAGCGTCGCCCGCACCGCGCCAGAGAGGGGCTGCGCCTGCGGCTCGCGGCCGGCGGCGTGGCGGCGTCGTTGCTGTTGGGAGCGACCGCCTGCACGAACCCGTTCAAGCCGGTCGAGGTGCCGTTCCCCGACGACATACGCGTGCTGAGCGGCGCCTGGGAGCTGCAGGTGCTAGGCGACGAGGAAGCGCTGGGATTCGACCTTGCGACGCTGGATCTCGTCGCTGGCCACGACCCGGATACGGGCTCGCCGCCGGGCGACCGCTACGGCTTCAGCGGCACCATCGACCTCCACCTGACCGACGGGGGCACGGCATCCATGCTGATCGAGGGCACGGTCGACGGCGGGGGTTCCCACGAGTACGTACCTGGCGGCGCTGGTTCGCTGTCCCCTCAGCTGACCCCACCGCCACCGATGACGGCCTACGCAGAGATCCGGCAAGCACCGTTCGAGGACGTCGTCTACACGGTGTTCGTGACGAACGGCCACGACCGCCTCGCCGCGAGCTACGACGGCCACCTGTACCTGGTGGGCGAGGTCGGCGACTTCCCTGTTCGGCTGCGACGACTAGCGCCCTGAGACAGGCCTGCGGCGGGGCTCAGACGTCCCCTCCCGCGACCGCGGTCGGCCCTCAGGGCCCTCAGACCGCCAGCCTCGGACCGACCAGAGCGGCGATGTGCTCGCCGATCGCCAGGCTGGCGGTCGCGGCGGGCGAGGGCGCGTTGATGACGTGCAGCGCGCGCGGGCTCTCGCGGATCACGAAGTCGTCGAGCAGCTTGCCGTCCCTGCCAAGAGCTTGAGCGCGCACGCCGGCGCCGCCGCGGCGGACGTCGTCCATGCCGAGCTCGGGTACCAGGCGCTGCAGCGCGGCTACGAAGGCCGCTTTGGAGAACGAGCGATAGAACTCGTAGGCGCCGATGCGCCAGAAGCGCCCGGCCATCGCCCACAGGCCCGGGAACGCCACGGCGTCGGCGACGTCGGCCAGGCGCACGTCGAAGGTGCCGTAGCCGTCGCGCGAGAAGGCGAACACCGCGTTGGGCCCGGCCTCGACCTCGCCGTGGACCGTGCGCGTCAGGTGCACGCCCAGGAACGGCAGCGCCGGGTCGGGCACCGGGTAGATGAGGCCCTTCACGAGGTCGTGGCGGTTCTCGTTGACGAGGTAGTACTCGCCGCGGAACGGCACGATGCGCACGTCATCGACGTTGGCGCCGGCCTGACGCGCGATGCGGTCGGCCTGCACGCCGGCGCAGGTGACGACGAAGCTCGCCTCCAAGGGACCTGCGCTGGTGGAGACCGTGGCGCCGACGCCGCTGCCGTGGATGCCCTCGACCGCTACGCCGGTCCGGACCTCGCCACCCTCTTCTACGATCAGATCGGCCAGCTTCGCGGCGACGCCGGGGAAGTCGGCTATGGCGGTACGGGGCGAGTGGATGGCCCTGATCCCGGCGGAGTGCGGCTCGATCTCGCGCAGGCGATCCGGGTCGATCAGCGCCAGGTCCGGCACGCCGTTGGCCTGGCCGCGCTCGAACAGCGTCTGCAGGCGCGGCAGCTCGCTCTGATCCGTGGCCACGACGACCTTGCCGACCTCGTCGTACTCGACGCCGTGCTCCTCGCAGAACGCCCGCAGCATGCCGACGCCTCGCACGCACAGCGCAGCTCTGAGGCTGCCAGGACGGTAGTAGATGCCCGAGTGCACCACGCCCGAGTTGTGGCTCGTCTGGTGCTTGGCGATGCCGTCTTCCTTGTCGAGCACCGTGACGCTGAGGCCCGGCTGGCTGCGCAGCAGGGCGTGTGCGGTCGCCAAGCCGACGATGCCCGCCCCTACCACGACGACGGACTTCGGGCTCATAGCGCCCGCCGGAACGGCCAGATCTCGAAGCGTTGCCACACGCCGCCGCGCCTGTAAGGGTCGGCCTCCAGCATGGCGCGCAAGGCCTCCTCGCTGTCGGCCTCGATGACCATGGCCGAGCCGATCATGCGCTCGCCTTCGTCCAAGATGGCGCCGCCGACGTGCAGCACGCCGGCCGCCTTGAGGCGGTGGGCTTCTTCGAGGTGCTTCTCGCGGACCGCCAGCCGGCGCCCTAGCGCCTCGGCGTCGGTGCCGTCGTGTGCGATCACCAGGAACTGCATCTATCCAGAGACCTCCGACCAGGAGCCACGATACCGCGGCCAGCTTGAGTGAGCAGCGTCATAATGCGGCTCGTGAACTCCGACCAGAAGTGGCTGACTGCATTCGACGAGTACGCCGAGTCCTTCCTGGCGAAGCACGAAGTGCCAGGAGCTGCCGTCTCGGTCGTTGGCAGCGCCGGAACCTTGTATCAGCGCGGCTTCGGGTCGCGCGACAGGGAAGAGGAGCTGCCCGCCACGCCGGCTACCGTGTTCGGGATCGCCTCGCTGTCGAAGTCGTTCACGGCGCTGACGACCCTGGTCCTGCAGGCGCGCGGCGTCCTGAGCGTCGACGACCTCGTGACAGATCATCTCGCAGGCTTCGCGTACCCGGGCTTGGGCTCAGGCGTACGCATCCGGCATCTCCTCAGCCATTCGACCGGCCTGCCTCCGCTCAGGTCTCTCGACTTCGCGATGCGCCGGAGCCAGTTGAACGACCCGGCGAACGAGTTCAACGTGCGTGACTACACGGACGCTCCCAGCGTCGACGACTACGAGCAGCTCCAGGCCTACCTGCGTCGCGGCGAGAGGCCCGCCTTGGCCCCTCCGGGCGAGGTTATGAGCTACTCCAACGAAGGCGTGGCGCTGGTGGGCGCGGTTATCGAGAGCGCGACGGGCGAGTACTTCCCGGACGTCTTGAAGCGTCTGGTCCTCGAGCCGCTGGGGATGGACAGCACTACCTTCGACGTCGAAGCGGCTCGAGCCGGCGGCGAGTTGACCACGCTCTACACCAGGACACCCGACAAGAGAGTCATCAGGTCACCGGACTGGCAGGAGGCACCCGCGTTCCTGGGAACGGGGTTCCTCAAGTCGAGCGCCGACGACCTCGGAACCTATCTGCGCGCGCTGTTAGACAAGGGCCGCGCGCTGGGGCTGAGCGAGGAGCTGTACCAAGAACTGTTGGCGCCGCGCGTCTGGTCGGCGCCCGGCACCGACTACTGCTTCGCTTGGGGCCGCCGGAAGCATCGCGGGGTCACCGTGGTGAGGCACGGCGGCAGCCTCAAGGGCGTCTCCTCGCACCAGGGGTTCGTACCGGAGCTCGGCCTCGGCGTCGCGATCCTCGCCAACCTCGACGAGGTGCCGGTGATGCGGCTGTGGCTCGCGGCTCTGAACCTGGCGCTGGGGCTCCCTGTCGACACCCCTCTCTACGGCGCCGAGCAGTACGAGGTCGTTGACGTCAGAGACGGCGGCGCTGCCATCTGCGGCAAGGTCGCGGGCGTGTACGCCTCGGGCGAGCCTTGGGGGCGCCTCGAGCTGGTGCCTGACGCGGACACCGGGGCCGTCAAGGCGCTCGTGGGCGAGGACGCCGAGGAGTCGGGCAGGCTGGCGATGCTGAACGAGCGCGAGTTCGTCCTGGTGACAGCGAGCGGCGCCTGGGACGGCGGCCGTTTCCACCTCGACGAGAGCGGCGTGGCGTACGCGGTCCAGCACGGCGGCCGCTGGTACGACCGGGTGGCGGATCCAGCGGATCCCGTGGATCCGGGCACTCGCCCCACCCAAACTTGATACGACCACGCTCATATCTGTTGACATCGACATTCTGATGCCGGTATACTTCTCGCCAGTCAGCACCCTGCGCCAGGGTCGCTCAGGTTTCGTGCCAGAGAACGACCGGCGCGACAGACAAGTATCCAACCCAGCAGCACGTGAGGAGCACGCATGGCTAGAGCCGTAGGCATCGACTTGGGCACCACCAACAGCGTCATCGCCGTCATGGAAGGCGGCGAGCCGGCCGTATTGGTCAACTCCGAGGGCAACCGCACGACCCCGTCGGTCGTCGGCTTCAAGGACGATCAGCGCCTGGTCGGCCAGGTCGCCAAGCGCCAGGCCGTACTGAACCCCAAGGGCACGCTCTTCGAGATCAAGCGCTACATCGGCCGCACCTGGGACGAGATCAAGAGCGAGGCGGAGCGCGCGCCCTACGAGGTCGTGCGCGGTGCCGACGGCGGCGTTCGTTTCGTGGTGGGCGACAAGCAGTACACGCCCGAGGAGATCTCGGCGATGGTGCTGCGCAAGCTCGTCGACGACGCCTCCGAGCGCCTCGGCGAGAAGGTGACGAAGGCCGTCATCACCGTGCCGGCCTACTTCAACAACTCGCAGCGCGAGGCCACCCAGAACGCCGGCCGCATCGCCGGGCTCGAGGTGCTGCGCATCGTCAACGAGCCGACAGCCGCTGCCCTCGCCTACGGGCTCGAGAAGAAGGGCAACGAGACGGTGCTGGTCTTCGACCTCGGGGGTGGCACCTTCGACGTCTCGATCCTCGAGGTCGGTGACGGCGTGTTCGAGGTCCGCTCGACCGCCGGCGATACGCACCTCGGCGGCTCCGACATGGACTACGCCATCGTCAAGTGGCTCGGCGACGAGTTCAAGGCCGAGTACAACGTCGATCTGACCAAGGACAAGCAGGCCCTCCAGCGCCTGCTGGAAGCCTCCGAGAAGGCCAAGATCGAGCTCTCCGGCCTGCCCGAGACCACGATCAGCCTGCCGTTCATCGCGATGGACCCAGCCTCCAACGCGCCCCTCTACCTCGAGAAGAAGCTGACGCGCAGCAAGTTCGAGGAGCTCATCTCCCCGCTGCTCGCGCGCATCAAGGGCCCGGTCGAGCAGGCGCTGGCCGACGCCAAGCTCAGCAAGACGAACATCGACGAGGTCATCCTGGTCGGCGGCGCCACGCGCGTCCCGGCGGTCAAGAAGATCGTCAAGGACCTGCTCGGCAAGGAGCCCAACCAGAGCGTCAACCCCGACGAGGTCGTCGCGCTCGGCGCGGCGGTGCAGGCCGGCGTGCTGACCGGGACGGTCGACGACATCGTGCTCCTCGACGTGACCCCGCTCTCGCTCGGCATCGAGACCAAGGGCGGCGTGTTCACCAAGCTGATCGACAGGAACACGACGGTGCCCGTTCGTAAGACGGAGACCTTCTCCACGGCCGATCACAACCAGACGACAGCCCCCATCCACGTGCTGCAGGGCGAGCGTCCGATGGCGACGGGCAACAAGTCGCTCGGCCGCTTCAACCTCGAAGGCATCCCGCCGATGCCGGCCGGCATGCCGCAGATCGAGGTCACCTACGACCTCGACGCCAACGGCATCCTGCACGTCACGGCCAAGGAGAAGTCGACCGGCAAGGAAGCCAGCATCACCATCCAGAACACCACGACACTCGGCGAGGGCGAGGTCAACCGGATGGTCGAGGAGGCCAAGGCTCACGCCGAGGAGGACCGCAAGGCTCGCGAGCTGGCCGAAGCCAAGAACCAGCTCGACGGCCTCAAGCTGCAGGCGCGCAAGGCTCTCGACGACGCCACGAACGCCTCCGAAGACGACAAGCGCCCTGTCGAGGAGGCCATCGCCGCGGCCCAGCAGGCTCTCGACGGCGGCTCCGACAAGGACGCTCTCGAGGCTCGCGGCCGCGAGCTGGCCGAGAAGCTCCAGGCGTTCATGCAGGCGGCGGCCCAGCAGTCGGCGGCTCCCGGCGAGAGCGAGGGCGCGACCGGCCCCACCGGCCCGACGGACGACGAGGACGTCGTCGACGCCGAGTTCAAGCCGGCGAGCTGAGGCGCGCTAGATGAGGCGCGATCGAGGCCAAGAGGACCACGAAGAGACCGTGGCCGAGGTCGACCGCGATGGGGGCGCCGTGAACGACGGCGCCCCCCGCGGTGCCGACGCGGCCGGACGGTACGCCACCGACACCGAGGTCGACATCCTGCGCTCCGAGCTGGCGGCTCTGGGCGAGAAGCTGGCGGCCGCGAGCGCGGAATCCGGCGCCGCCAACGAGCGCTACCTGCGCTCGCGCGCGGAGTTCGACACCTACCGCCGGCGCATGGTCGACGAGCTGTCCATGGCCCGCGAGGCCGGGCTCGACAGCGCGCTGCTGCCGGTGCTGACGGTCTTCGACGACCTGGGCAGGGCTCTGCAGGCCGCCGAGGTCGCCGCCGATTCCTCGAGCATCGTCCCTGGCATCAGAGCCGTGCACGAGAACCTGCTCAGGTCGCTGGAGGTGCTAGGGGTGAGGCAGGTCGGCCACGTGGGCGAGCCGTTCGACCCGCAGCTCCACGAGGCCGTGGCAGCGCTCCCGCCCACCAGCCGCGACCAGGCCGGCACCATCAGGGACGTGCACCGCGCCGGCTTCGCCAAGGGCGAGCGCGTCATCAGGCCCGCCACGGTCACCGTCTACCAAGAGTGAGCGGCTGACCGGCTCCGGAGGACCCGCGCGCGAGGAGACGAGAAGGGCGACAGTGGCGAGCTTCAGGGACTACTACAAGACTCTGGGAATCGAGCGAACCGCGACGAAGGAGGACATCCGTCGCGCGTTCAGGAAGCTCGCTGCCAAGCACCACCCTGACCGCAACCCCAACGACCCGGGAGCCGAGGAGCGCTTCAAGGAGATCAACGAGGCCTACACGGTCCTCGCCGACGAGGAGAAGCGCAGGTTCTACGACCAGTACGGCGCCGACGGTCCGGCGGCGGCCAGCCCCGGCGGCGGCCAGTGGGCGGGCGGGACCTGGACCGGGTCGACGCGTCACAGCAACGTCTCGCCCGAGGAGTTCGCCGGCTTCTCGGACTTCTTCCAGAGCCTCTTCGGCGGCTTCGCCGCCTCGGGGACCTCGGCGTCGTACGCGGGCGGCATGCCCGGCGGTTACGCCGCCGAGCAGGGCGGTTACGTCGGCGAGGACCCGTTCCAGGCGTTCGACCGCCCCTCGCGCTTCCCGCAGCGGCTCACCGACGCGCACGCCCATCTCGACGTCGGGCTGCTCGACGCGTACCGCGGCGGGCCGACGACCATCCGCATCGACGGCAAGGAGCTCGAGCTGACGATCCCGCCGGGAACGAGGCACGGGGCCAAGCTCAGGCTGCGCGGCCAGGCTCCCGGCGGCGGTGACCTGATCCTCGAGATCAGGCATCTGAGCCACCCGACGCTGAAGCTGAGCGGCGACGACGTGCGCAGCACCGCCAAGGTGCCGGCCCACGTCGCGGCGCTCGGCGGCACCGCGACCGTCGACACGCTCGAGGGTCCGATCTCGCTGAGCGTGCCCGCGGGCAGCTCCAGCGGCCGCGTCCTGAGGCTCAAGGGGCAGGGATGGCCGCGCAAGGAGGGCGGGCGCGGAGACGCGCTCGTCGAGCTGCGCCTCACCGTGCCGAAGGCCCTGAGCTCCGAGCAGCGCGAGCTCTACCAGCGCCTCGCAGAGCTCGACGCCGCTACCTAAGTGGTAGCGTGCCGCTGATGGCCAACCGCAAGCACCACCTCACCTCGGCGGCGCGCCGCCCACTCGCTCTGCTCGTCTCGGCACTGTTGGCCCTGCAGCTAGGCTCGGCCCTGGCTCAGGAAGCCGCTGCCGATCCAGTCCTGATCCAAGCCGGCCCCGTCGTCGAGCGCCTCAGCGACATCGAATGGCGCTTCCACATCGCTCTGCGTGGGTACGTCGGCAACATGGGCATCCCCTACACCGACGAGATCGGCGCTCAGCTCCGCTCGCTGCTGCCGCAGTACCTCGACCAGCGCGCCAACGAGCTGGTCCTCCTCAACGAGGCCGACAGGCGCGGCATCAGACCCAGCGCGCAGCGCGTGCTCGCCTACCTAGAAGAGGTGCGCGCCAGCGTGCCGGAGGGCGGCAACTACCTCGAGCTTCTCGCCAACGCCGGCTTCGCCAACGAGACCCAACTCGCCACCATGATCAGCGAAGCCGACCGCATCGAGCAACTCTTCAGCCAGCTCGAGACGGCCGCCGAGCCGACCGAGGACCAGATCCGCGTCCGCTACCTCGCCGACCGGGACCTGTACCCCTCGGCCGAGTCGTTCTGCGCGCGTCACATCCTGGTCGCCGATGAGGCCTTCGCCCAGGAGCTGATCGAGCGGATCGGCGCCGGCGAGGCCTTCGAGGACCTGGCGCAGGCTCACGGCACCGACGGCACCGCCACCAGCGGCGGCGACCTCGGCTGCTTCGGCCGCGGGCGCATGGTCGCCGAGTTCGAGGACGCCGTCGTAACCGCGCCCGTCGGCGAGACCATCGGTCCGGTCGCGACGCAGTTCGGCTTCCACCTGGTCCTCGTCTACGAGCACCAGCCGGCCTCCACCCCGAGCCTCGAGAGCATCCGCGACTTCGTCGTCGAGTCGATCGTCAACGACCGCGTCAACAGCGCGATCACCGGCCTGCTGCGCGGAGGCGGTGCGATCACCTACCCCGAGCGCATCGACGGCGCGCAGTAGGCGCCAGGCGCCCCGGGCGCCGTAGCGACTCAGCGAAGCCACAGAGAACGGCTGACGGTCAGGGCGCCAAGCGCGCCCGCCGCCAGCCGTTCGCCTGTCTGGTGTAGAGGAAGCGGTCGTGAAGGCGGTCGTCCCGGCCCTGCCACATCTCGAAGCGCTCAGCCACGAGGCGATAGCCGCCCCAATGCTCGGGAGCCGCCAGCTCGCCGCCGGCGAAGCGCGCCGCGACCGCCGCCGTCAGGCGCACCAGCTCCTCGCGGCTCGCCAGCTCCTGGCTCTGCGGTGAGGCCCAAGCCCCGAGCTGGGAGCCGAGAGGGCGGGTCTCGAAGTAAGCCTCGGTCTCGGCGCGCGACGTCCTGGCCACGACGCCCTCGATGCGCACCTGACGCTCGAGCTCGGGCCACCACAGCGCCGCGGCCGCGCGAGGGTTGTCCTCCAGCTCCTGCGCCTTGCGGCTCTGGTAGTTGGTGAAGAACACGACTGCGCCGTCGGCGACCTCCTTGAGCAGCACGAAGCGCACGCTCGGCACGCCGCCTCTGGTGGTGGTCGCGAGCGCCATCGCGTTCGGCTCGGGGTTGCCGGCGGCGCCGGCTTCGGTCAAGGACGACAGCAGCAGATCGAACGGGTCGTCTGGCAGGACGTCCTCGTCCAGGCTGCCGCGCAGGTAACGCCGCCTCGAGGAGATCTCGCTCACGACACGAGTCTAGCGCCGCAGCGCGCAGCGGCCGCCGGATGTCGCTGCGCGACGACCGCGGCGGCACGAGGTAGCGCCGCCGCCGTTGGCGCGCCAGGAGAGCGAGTGCGTTGCTTCACAGCGACTGTAAGAGCGGTGTAAGGGGCGGACCGCTAGCTTCTGTGCACGCGCTGGAGCGCTTGCTGCGACTACCCCTCCTCTCACCTGCGTCTTCACCTCCAGCGCCGACCAGATCGCTCGCGCGGCCGGTCGCCGATGGGTCCTGGTGGGATCTGGCGACCGGCTGGCGAGTGTCTCTCCGAGCACCCCGACGGATCGCCCTCACGACCATCTCCGAGCCCGTCCGCGGTTACCCTTCGGCATGGCCAGAGATGGCAGCGCCTCAGGCGGCGACCTTCCGACCGCCAACATCACGAGCGGCGACGCCCCGACCGATAGCGCCCCGACCGGCAACGCCCTAGCCGGCGAGCTCAGCCCCTACCTGCTGCAGCACGCCGGCAATCCGGTGGCGTGGTTGCCGTGGGGCGAGGAGGCGTTCCGCCGCGCCCGCGAGCTCGACCGCCCGATCCTGCTGTCGATCGGTTACTCCTCGTGCCACTGGTGCCACGTGATGGCGCGCGAGTCGTTCGAGGACCACGCCGTCGCCGCGCTGATGAACGCGAGCTTCGTCAACGTCAAGGTCGATCGCGAGGAGCGCCCCGACGTCGACGCCGTGTACATGAGAGCCGTGCAGGCGCTGACGGGCTCGGGTGGCTGGCCGCTGACCGCCGTGCTGACGCCGGACGGGCGGCCGTTCTACTGCGGCACGTACTTCCCGCCCGTCGCCGCTCACGGCCTGCCGGCCTTCACCACCGTCTTGCAGGCCCTGTCCGAGGCCTGGCGCGACCGCAGGCAGGAGGTCGAGGAGTCGGCGGACGCCATCACGCAGCACCTGAGGGAGGCGGAGGAGAGCGCGCGGTCGCGCATCGCGCAGAGGCCCTCGCCGTCCGCTGCTACAGCGCAGAAGACGGGCGTGGCGCCGGCGATCAGGCTCGACCTGGACGCGGCCGAGCCGCCGCCGGCTACGCTCGGCGCCGCCCTGCCGCGCCTCGAGGCCGACGAGGACCGCCAGCACGGCGGCTTCGGCGGTGCTCCCAAGTTCCCGCCGCACGCCCTGCTCGCCGCGCTGTTGGCGGTTCCCGAGGACGCGCCCCACGCCGGCCGCGCACATGGGCTGGCGCGACGCGCTCTCGGCGGGATGCTGCGCGGCGGCATCCGCGACCACCTGGGCGGCGGGTTCTTCCGCTACTCGGTCGACGCCGGCTGGCGCGTGCCGCACTTCGAGAAGATGCTTTACGACAACGCCCAGATGCTCGCCAACCTGGCGGCGGCCCACGCGCGCCTCGGGGGCGAGGAGCCCGAGACGGCCGCGCGCGAGCTGTGCGCCTGGCTGGAACGCGAGCTGACGCTGCGCACGCCGGCCGGAGCGGCGTTCCTCAGCGCTCTGGACGCCGACAGCGAGTCGCCCACCGGTCACGCAGGCCACACAGGTCACACGGACCACACATGCCACACAAGCCACCACGAGGAGGGCGCCTACTACACCTGGTCGAACGAGGAGCTGAGCGCCGCTGCCGGCGCTGAAACCGGGCTGCTGGGGGCGCGTTTCGGCGTGGGCGCGGTGGGCGAGCTCGAGGGCAGGCACGTGCTGCGCCTCGCCGCGAGCTTGCCGGATCTCGCCGCCACCTTCGGGCTCGAGGAGCCTGCCGTCGCCCGACGCCTGGCTGACGCCTCCGCCAAGCTGTCGGCCGCGCGCGAGCGGAGGCCCCGGCCCGCCACCGACGACAAGGTGCTGAGCTCGTGGAACGGCCTGATGCTGCGCGCGCTCGCGGCGGCGGGCACGCACCTAGCGGCGCCCGAGCTGCACGAGCTCGCCCTCGCCAACGCCCGCTTCCTGCGCCATGAGCTGTACCGGGAGGGGCGGCTCCACCACGTCTGGCGCGCCGGCGCCAGCCGCGTAGAGGGTCTGCTCGAGGATTACGCCTTCGTCGGCCTCGGTCTCATCGAGCTCTACCGGGCGACGCCGGAGCCGTGGCTGCTCAGCTGGGCGTTCGAGCTGGCGGACGCCGTTCAGAGCCGGTTCGCCGCTCCTGAAGGCGGCTTCTACAGCACCGCGTCCGACGCCGAAGCGCTGCTGACACGGCCTCTCGGCGTGGTGGACGGCGCCACGCCCAGCGAGAACGCCGCCGCCGCCGAGCTCGTCTGGTGGGTGGGGCGTTACCGCACCGATGCGGCGCTGGAGTCGCGGGCGCGGGACGCCGTCGGCGGACTGCGGGAGGCCGCCGTCGCCGCGCCGCACGCGTTCGTCTCCACCCTCGCCCTCCTCGACCGCATGGAGCGCCGCGCGCCCGAGCTGGTCGTCGTGGGCGAGGGGCCCGCGGCCGCCGCGCTGCTCGAGGTCGCGCGCGAGCTGCCGCTGGAGGATGTCGCGCTGCTGCACGTGGCAGGCCCTGGCCACGAGCTCGCGGGACTGCCGCTTCTGACCGGCCGCCTCGGCGGTGAGGGCTCGGAACCCGGCGCCACGGCCTACTTGTGTGTGGGAGGCGCGTGCCGGCTGCCGGCACGCTCTCCCGCCGAGCTCAGGAGCCAGCTCGCGGAGGCCGGTCGCGGCGTCTGGTAGGCTCGCGGTACTGAGTGAAGGACCCCGGAAGACGCTAGAAGACACCAAAAGACACTGGAGGACACCGTGTACCAAGGCATTCTCGATCTTCACAACCTAGTCAGATGGGCGGTGCTGCTGCTCGGGGTCGTCGCCCTGATCAGGGCGTGGTCGGGCGCGCTGGCTGGCGGACGTTTCACGCAGGGCCAGGCTCAGATCGGCCGCTGGTTCTCGCTCGCCTTCGACGTGCAGGTGCTGCTCGGCCTGATCCTCTACTTCGCGCTCAGCCCGATCACCAGGGCGGCGCTGCGCGACTTCGGCTCCGCCATGCGCGACTCGAGCGTGCGCTTCTACGCCATCGAGCACGCGCTGATGATGGTCGTCGCTGCCGTGCTGGTGCACGTCGGCCTCTCGCGCGCCAAGAAGACCGACAGGGCGATGCCAGCGGCCATCTTCTACACGATCGCAGCGGTCCTGGTCGTGATCGCCATCCCATGGGGAGCGAGGCTGTTCCCGGGTCTCTAGACCTGCTGGTCGGACCTACGGGCTCCGGCCGCACCCGCGCTCTAGTCGGCGTCGCGAGGGACGCCCTCGATCAGGGGCGGCGGGTGTTCTGGGTGTGCCTGCCGCAGCAGCGCGGCGCGGTGCTGCGGCGCATCACGGCCGGCGGCTACGCGGCGCTCGGCCTCGAGGTCATGAGCGGCCAGCAGCTCTACTACCGCCTGCTGGCCAGCGGCGAGCGGCTCAGGCCCCTGGTCACCGGCAACGAGAGGCTGATCAGGGTGGCGCAGGCTCTCGCCGAGGTGATCGGCGCCCTGCCGAGCCCGGGCGAGGCGCGGCTCTACTCCTACGCCATCGCCGAGGCCAAGCGCTACGGTCTGGGCGCCGGCGACATCGCCGAGAGCGAGACCGACGATCCCGAGATCGCCCGCCTGGCGCTGGTTTTCGGCGCCTACGAGCACGCGCTGGCTGACGACTGGGACTACGACGACGTGCGCAGCCAGGCCGTCGCGCTGGTGGCCGCCGATCCCCACGTGTGCGAGGCGGACGTCGTCATCGTCGACGGCCTGCGCGAGATCGGGCCCCTGGAGCTGCGGCTCTACGCCGCCCTGGCCGCGGCGAAGGAGGTTCACCTCAGCCTCGCCACCGCCCCACCGGGCGTGACGCCCGGCCGCGTGCTGGAGCGCCCGCCGGCCGCGGCCGACGCCGTCTCGCGCTACCTGCTGCCCAACCCGGTGGCCGAGCTGCGCTTCGTGATGGGCAGCCTCAAGCGCGACCTGCTGGAGCTTCGCCACGACCCGCTCGACCTCGCCATGGTGGTGCCGCGCGGCACGGCGCCGGCGGCCGCGGCGTTGGCCGAGGAGTACGGCGTGCCGCTGATGGACGAGACGCCGCTCGCCCTGGCCGACACCGCGGCCGGCAGCGCGCTCCTCGACCTCGTCGAGCTGGCTCAGCAGCCCACGCCCTCGCGGCTGCTGGCGGTGCCGGAGCTGACGCCCCTGGCCAACGCGGCTCTGCGGGCCGGGGTGGCCGGCGAGGACGCGCTC
>CAYYOK010000056.1:0-20717 GCA_964473205.1 uncultured bacterium | reverse complement strand
ACCCCCACCTCTAGCCATGAACCCAACCTCATACACAAACAACTTGACAGGCTCGAAGAGGTGGAGCTGAGGCTCTAGGAACCTTGACCGACACTCGCGCTCGCAAGCCCGACTGACCTCTCCACCTTCTCTGACAGCCGAGCACAGGACGGCCTCTGTAATCCAGGTTCTCGTCATCTGCTCGCGAAATGAGAGCAAGGGGAAGCACCCGTCAAGGATGTACCGCAAGTTCCTGTGATAGACGTCGGACGTTGATTCACGGGCCGCATAGACGTACTCAGATGCGGCCCGTAGCACAGCAGACGGTGGAGACAACGGGTAAGTTTCGAGTGTGAACGGATCACCCGGTTCGGCGGTGACGAGTACGAGCCTCACCTCGTAAAGGCGACCGAGCGCCCCTGAGAATCCCCGCGGCACGTGGCCCGCCCCCGGTGCCCAACGCATCTCCGAACAAGCGCTCGAGAACCCGCGGCAGGGTTCGTACGCCGGCAGGAGGACCTTCAGGACGGCTGGGTTCGGCGTCACCACTCAGGCCGCTGCCCACACCGCGGACAAGACCTCGGCCTGCTCGATCACGAACTGCGTGGTCCGCTCCTGCAAGTCAGGCGGGTACCCGTACCTCCGCAGAATGCGCTTCACCAGAACCCGCAACTGAGCACGCACGTTCTCACGCATGGTCCAGTCGATGGTGACGTTCTTGCGCACGGTGTCGACAAGTTCGCGGGCGATGAGCTGGAGCTTCTCGTCGCCTAGCACCTGCACGGCGCTGTCGTTGCTCCCCAAAGCGTCGTAGAACGCGATCTCGTCCGTATTCAACCCAAGCTGTTCCCCGCGTGCGTCGGCGGCGCGGAGATCTTTCGCGAGCCCGATGAGCTCCTCGATCACCTGGACCGCCTCGATGGCCCGGTTCTGGTACTTGCGCACCGCCTTCTCGAGGAGGTCAGCAAACGAGCGCGCTTGCACGACGTTCCGCTTGGCCCGCTCCTTGATCTCGCCCTTGAGCAGCTTCTGCAGCAGTTCGACAGCGAGGTTGCGGTGCTCCATCCCTCGCACCTCGGCGAGGAACTCCTCGGAGAGGATCGAGATGTCGGGCTTCTTGAGGCCGGCGGCGGTGAAGATGTCGATGACCTCGTCGGAGGTGACGGCGCGCGAGACGATCTGTCTTATCGCGAGGTCTAGCTCCTCGTCGGACTTGTGCTCACCAGGTGCGCGCTTGGCAACCACAGAGCGGACAGCTTGGAAGAACGCGACGTCGTCGCGGACGCGCAGCGTCTCCTCGTGGGGCACGGCCAAGGCGAACGCCTGCGAGAGCTCGGTAACGGTACGCAGCAGCCGTTCCTTACCGTCCTCCAGCCGAAGGATGTGTTCCTGAGCCGCTGGCAGGAGAGACAGGCGCTCTTGTGGAGTACCCGAGAGCCACGCGCTCCAGTCGAAACCGTGGAACAGCCCTTGGCATACCTCGTACTTCTCGAGCATCAGCGCCACGGCCTCGGACTGATCGAGCGCGGTCTCGCCGCTGCCGCCGGCCTCCGTGTAGGTGGCCAGCGCCCTCTTCATGTCCTCAGCGAGACCCAGGTAGTCGACCACCAGTCCGCCCGGCTTGTCCCTGAACACGCGGTTCACGCGGGCGATGGCCTGCATCAGCCCATGCCCGCGCATCGGCTTGTCGACGTACATGGTGTGCAGGCTGGGAGCGTCGAAGCCGGTCAGCCACATGTCGCGCACGATCACGATGCGGAACGGGTCGTTAGGGTCGCGGAAGCGAGCAGCCAGAGCCTCGCGCCGCGGCTTGTTGCGGATGTGGTCCTGCCACTCGAGAGGATCGGTCGCCGAGCCGGTCATCACGACCTTCAAGGCGCCATCCCCATCGGAACCACCGTGCCAATCGGGCCTCAACGCGACCAGCTCGCGGTAGAGCTCGACGGCGATCCGGCGGCTCATCACCACGACCATCGCCTTGCCGTCCATGGCCTCGGTGCGCCGCTCGAAGTGCTCGACGAGGTCCTTGGCGATGAGCTTGATCCGGTTCTCCGAGCCGACGACGGCCTCCAGCTGCGCCCACTTGCTCTTGAGCTTCTCCTTGCGCTCGACCTCCTCGCCCTCGGTGGCCTCCTCGAAGTCGGGGTCGATGGTCGGCTTCTCCGACTCCCTCAGCGCCAGCTTGGCGATGCGGCTCTCGTAGTAGATCGGCACCGTCGCGCCGTCCTGAACGGCGCGCTGGATGTCGTAGACGCTGATGTAGTCGCCGAAGACGGCGCGGGTGTTGGCGTCGGTCGTCTCGATCGGCGTGCCGGTGAAGCCGACGAACGAGGCGTTGGGCAGCGCGTCGCGCATGTGGCGCGCGAAGCCGTCGATGAAGTCGTACTGGCTGCGGTGCGCCTCGTCGGCGATGACGACGATGTTGCTACGCTCCGACAGCACCGAGTGCCTGTCGCCCTTCTCCTCGGGGAAGAACTTCTGGATGGTCGTGAACACTACGCCGCCGGACGCGACGGCCAGCTTGGCGCGCAGGTCGGCGCGATTCTCGGCCTGTACCGGCGGCTGACGAAGGAGGTCCCGGCAGCGCGCGAAGGTTCCGAAAAGTTGGTCGTCGAGGTCGTTGCGATCGGTCAGCACGACGACCGTCGGGTTCGCCATGCTGGGATGGAGGATGACGCGGCCGGCGTAGAAGGCCATCGTCAGGCTCTTGCCGGAGCCCTGAGTGTGCCACACGACGCCGACACGGTGGTCGCCCGGCTGGCGAGACAGGCCGTGCGCGGCTGAGCTGGTGACCGCCGCGGCCCGCAGCGTCTCCGTGAGCGCGACGTTGACTGCGTGGAACTGGTGGTAGCCGGCGAGCTTCTTGACGATCCTCCCGCCACCCTCGTCCTCGAACACGATGAAGTGCCGCACGAGGTCGAGGAAGCGCCGCTTGTCGAACACGCCTTGCAGCACCACCTGCAGCTCGGCCATTGAGGACGGAGCGTCCACCTCGCCCGCGACGGTGCGCCACGGTTTGAACCACTCGCGGCCGGCACCGAGGGCGCCGATGCGCGCGGTCAGGCCGTCAGAGATCAGCAGTGCGGCGTTGCTGGTGAACAGGGCAGGGATCTGCGCCTGGTAGGTCTGCAGTTGATTGAAAGCCGACCAGACGGTGGCGTCCTCGTCAGCGGCGTTCTTCAGTTCGATCGCGGCGAGGGGCAGGCCGTTGAGAAACAGGACGATGTCCGGGCGACGAGTGTGCTGGCCGTCAGAGACGGTGAACTGATTGACCGCGGCGAAGTCGTTGTTGTCGGGGTCGTCGAAGTCGACTACTCGGGCTTGGGCGCCCGCGATGGAGCCGTCGGCGCGGCGGTACTCGACAGTGACGCCGTCGACCAGCAGCCGGTGCGCGGCGCGGTTGCGCTCAAGGAGGGTCGGCGCAGAGAGGCGCGTGAGCTTGCGGAACGCCTCCTCGAGCGCGTCTGCCGGGAGGTCTGGATTCAGCCTGACGAGGGCACGGCGCAGGCGGCCTTCGAGGAAAGTGTCGCGGAACTCGGGGTCGCTGCGCTCGCAAGCCGGCTCGTCGAAAGCGATGTCAGGGCCGTGGAGGACTTGGTAGCCGAGTTCACCTAGCCAGCCCAGGGCGGCGTCTTCGACTACTGATTCGGTGAAGCGCGATGGCAATGTAATGGCCATCGTATGTGTGCGAGCGGCGAAGGGCCGCGAAATCGGGCACGCACCTCACGAACTGCACCTTGAGACTTCAAGAGACTTGAAGCCACTCCTCAGGTGTAAGCCCGATCTCTTTGAAGATTAGACGGGGCAGAGCAAGTTAGACAGAGACTGTCTCGACGCCCACGAAGTCGACGGTTAGGTTAGGTTCGCCGTCTTCCAAAAGCATGGCGATGACCTCAGAGAGATTGTTGCAGAGCTCATCCAAGGCTTCCCCCTGGGTATGCGCTCCTAAGAAGCCGGGAACATAACCGATAAACAGACCGGTTTCGACGTCGCGTTCGACCACCGCGCTGAACGTTCGCATCGTAGCTCCTTCGGCTCATGATAGTCACTCGAGCGATGGTAGAAGTGTCGGGCTAGGCAAATGGCGAGGATCAAGCAAACGGGGGAGTAGATGCTTTATGTTCGCGATCGCTCAGGTCTTTGCGGCCGAGTGAGAGCCGGCGACTCAAGGAACTCCTGCCACACGGTTGCGACGAATCGCGTCCTTGTCACCTAGGGATCAGCCAGTGACCTGACGCGCCTCAACGAATACATCCTCGGCGGGATGAGCGACCAGTTCACCGCGATCGAACGCCTCCACCCTCCGGCCGATCTCACCGGCCCACGCCCCCGCGACATCAGGGTCGTCCGAGTGAAGAGAGTCTAGGATGGTTTGGACAAGCCTCGCCCGATCTGAGGAACTGAGCGACTTTGCCACTTCTTCCAATTCCTTCAACGATGCAGACACATTGGACCTCCGGCACCACTGGGCTTACTCGTTGGTTGTCGAGTCCCGCTCTTCCGGATTCACCCACTCAGCCCGCAGACGAATCCCCATGGCGGTAAGCACCTTCATGACAGTCGCGAAGCTCGGGTTCCCTCGCTCGCTCAGTGACCGATATAGACTCTCGCGGCTTAGTCCCGCAGAGCCTGCGACTTCGGTCATTCCCTGGGCGCGAGCGATGTCACCGATGGCTTTGGCGATTCCCTTGGTGTCCTCAGGCGACTCCTCGAACCAAACATCTAGATACTCCGCACGATCCTCAGGCGTCCGCAGGTAGTCGATGACGTCGTATGGGAGGATTCCAAGTTCCTCAATCGCTCTCTTGCTGGGTATCGTCATGTCTACGTCTCCCGATATTGGCGACTCAAGTCCATCGCCTTCTTGATATCCCTGGCCTGAGTGCCCTTATCTCCGCCGAAGAGTAGAACGAGCCGGTGCGCGCCGAGAAGCAAGTAGTAGAGGCGGTAGCCTGGACCAACGTCGATCTTGAGCTCGAACACCCCCTTTCCCAAGTATCGGTGCGAGCCAGGATTGCCTTCGACCAGCCGCTGCACGCGTTTGAGGATCCTCTTGCGACTGCGGGAGTCGCGAAGAGCCCCGATCCAAGCGCTGTATTCGCGGGTAGACTCTAGGCGCACCCCGCAAACGTAGCCCATAGGCTACAACAGATTGGCGGCGAGTTTGTCAGTTGCCTTGCATCTCTCGGCATCTGTCTCGACGGCTCGCTGCCTTGAGAACGTGCTAGCGACCGGATGTCGCTGCGCAACCAGGCCTGCACCTACTGAACCGGCACCAACCCCGGCCGCAACCCCAACCGAGCCTGAAACTCGACAGGGATGTCGTTCCAGTGCTCGACGAGCAGATCGACGAGCTGACGTCCGTTCACCAGACCGATCGGTGCGAAGCCGGGCTCCAAAGCGATCTCGTGCGCATCCTCCTTGAACTCGCCGGTAGTGATCAACGCACCCTGTCCGCCCATCGGGATCATGCCGCGGAGCTTCTTGATCTCACTGGAGTTGACCTTGCGGCCCAGCGCATAGCGCTTCGCCTGCACGTAGATGCGGACGCTGGCGAGGTTGGCGATCTCCAGCACACCCTTGGCGTCGACGCCGCCGTCGCCAACTCCACCGACGACCTCGGACCCTTCGAAACCTAGCGCCGTGAGCAAGTGCGCCACCAGGTACTCGAACTCGGTCGGATCGAGCTCGAGGATGCGCTCTAGGACGACCGAGTACGGGTCACTAGGCATCTGTTTTGCCGGCGCGGAGCGGTGCCCCGGTTGCCCGATCGCAGCGAGGAACTCGTCGACGTGGGCGAGTTCGTAGACGGTCAGCATCGCCCGTAGTCCGGACTGGAACGGCACCGACAGCTCGGCCCTGTCCAGGCGCTTGTCGGACCAGGTCACGCGCCGGCGATGCGTACACCTGCACCCATCAGTCGGGACAGGGACGAAACAGTAGGAGGGATCGGGATCCACCTGCCCGTACTGCAACTCGCGACTATTCGCCCGGGGAGTCACGACGAAGTCGCCAGCCTGGATCTCGTTCTTGAAGCGCCAGATCTGACCAGCTTGCATTCCGACTACGAGATTGCTCTTGGCCTTGGGGTGCTTCTGGCGATACTCCTCTTTGAGGTCCTCGAGCGACTCGAACTCGATCAGATCCCTCGCCAAGGCCTCCCAACCGATGCCCGCGTAGCCGCCTGCCAGGAAGTGCGGGGCGAACGCGCCTGAGTCTGCACGAACTACCCAGAGGCGTGTAGCCACTAGACGACCTCCGAGACGAGTCGTTCGGCGTCTTTGATGCGGAGTTCGCCTGAGATGAGTTTGGGGAGGAGGGTGTCGCGGAGGGCGGCTAGGGTGCGCGACTCGCTACGACAACACAACAGGCGATTCAGGAACGGCGCCGCCACTTCTTCAAAGGCGTGCGCGAGTGCAGGAGTTGGTTTCACCGTCGGGAGAGAGAGGATGGCGTCGACCTGCGCTCGTTGATGGCTCTTCGAGGTTCCGGTAACCAACCCTTCGAGTGCCCGCCTGAATGCCGAAGACCTGGCATAGCAGTAGACGTAGGATCGGCAGAAAGGCGGCCTTGGCAGGAGCACGACAAACTCCGTGGAGGAGACCGCGTCGTCGGTTGGTTGGATATCTACAAGCCAGACCCGCTCGATCTCGGGGTTGAGCTTCGATATCAAGACCGCTCCGGGAGTGACGCGCCACTTCTGGCTCCTGATTGCTAGTCCCTGCTCGGTCACAGGTTGCTGGTCCCGGTCGAAGGCCGGAAGGCTGTAATGGCTGAACTCGGTGTCTAGCGACGATTGCGGCCTTACTGGATCTCTGACTTGACTTACGATGTCACCGAAGGAGCCGACTTCCCAGCCTTCTGGAACCTCACCGACATCGGAGTCAACGAGGCTATCGGGGAAGAGGTCGACAACGTAGTCCGGTAAGCCGCTGCCGAGCTTGGTGCGGATAGGTACGAAGTCCACGAACATAGACTTGAACAGGGCACTAGCCACTGCCTCAAGGGCCTCGCTCATCCGGCGGTTAAGCTCGATCTTGTCGTCCAAGGCACCAAGGGTATTGGAGATGGCACGTTGAACTGGCATAGGCGGAAGAGGTAGCTGAAAGGACTCAATGTGTGCTTTCGTTACCGCTCGTCTTGAACCACCAGCGTTAAAGGATTCTACATAGGCTTTAACAGCCGGGTTCGTTAGGTAGGCAAGTACGTAACCTGGCGCAGCTACCGACACATCGACGCGGATGATTGACACATGCTGGTTGACATATGCTGGGAGCACATCGGATGGCGCGGCGCACGCTCGGGCGAAGGTTACGCCATCGCCGGTGATGTTAAAGAGCAGGTCACCTGGCTGAACCCTCGCTCCCTTGAGGCGGCTTGCTTGATGGTCAGAGATGTACGCGAGCCCTGCCGAGTCGAATCTGCGATCGAACACATTCTGGCTGCGGATCAATGCGTACTTGTTGCGTTTAGGAAGATAGGAGTCCTTGCCGCCCGTGGGCGTGGCACCGGAGCCTATCTTCGTTGCAATGTCACCCAGGCGAACCACTGGCCACTCGTTCTCAATAGATGCTTTAGCTGTCATAGCCTAGTTCTTTGAGGTTGGAGGTAATCGCCGAGTCTAGCTTGGCTCCCTCATCCTGTTGCTCCCGTAGCTGCGCCACAAGCCGTTTCATTTTCTCGTCGAACGGCTCGGCATCGTCCTCGACCGCCTCGGCGCCCACGTAGCGGCCAGGCGTCAGCACGTGACCGTGCTTGCGAATCTCCTCCAGCGCCGCGCTCTTGCAAAAGCCGGGCATGTCTTCGTACTCGGCCGCTCCTGGGTCAGCTCGCCAGGCGTGGTAGGTGCCAGCGATCTTCGCGATGTCCTCGTCGATCAGCTCGCGCCGCACACGGGTCGCCAATGTCCCCAGCTTGCGAGCGTCGATGAATAGCGTCTCGTTGCGCCGGTCGCGGAACCTGCCGTTGCGCTTGTCACGCGCTAGGAGCCATAAGCACACAGGGATCTGCGTCGAGTAGAAGAGTTGACCTGGCAATGCCACCATGCAGTCGACCAGATCGGCCTCGACGATGCGCTTGCGGATCTCACCCTCGCCCGACTGGTTTGACGACATCGAGCCGTTGGCGAGCACGAATCCGGCGATGCCAGTGGGGGAGAGGTGATGGATGAAGTGCTGCACCCATGCGAAGTTGGCGTTGCCAGCGGGCGGCACGCCGTACGCCCAGCGCTTGTCGTTCTTGAGCAACTCACCGCGCCAGTCGCTGCTGTTGAACGGCGGGTTGGCGAGGATGTAGTCCGCCTTTAGGTCGGGGTGCTTGTCGTCGTGGAAGGTATCGCCGTGGGCGATCTGCGCGTCGATGCCGCGGATCGCGAGGTTCATCTTAGCGAGGCGCCAGGTGGTGTAGTTGCTTTCCTGGCCGTAGATGCTAATGTCGCCGAGCTTGCCGGCGTGTGCTTCGATGAACTTCTCGCTCTGCACGAACATGCCGCCGGAGCCGCAGCACGGATCGTAGACGCGACCCTTGTACGCAGCGAGCATCTCAACCAGCACGCGCACTACGTGCGACGGCGTGTAGAACTGCCCGCCCTTCTTGCCTTCGGCACTGGCGAACTGGGCGAGGAAGTACTCGTACACGCGGCCGAGCGTGTCTTTCGACTTTGATGCACTATCGCCCAGCGCGATATCCGAAATGAGATTGATGATCTGTCCGAGACGCGCTTTGTCGAGGCCGGGCCGTGCATAGTCCTTGGGAAGCACGCCCTTGAGCGAGGAGTTGTCGCGTTCGATCGCATCCATCGCGTCGTCCACAACCGTGCCGATGGTGGGTTGTGGCGCATTGGACTTCAGGTGCTGCCAGCGAGCCTCGGGAGGAACCCAGAAGATGTTGTCGGCACGGTACTCGTCGGGGTCCTCAGGGTCAGCACCTTGGGCGCGTTGCGCCTCGAGCTCAGTGTGTTTAGCTTCGAACGCGTCGGATATGTACTTGAGGAAGATCAGGCCGAGAACGACGTGCTTGTACTCGGCTGCGTCCATATTGTTGCGTAGCGCGTCTGCCGCTGCCCAGAGCCTCTGTTCGAGAGCGAGCTGGGTGGTGGTGTCTATGGCTTTCTGTGTCCGCTGACCCATTCGTGAATCTCATTGTGCCACGCAGTTAACGTGCGACTCACGAGTACCTGGCTCGTGCCACGTCGGCCAAAATCGACGAGAGCCCTCCGTGCGTTAAGGACTCGATGCACATTCGCGAGTAGCGCGTACTTTCAAGGGACTAGCCGAAGTGAACCATAAGGAACTGCTCAACGTAGCCGATAAGGCTCCCAACGTCTTGCTGGGTAATCTTGGACCAGTTAGCATGCATCGCGGCATCGCGGATTCGGGGCATCGGCTCTAGTAGCGACTTCTGTGGTCCGGACACGAGTCCGCCAGCCTTGAGTGCGCCTATAACGTCTTGCATTGACTTGCCATCTACGACAATGTCATGTCTTTCAGCGAATCGCTTCAACGCATCTTCTAGAGCCGCGCTCGCTAGTACTGCCGCGACATCTTTCTGACCTTCGACAAGGGCGCTCTTAGCTGCTGAGACGAAGTCAGCAAAGACTTCTCCGGTAAGTCGAGACTCCAAGTTATACAGATGTCCCCCATCGAAATCTGACTTGGCTGCCAGGAATACACCCCTGAACTGTCTTGCCGCGTCAGCCCACCCACTGAATCTGGAGTATGCTCTCTCTAAGTTGCGGTAGTGGGGAGAGCCTTCTCCGAAAGTTGCAGATACTAGCTGCATCGCACTCGAGGCGAACTGCTGGAACTCCTCAGAGTCCACATAATTACCACCGTCGCTTCTCCTGGAAATCGAAATAGATTCTCCTAGAAGCTCAAGTTCCTTGAAACGCTGCGATATCCTGTCTGCATTTGTCATGAGACCCCATTCCGAATGTATGTGTGAGCTTCAGGGTAATGCATGGTTGCGCATCCACTCAATCGGCTTCTACAACCCTAGGGCTTCAAGAATCCAAGCACGTTCGAAAGTGGTCAATTGGCTGCCTCTATCATTGGCCGCATTGATGAGGCGTTGACGTAATCCCTCGAGAGAATCGTTGCGCACTAGGAAGCGTTCGGAGATCTGAATTGGGACACCGTGCTCATCGAGCTGCTTTAGCACCTCAGGCCTAAACCAACGAGGCAGTTCGGCGACGAACAGATCATAGCTAGTGGCCGAATCAGCCAGTTTCGCGAAAAGCTCTACAACTGAGAATAGCTGGGGCAATCCGTATTCACAGGATCGAAGAAACTTGAAGACATTGTCCCGTAGTGACGGTGGGCCTTGATATGTATTCGTGTGCCAATGGAAGAACTCCCGCATTGTACGACTCATGCGTAGATTCAATATGTACACCGCTAGCTGCGCACTGCTAACGACCCCAAAATCACGTGCCTGGCGGGCTTCGCAGATGATCTGGCAGACCGCCAAGATCTGATGGTAGTTAGGAGAGCCGTGCCAATGAATCTCTGCGTCACTGCGAGAGCGCTCTCGTGTAAGCCGACGAATCGCTACCGCAGTGTCAAAGCCGACCGAGGTTATCAGACGTAGTTGCTCTGACGTGAGATCTAGCCTGCTGGCGAGATCATCGACGCGGCTGCTCACAGTAGGGGAGATATCTTCGTCTGAAAGGTGGACCAGAAGCTCGTCTGGGGCGTTGTCGAGGTCCGCAAAGAGCGTGGGTTCCACATCGATTGTTTGTTCGGAAGGCGGGGAGTGAAACAGATATACAGAGCCGACGAAGTGTTGACCTAGTCTTCCAGCACGGCCCCTGATGTTGGAGAACGTGAAGAAATCGTAATCCCTACGGGAAATGCTCTTATCATATATCAGCACAGATTTGGCAGCTGTGTTTACGCCTTCGATCAGGGTTGATGTGCAGAATAGGACCGGCAAGCTACCATCATTGAACATACGCACCAGCTTTGAGGCTAACGAGCGGGGAACGCGTCCATGGTGAACGCCTATGCCTGCCTTAACGGCCGTGCTCAGGCTCCAACCTGGACCGAAGTTGTCGTCAAGCCAAATGGAGAACTCCTCGTTGCTTGCGAACTCTTCTTGTTCTGAGAGCGCTTGTGCGAGGCTATTGGCCCGATCTGGCGACGACACGAAGACCAGGGCTGGCCAGTTATGTGGCTGCTTTAGCTCAACAATCAGACGGTCTTCTTTGCTCTCGATCTGGGTTAGGTCGAACGTATCGACTGCGACCGTGGAGAATCGGGTATGTAGGAACTCGAACTTCCATCTGTTATCGGACGAACTGCGGACATTCTCGATGTTTGGTCCAAGAAAGAAGAACTGAGCAGCCCTACGAAGCAACTGATACACCGCTGCATTGAGAATTGCGCTGCGTTCATCATGCCGAGTAGGATCAAGCTTGTAGAATTCGTCCACGACAACAAGATCGAGGTGTCCCAGGTCCAGGCGGTTAATCAGCCGCTCTTGGGTGCCTAGAAAAATCACGTTACCGCCTTGAGGAACTTCCTGCGATTGAAACATAACGACTTCGAAGCGGCTCCGAAAGCGACCTTCAATCCTACGCCGGAACTCATCTAGCAGTGCGATTGTAGGAAGGACAATTGCTACTCTCCTATAGCGACCGCTTGCGAGCAGTGCGTCGATGAGTAGACTCTTACCGAAGCTTGTAGGAGCGCTAAGAACAAGGTTGTTTCCAGCAAGAAGCGTGTTCAGAGCGGCGATCTGCTCCCGATGAAAAGTAAGCCCTCCCAGCTCTTCGGAAGTCACCGCATCCGCAACGACTGCATCCCTATAGTCTGCCGTTTCTCGATCGATGTAGTTCCAGAGTCCAGTCGACCGAGCGAGGGCGCCAAGGGCCTCGCGAAAAGACTCGAGTTCACGGCTAGACTGAATGATACTCGCGATACGAGGAACTACGCCAAGTAGGACTGGATCGTCTAGTTCGGCTCGCTGAACTTCATATGCCGCAGCTTGCAAGATCGAGAAGATACGATCCTTTAGTGCGGATCCGCTTAGCGTCTCGACATCCTTCCAATCAAGTTCAGATAGCGTCATTGGAGTCCTTTCAGTTTCTGATCGAACTCGCTGACAAAGCGCGCTTTGTCAGCGAGCGGGAGATAAATCAGTGACAAGCGCACCCTACTGGTTAAGCCAGACTTGCGTAGTCTTTCGCTAATAGCGTTCAACTCTTGCTCTAGTTGGTTCGTATAGTCTGTAGAAATCTGCGTGGCGGACCTACAAGCGGCGCTGTTTGATAAGATGCCTATTACAAAGACAGCTGCATTGGTAAACTTATCTAGGCTGGTTTGTGGCGCGAATAGCTCCAGCAACTCACCTCGACGTGGTGTGGATTTGGGTATCTGCGGTCCCAAAAGCACTTTTTGCTTCTCTAGGAATCCCTTCTCGAGATGCGAGGAAACTGATCTGATTGCATCTGTAACCGCTCCTTCCGAATCCTGATAGAGTTTCGACTCTCCCAGCCAGATTTCAACATCACCGTCTTGAGGAAGGTGTGCATGGACTAGATCGAACGCCTTAACTACGTCGTTTGACGCACTCTTGTAGAAGACCCTTGGTGAGATGGGTATCGTATTGAAGTACTCCCGGCAGATTGCGTGCAGGGCGATCTCGCCGGCTTCGCCGCGCAAAGCATACTTTTCGCTAGTGTAAACCCGAACTGCGGCTTGCTGAAGCTTGACATACATATTGGCGTGCGTAACATTAAGTTCGTCTTCTGGTAGAGCGTACTCTGGGAGCCACTCGATTAAGTGAGCTGCAAAGGGAGTGCATCGCCATGCGCTAAGTTCGAAGCCGGCACAACAGATGCTCTCGGCAATGGCTTCAGTCTCTCTATAAACGAGACGCTCGAGGAATCTCTGTGGTCGGATGCTGTAAACGCTCACGGCTACTTGTTGCGCCTTGATGAAGCCTTTGGGCAGGGCATCAATGCTGTGAGTGGTAGCCAATTGGGTCTAAGGACTAACGGCTTTGTCCAGCGAAGCACTGCGTGCTCCCGGATTGATAGGAAGGACGACTTAACAGTCACGTGTCCTCATTCTGGCGCCCCCGAGGTTGTTGCTCCTACTTCAGGTTACCGAACTGGTTGCTGGAGCTGTGTGATGTCAAGATGGCATCGTAGACCGGTAGGTGGAAGCGATACACCTAAAGTAAAAAACCTGATAACTCGTCTTATCAGACCTATGTAATCTACCCCCAATGACCCCCGAGATCACCGTCCACCAAGCCACCGACGCGCTAGCCCGCGCCGAGTCCTGGGCCACCTTACCGCCCGACGAGCTCAAGCGCCGCGCGGCCCTAGCAGCCACCACGCGCGACGCCGACCAACTCTGGGCGCTCACTGAGGCCTACCTGTTCCTGCACGGCTCCAGCGGGGCCCGGATCAGCCGTCACACGCTGCGCACCTACAAGCGCGGCGTGTTCGACTTAGTCGAGGCTTGGTCCGGCGAGAACTTCCTGAGGCCGACTCGCGACGCCGGCGTCGTCTACATGCGCCGCCTCGAGGTCGGCGACGCACAGTCGCCTCCGCTCAGCGTCCCGACGCTCACCGTCAAGCTGGCGGCCGCCAGGACGCTCTACAAGGCTCTGAGGTGGTCGGGCGCGACCGAAGCCCACCCGTTCGACGACGTGCGCGTCGGCAAGGACCCGACGCCGGCTTGGGAGAAACGCCGGCCGTACACGGACGACGAGATCGAGGCGCTGCTCGAGGTCGCCGAAGGCGCCGAGAAGGTCGTGGTCCTGCTGGGTGCCCACGCGGGGCTGCGCATCGGTGAGATGGCCGATCTGCGCTGGTCCGACCTCGAGCTGGACCGCAGCCGGCTCCGCGTGCGGTCCGGCAAGGGCGGCAAGACGGCGACAGTGAGCGTCACGAAGCGCCTCAGGGACGCGCTTTCTGAGCTCATGCTGGCCAGAAGTGCCGGTGAGCACGAGAAGAACCGGCAACGAGACCCCGGATTAGTCCTGCCGTGGGCGGCCGATCACGCCCGGAAACGCTTCAAGCGGATCTGCGCCCTGGCCGGAGTCGACTACCAGAGCGCAGGCGTGCACGGTCTGAGACACGGTGCCGGCACCCGCTACTACCGCCAGACCGGCGATCTCGGCAGGGTCGCGGCTCACCTGCGCCACGCCGACATCCAGACGACCCGCATCTACGCCAAGATCGGCGCGGACTCGATCGGCGAGGACATCGAGGACTGGTGAGGCCCTTCAGCTTCGAAGGCCGACAGGGCGTGCCCTCCCCCGCCCCTCAATCACAAGGCCTCTGAGGCTCGTACACCACAACAACCCCGCGGTTCTGAAGCTCGGTGATCAGGGCAGCCTCGCTGGTCAGCTCCAGGCAGTTGTGCCTGCTGGAACAGGTCGACCCGTTGCAAGCTCGAGAGTCCGCTCAGCACCGAGATGTCCTTGATCTGGTTGTCGACCATCGTCAGGCGCCGCAAGCCGGTAATGCCGCCCAGAGGCGTGATGTCCTCGATGTCCCGGCCCGTGACGGAGAGCTGCGTCAGGTTCACGAGCCCGGACAGAGAGAGCATCGATGCTACTGAACGACAGCGACGTCGAGATCACGAGCTGCGTGAGGTTCACCAGGCCGGCCAGCGGCCTGATGTCGGTGATCTGGCTGCCCGATCCCGAGAGGTTGAGGGTCTGCAGCCAGGTCATCTGCGACAACGCAGTCAGGTTGCTCAGGCCGGACGACTGCAGATGCAGGTAGCCGAGGTTCTCGAGCCCGGAGACCGGGTTGAGGTTGCTGAAGCCGCCGACCATGTTCGAGCTGCTAGGGAGACATCAGGCACGATTGTTCGCCTCAGTGATTCCCAGCAAGGTGTTTAAGCCACCGACGTTCGAGGCGGAAGAGTTCTTATCGTGCCGGCTCGGCATCGTCTACGTTCCCGATCCGTATGAACGCAGAGATGAGCAAAAAAAACAGGAGGTAACGCCGTCAAAGCCACTCTACGAGCAGCCTCTAGGCCGAACCTCCGGGTTCATTGTCATCGCTGGATAGAGGGGAGTCAACAATCTGTACCGCCATCAGCTGAACCGCCGCCGCGTCATCGTCCCCCACTTGCCGCGGCTGCTGTGGATGCGGAAGGTCGCGACCACGCGCACGAACGCCAGCCATGGGCGGTACCACAGGCTCTCGGTCACGACGGCGTTCAGCAACCGCAGGCGGTCGGATAGCCGCTTCGACGAGTGCGGCAGCGTGAGGTCCAGGGCCGCGGCTCCGAGGCCGACGAGCATCCCGTACAGGATGGCGAGGGACAGGAAGGCAGCCGCGAACGGCGCGTTCAGGTGGCCTGTCACCGCCAGGATGACGACGAGCAGGTAGCCGGTCAGCTCCAGGATCGGCGAGATGCCCTCGACGTAGACCGCGTACGGCAGCGCCACCATCCCGATGCGGCCGTAGCGCGGGTTGAAGATCATCCCGCGATGGATCCACAGGGTCTCCCACAGCCCGCGGTGCCAGCGGTCGCGCTGCGAGCTCAGGACCTTGGCGCGGTCGGGCACCTGGGTCCAGCAGACCGGGTCGACCATGAACTCGAGCTTGTACGGGACGCCCTTGTCGCGGTAGTGCCTGTGCAGCCTGATGGTCAGCTCGAGATCCTCGCCGACGGTGTCGGTCCTGAGGCCGCCGACCTCGAGCAGGGCGCTGCGGCGGAAGATGCCGAAGGCGCCCGAGATGGAGATGAGGCAGCCGACGTGGCTCATCGCCACGCGAGCGGCGACGAACGCGCGGATGTACTCGAGCAGCTGCAGGCGCGCCAGCATGTTGCGCGGCATGCGGGCCTGTCTGACCGCTCCGTCCTGGACATCGGCCTCGTTGACGACGCGGATGGTGCCGCCCAGGCCCATCAGCTCTGGAGTGTCGAGGAAGCGCGTGCCAGCCCGCATCAGCGCGCCGGGATCGATGAGGCTGTCGGCGTCGGTGAGCACGATCAGCGGGAAGCGCGCCTGCTCGAGAGCGGCGTTGACGGCGTCTGCCCTGCCGCCGTTGATCTTGTCGAGCACCATCAGGTTCGGGTGCGTCACGCTGCGCCACGTGCCCCTGACCTCGGCGTGGGGTGTGAAGCTGCGCGGGCTCGGCTCGCAGGGAGCGAGTGCGAACGCGCGCTTGAGCTCGTCGAGCGTGCCGTCCTTCGAGCCGTCGTTGGTGACGACCACCTCGAACTCCGGGTAGTGCATCGCGAGGAGGCTCTTGAGGCTGCCGACGATCGTGGCCTCCTCGTTGTACGCCGGGATCAGGAAGCTGACGGGGATGTAGGTGGCGGCCCTCATCAGTACCTTCTCCTCGAGCTCGGAGACGCGCCTGTCGCGCATCAGCAGCGTCCTGGCCGACAGCACCAGGCTGGCTGCGTTCGAGCCGTTGATGACGACGAACGCCGCCAGAACGATCAGCTCGAGAGGGAGTCGAGGACGCTCACCGGCGACCCGCTTACGCCTCGGAGGCTTGGACGTGCGCCGGGCGCGCGTGCGAGCGCAGGGGTACCTGCAAGCCTTGCGCGCGGGGCTGGGAGTCGACCATCGCGGCGATGCCCCTCGCGTACGCGTCCGGGTGCGAGCTGGCCGCCCGCCGCAGCACCTCTTCCCCGGTCTTGCCCAGACGTCGCAAGGACTCGGCTGCGGCGAGCCGCACCTCGAAGGACCTGTCGCCGAGCAGATGCCACAGCGCCGGCAGCGCCACCTTGGGGCCGGTGCCTGCCAGGGCGTGCGCTGCCTGCACCCGCACGCCTTCGTGCTGGTCGCCGCCGGCGGCGGCGACGGCCGAGATCGCGCTGGCGGGCACCTGACCGATCCTCGCGAGCGTCCGCAGCGCGGCTGCCTTGGTCTCGTCGTCGGTGACGACCAGCAGCATCTCGGTCGCGATCTCCTTGACCTCGGGCGACTGAGCCATGGCCAGGGCATCGAGGGCGGCGGCGTGAGCGACGCCTGGCAGCGTGTTGCTCAGGACGGCCGCGCACAGCCACACCAGATGCGGGCCGGCAGCGACGAGAACCGAGGTCAGGTAGGCGCGTGCGCCGGCCTGGTCGGGTGCGAAGTAGACGTAGCCCTCGATGATCCGCACGACGGTGTCGCCGACCTCCTCGGGCCGGTCCTGGGCCGCGAGGACGCGCGCAGCGCCGAGCAGCGCCGCGCGCCGCCCGCGGGTCGCTGACGGCCACGGCACGCTGGAACACCATCAGTGCCTCGGGCGCGGCCACCCATGCGAGCCGCTCCAGGGCGGGGGTCGCGCGGCCCATCCGCGACTGCAGCGCGCTGCTGGCTTCGGCGATGTCGGCGGCGACGAGGCCCGTGGCGAGCAGAGCTCCTCTGATGCGAGACGCCCCCTCGCCGGTGACGTCTTGCAGCACCAGCGCGGCAGCCTGCGAGGGGATCTCGCTCTTCCCCTCCGGGATGGCCGGCATGGGCCCTCCCACCGCGACCTCGCTCCAGATCTCGGTCCAGGCCGCCAGCAGCCTGTCGCGACGGCCGCCGGCAGCGTGCCTCACCGCGAGCAACGAGAGGTGAACGATGGCGACGACGCACAGCGCGACGCCAGCCCCGCTGAGCGAGAGCACCAGCGCGCGCCACACCGTCGACTGGGCGGCACCGGCCTGGAACTGCACCAGCAGCGCGACCATCGTCACGAGCACGACGAACGAGGCCGCGAGGATCGCGACGAACAGCGCGGCCATCTTGCGGCTCGTCATCAGAGCCACTGAGTGCTGAAGATGCTGGGCTGCCTGCCCGGGTCCTCGCCGAGCGGTGGAGCCTGCCGGCCGTGGGCCGCCGGCGGCGCCCACTTGACGGCCCTCTCGGCGCGCGCCACCAGGCTGCGCAGGTCGAACGGCTTCGCCACGATGTCGATGGCACCCGCGGCGAAAGCCCGCTCCACCTGATCGGGGCCGGCGAGGTTCGAGAGCATGACGACGGCAGCGCCAGTGGCGGTGAACACCTTGACGTAATCGAGACCGTTGCCGTCGGGCAAGTGGATGTCGAGCAGAACCGCGGCCGGCGTTCCCCCGGCCTTCAGTGCCGCCTGCGCCGAGCCCAGGTTCTCGAACTCCGCGACCTGCCAGTCGGCGCGCTCGAACGCGCTGCGCGCGAGCATCCTGATTGCCGGGCTGTCGTCCACCACCCAGAGCGAGGGGCCGAGCGGCTTGAGCGCTGCCCTTGCCACGTCCAAGACGCCGGCTCCTGAGCCGGGGCCCACCGGCACCACCAGGACGTCGGAGGCGCCGGTCGACGCGGCAAGCGAAGCGGTGCGGTCGTCGCGCTCGTTCGCGACCAGCACGATCCGAGGACGGTGGCCCCTGGCACCGACGGAACCCAGAGCTTCGGCCGGGTGCCTGCCGTCGGGCAGCGGCGGGAAGGTGGCGTCCACGACCACGAGCTCGGGGAGCTCGGCGTTGGCGATGGCGATCAGCGAGTCGGCAGACTCCGCCACGGTAACGCGCCAACCGGCACCAGCCAAGGCTCGTGCGATGGTCATCGGCTCCTTGTCGCGCTTCAGGCCGACCAGCGCAGCGACATCAGGCGGCGCTGAGCGACCTATCGTGTTGTGCATTCACAAACTCTACCCAGGCCCCCGCCGGCGCCGGAGAGGCTTACCCCACAGAGCGTGTCTGTGACGGTGTTCAGCCTATGGTGAGGACGGTCCCCGAGCAGACTCGCTCGAGCTTCCAGACCTTGCTCTCGCGAGTCAGCGCCTGGCCACCCTGGCCCCCCTGGCTACCCTGACCGGTGACGTCGCGTCCGAGCAGCAGGCAGCCCTCCTGGTCGATGCCTACGACCACGCCGCTGGTTATGCGCGTGCGGCCACCGGCGAGGCGCCCTCCGGCGTCCTCCTCAGGAGCGACGAACGGGTCGAAGCTGCCGACGGTCACGCTCTTGCCGGCCAGCCAGTCGACCTGCGCGTAGCGGCGCCTCAGCTCGTCGGAGAGCGCGCCGCCTTCGGCCGCCAGCAGCTCCAAGGTGCGGTCGACGCCCTGCAGCACCAGCTGGTGCACGGCCGCGAGCGGCCAGGAGCGCAGAGCGATCGCGCCGCGCGGCACGTCGTTCTCGACGTTGATGCCGACGCCGATCACCAGGTGGCCCTTGGTCCTTTCGACCAGCACGCCTCCGAGCTTCCTGTTCAGGTAATAGAGGTCGTTCGGCCACTTCACGGCGGCCCTCACGCCGGCCTCCTGCAGCGCCTCGGCCAGGCAGACGCCTATCGCGAGGGTGATCCCGCCTCCGGCGCTGGGACCGTACGGGTCGGCCACCGCGAAGGTCTGGTAGCTGCCTCCGACGTCGGACTTCCAGGTGGTGCCGCGCCGTCCGCGGCCGGCGGACTGGGAGCGTGCCCGCACGATGAGCCCGTCGGCCGCCTGACCTGCCGACAGGCGGCGCTTGACTACCTCCTGGGTGGAGTCGACGTGACCGAACTCCTCGATGCGCCACGTCAAACTGCCACTTCCTCTTCCCTGCGCATGCTGAACACCCTGCTAACCCCCTGTTCCGTGGTGATGCCCCACAGAGTGTCGGCGACCTCGAAGGTCGCCTTCTGATGGGTGATCAGTACGAACTGAGTGCCGTGCTTGGCGAGCCTCGACACGAAGGTGCAGAAGCGCCGGATGTTGGCCTCGTCGAGCGGTGCGTCGACCTCGTCGAGGACCGCGACCGGCAATCCGCCGCCGCCCTCGGGGCTGGCCATCAGGGCGAAGAGGAACGCCAGCGCGCCCATCGTCCTCTCGCCGACCGAGAGGAGCTGGAGGGACTGGGTCTGCTTGCCTGGCGGCGTCAGCGCGATGCGGACGCCCACCGGCCGGCCGGCCTCGGCGTCGACCTCGATCGAGCCGTGCCCGCCCTCGCCGAACAGGTGCTGCACCTGACGGGCGAAGGCCACCCTCAGGCGCTCCAGCTCGGCGGTGAGCCGCGCGGTCGTCTCCTTGTCGATCCGCTCGAGCGAGGTCTCGAGCTCCGTGACCGCGAGAGCCGCCTGGACCGTCTCGACCTCGATCAGCTCCTTGCGCTCGGTGACCTCGGCCAGGTCGGCCTTGGCGCGGTGGTTGACGGCGCCGAGGGCTTCCAGCGCTTCGCCAACCTCGCGCAGCCGCAGCCGCGCCGCCCTCTCGCTCATCTCCAGGCGCGCGACCCCGGCCGGGAAGCCGCTCAGCTCCTCGACCGCGATCTCGAGGCTGGCCTCACGCCGCGCCAGCGCCACGCGCACCTCCTCTAGGTCGGCGGCGCGTCCGGCGTGCTCGTCGTTGAGGCGGGCGAGCGCGCGCTCCAGCTCGGCGAGGCGGTCGGAGGCGGCCTTCGCCGCCTGCTCCTCCGCCTGCACGCCGGCCGGCACCGCCGCCTCGGCGGCGGCTTGGGCCTTCGCGGCGGCTTCGGCTTCGGCCACCAGCTCGGTCTCGCGATCTGCCAGGGCGGCCAGCTCGGCGCTCAGTTGCGCCAGGCGTGCCTGGGACGCCTCGAACCGCGCCAGCTCGCCGCGGTAGGCGTTCCACGCCTGGGCGAGGATCTGCGAGTCGTGACGCGCCTCCGCGAAGGCGGCTACGGCCGCGTTCCGCGTAGAGCGGGCGGCCTCGAGCCTGGCCTGCGCCTCGACGTGATCGGACTCGGTGGGCTCGCCGCCCTCGGCCTGGCCGGGGCGCTCGGGCGCCACCAGGCTGGCGAGCTCCGCCTCGACCGCGGTCAGCCGCGAGCGCACCTCCTGGAGCAGGCGCTCGCGGGTGGCGGCATCG
>CAYYOK010000055.1:6921-20756 GCA_964473205.1 uncultured bacterium | reverse complement strand
CATAGGTTCAGCTCGTTTCCCATCTCCTGAGAGATGACATTGGTTGCGGGGGCAGGATTTGAACCTGCGACCTTCGGGTTATGAGCCCGACGAGCTACCAGACTGCTCCACCCCGCGTTGCGACCGCGCTAGCGAGCCTTCGGCTCCCTGACGCGCAAAGTGTAGTGTACCGGCCCTCTTGGAGGGGTGTCAAGCGAAGGCAGTTCGCACCTCACCCCACCACCTCCCCAAACCCAAGATCATGCCCATCCAGATCCTGCACGCCGAACTCCAACACCCCATACAGCTTCACACCGAGCTCGTAGTCGATGACGGCGCCGCGTTCGATCATCTCCTGGTAGAGCGAGCGTGCGTCGTCGACCCAGAAATAGGCGGTCCACATGCTCCGCACGACTTGCCAGTGAGGAGTGACCAAAGGTGACGCGGCCAGCATCACCGTGCACCCGTCCCGGCTCTGGATGCAGAAGTCCGGCGGCTGACCGTACAACCTGCCCCGATCGAAGCCGAGCTTCTCGCGGTAGTAGGCTTCGGACCGCACGACGTCACGGACGAGGATCACCGCTGCGCTTCCGACGAGGTGCGGCTTGGTGCCCTTGTCACTATCGTCATGCACGCCGACCAGAGCTGCTCGAGCCGATCCGGTTGTCTTCATCTCGCTGCGAGCTTACGCGAGAACGGGCCGCGCGGATGCGGCCGCGATGACCCTCACGCAGACGGCGCTCGATCGCCGCAGACGGGGCAGGCTGGATCTCGCACCAGCTCGAACTCCTGACTCTCGACGTCGAGCGCGTTCAGGACGAGTAAACGACCCCGCAGCGGCCGACCCATCCCTAGGAGCAGCTTGAGAGCCTCGCTGGCCATCAGGCTGCCGGTGATGCCGGTTAGGGGTCCCCAGACTCCGACCTCGGCGCAGCTAGGCGCGACCTCCGGTGGGGGAGCCTGCGGATAGACGCAGCGGTAGCAGGGTGTGGCGCTCTCCAGCTCGTACGCCTGGAACACGCTCAGCTGCGCGTCGAACTGCGACAGGGCGCCGTGGACGAGCGGGACGCGCTCCACGTAGCAGGCCTCGTTGAGGGCGTAGCGGGTCTCGAACGAGTCGCTGCCGTCGATGACCACATCGTGGCCACGCACGATCTCGCGGGCGTTGCCGGCGTCGAGACGAGAGCGAACCTCGCGCACTTCGACGTTCGGGTTGAGCGCCTTCAAGCGTGCAGCGGCCGACGCGGTCTTTGGAGTGCCGATCGCGGCGGTGTCGTGCAGCACCTGCCTCTGAAGGTTGGATAGCGTGACCGTGTCGTCATCGACGATCGTCAGCCGTCCCACGCCGGCCGCGGCTAGGTACAGCGCGGCTGGCGAGCCCAGCCCGCCGGCGCCGACTATCAACACCGACGAATCCATCAGCCTCGCTTGACCAGCAGCCCCGACTCCGGGGAGGACGATCTGGCGGCCGTAGCGGTCGAGCTGCTCGCGGGAGAACACCGATCCCAGGTTACGACGCGCGAAACCACCCTTAACCTCAGTGAGCATGCTGTAGGTTGTTCAGGCGCAGCTCGAGCAACGCGTACAACTGCAGGTGCGAACCTGCCATGTGAACGAGAGCTCGAGAGGATCGAGCGCGAACGGGCTTGGAGAGGAGAGTCGATGGATTTCCAAGAGGCGTACCTTAGGCAGGCACTCGACCTGGCCGTCCAGAACGTCAGGGACGGAGGGCGACCGTTCGGGGCGTTACTGGTCGGTCCCGGTGGTGTAGTCGCCACTGGTGTCAACGGCGTGCTGGGTACCGGTGACCCGACGTCGCATGCCGAGATCGAGGCCGTGAGAGCCGCGGCTAGGTCGACAGGGCGTGACCGCTTCGACGATCACGTGATGTACGCGAGCGGTCATCCGTGCCCGATGTGCCTATCGGCCATGCTCATCGCAGGTATCAAGACTGTCTACTACCGCTACTCGCTCGAGGACGGGCGTCCGTACGGGCTCTCATCGGAGCCGATCTACGCTGAGCTCAAGCGATTTCCAGCAACCGAACAGATCGAGGTCTCTCGAGTTCGGTTGCCTGACTCGCCCGATGTCTACCGCGTATGGGCAGAGTCTGGCGGAGGACCATCGACGGACTTGGAGGTCTCCGAGTAGCGTCGTCTCGGCCCGACAAACTAGCGCTTCCAGCTTTCAACTGGTCTGACCACTTGACACGTTGACCATCACGCGGGAGATACTGTCGCATGTCCCCGGTCCAAGAACACGCCAGCCTGTTCACGCAGGTCGAGACCAAGAAGCGTGGCTCGTTGGTAGCCGAGCAGATACTCGACGCGATCAAGGCCGGCAGGCTGAAAGCCGGCGATCTGCTGCCTTCTGAGCGCGACCTCGCGCTGCAGACGGGCATCAGTCGGCCTTCAGTTCGCGAGGCGATCAGTGCTCTGGAGCTGATCGGCATCGTCGAGTGCCACCCGGGCCAGCGGACGTTGGTCACGACACAGGCTCGAGACGTAGCCCTGCTGTCGTCAGCGCTGCCCGACCTGACAGCGAGCGCTCAGCTCTCGGAAGCGCTCGAGGTCCGAAGGATCGTCGACGGTGCCTCGGTAGAGCTGCTGATCAGCAACCACTCGGTCGCTGCCGTCCAAGACCTCGAGTATGTGCTCGACGAGCTCCGCTCCGCTGCGAAGTCTCGCGACTTCGAGCGCTACAACCTGGGCAACGTCAGGTTCCACGAGGTCCTTGCCAACGCTTCCGGGAACTCGCTGCTCGAGCGCATCTTGTACCCGCTGATGAACATGATGCTGGGCAGCATCGCCCGAGAGCTGAGGCATAAGCGCTACGCGCATGAGCCTGACTTCTTCGACACCAGCCTAGCCATGCACGAAGAGATCGGAGCTGCCTACAAGGAAGGAGATGCGGACAGACTCAGGGCAGCGTTCGAGCGGCATTACCAGGTCATCGAAGAGTCACTTTGAGCCCAGCCCTAGTGCTTGAAGCGCTAGCGAGGTAAGCGACTACGCCAAGGAGTCACACATGCACCGCACTGGAATAGGTCGACGCAGCCTTCTGCCGATGCTTCTTCTAGCCATCTTCTGGACTTCCGCGTTGGCTCAATCGACGTGTCAGGAGCTCACTTTCAGGTCTCAGCTCGATGTCCTCGAGCTCGATCCCGCGAACCTGAGGACGACGCTCGACGACGCTTTAGCGCGCGAGATCTACAGCGGTCTGGTGCGCTACGCCGGGAACAGCTTCGCCGAGGTAGAGCCCGACCTCGCCACCGAATGGACCATCTCGGAGGACGGCACCGTCTACACGTTCACCCTGCGGCAAGGCGTCCAGTGGCACCATGGTTTCGGCGAGGTGACCGCGAATGACGTGAAGTTCAGCTTCGACCGCCTCAAGGATCCCGAGGTCGCGTCGTTGCACGCCGCGGACGCCGCGATCATCGATCAGGTCGAGGTCGTTGACGACTACACGGTCCGCATCACGCTGACGCAGCGGTTTCCGGCGTTCTTGACCGAGTTCCTCGCATACAGGCCGGGATACGTAGTGAGCGAGGCGGCTGTCGGAGAGCGCGGCGCGCTGTTCGCGACCAACCCGGTCGGCAGCGGCCCGTTCGTGTGGACAGAGTGGGTGCAGAACTCACACATCGTGCTGCGCGCCAACGACGACTACTGGCTGGATACCGGCAGGCTATGCACGGTCCGGGTCGTCATCATCCCGGAGGACTCGCTGTTCGAGATCGCGCTCGAGGCTGGTCAGGTCGACATCGGCTACGTGATCAACGCCGAGGTCCAGCAGAGCCTGATGGCCAACCAGAACCTCAAGGTCGTCACTGCACCAGCTCCTCAGACGATGTTCCTCCAGCTCAACAGCGACTTCGAGCCCCTCAGCGATCCGCGCGTCAGGCAGGCGTTGTGGTACGCGATCGACAAGGACGCGCTCGTCGCTTTCGTGCTCAACGGTCTCGGCCAGCCGAGCGACACGATGGTCAACCCGTACGTCTTCGGCTTCCTCGACGAACAGGCGTACGCCTACGACCCGGATAGAGCCAGACAACTCCTGGCAGAGGCCGGCTACCCCAACGGCTTCAGCGCGACGATCATGGTCCGCCCACACCAGAACGAGGCGCAGCAGGGAACGGCGCTTCAGGCGATGTGGCGTCAGGTCGGTGTCAACGTCGACATCGTCGGTCCTCTCGAGAACGCCCAGGCTTTCGAGCGCTACCGGAACGGCGAGTTCGAGATCGGCACTCTGGCGTTCATGCGCTTGGGGCCCGACCAGATCTTCAGGCCCCTCCTGCATTCGTCGAGCATTCCCTTCCTCAACTCCTCGCGTTACTCGAACCCCGAGATGGACCGGATGATCGACGAGGCGCAATCGGAGATGGACGAAGCGGCGCGTTGGGGCCTTTACGAGGAGATCCAGAGGCTGGTGCACGCCGATGCCCCGCTGATCCCGCTCTACCAGCCGTTGCTGGTGCTCGCGATGCGGCCGAACATCGAGGGCGCCACGATCCCCGGCACGCAGGCGCTCAGCTTCAGGCACATCTCCAAGATCGAATGACGAAGCTGGCGGCTCAGTCGACTCCGGTCAGGGCAGACCCGATGTTCGATCCTTGGTACGACCTCGTTCCGGGGCTTACCGAGCCCGCGTTCGATGCGTCGAAGACGGCGCTGGTCACCATCGACATGCAGTACTTCTGCGCCCACCCGGACGGCTGGATGGGGCGCGTCTCGCAGGAGCTAGGACGACCAGAGGCTTTGGCAGAGCGTTGGGAGGCGGTGGCACGGATCCTTCCCAGGGTCCGTGCCCTGCAGGACACCGCCCGCGAGCGCTCCATGGAGCTGATCCACCTCAAGGTCGGCTACCTGACCCGCGACTGCCGCGACGGCGCCAGCTCTCAACCCAAGGGCCTCATCGCGACACGCTCTGACGCCAGGGACTACCAGTTCCTAGTCGAGGTGGCTCCGCAGGGAGACGAGATCGTGATGGCGAAGACGACCGCCAGCGCCTTCTCGTCGACGACTTTCGACCAAGTGCTCAGGTACCTGGGCGTCTCGCGCCTGATCGTCGCCGGGGTGGTCACCAACGGCTGCGTCGAGATGACGGCCAGAGACGCGACCGACCGCGGCTACGACGTGACCATCGTAGAGGACGCCTGTACCGCCTCGACGGCGGAGTTGCACCAGAACGCCATCGCGCGCCTGGCCACGGTCAGGCTCATGCGGATTCACGACTCGAAGGACGTGATCACGAAGATCTCGGGTAACGCATGAGGACTCGAGGCATGACGCCAGAGCGACTCGAGCTCCTGCGGCCCGGACCGCGTCTACCGCAGCCTCAGAAGGAGAGCTAAGCACATGGAGATCGTCGACGCTCACGTGCATCTAGGCCCCATGTTCGATCTGAGGCCAGCGATGTTCCCAGGCACCTACGCCAGCGACATCTTGAAGCTGATGGACGCCGCAGATGTGGCCTCCTCTTGCGTCTTCGCACCGCTGTGGCAAGGACCGATCATGCAGGACCCGACGTTCGAGCAAGCCAACGCGGCGCTGGCTGCCGAGGTCGACGGCAAGCGCGACCGCTTCCATCCTTATGCGAGGGTCAACCCCAACCACGGTGCTGTGGCGGTGGCCGAGATGGAGAAGTGTCACCGAGAGTACGGCTTCGTGGGACTCAAGCTGCACCCCACCACCGAGTTCTTCATGCCGAACAACATGGAGCTGATGGCGCCGATCATGGACCTGTGCGCCGCTTGGCACTGGCCGATCTTCTTCCATGCCGGCTACTACCCCACCTGCCAGCCAGCGCTCTTCCTGCCGCTCGCCGACGCCTATCCGACGGTGCCCATCATCCTCGGTCACATCGGCTACGCCCACTACGCCGACTCGATCGTCGCCGCGCGCCAGTGCGACAACGTCTACCTCGAGACGAGCGCGAACTCGACCTCGGCTGTCATCGCCGAGGTCATCGAACGCACCGGCCCCTCTAAGCTGCTTTTCGGTACCGACATGCCCTTCACCGACCCGTCTGACGTGATCGAGAAGATCCGGGCGGTGCCGGGCCTCTCCGAAGGCGCCTTGCGGCAGGTGCTGGGCGAGAACATGCTGAACCTCCTTCCCGGCGCGAACGGGGGAAACTGATGGCCATCATCGACGCCCACGTACATTTCGGACCTGGACTAAGGGACGACAGGCCGTTCGGTGCCCTGCGGAAGCTGTTGACGGCGGATGACGTCATAGCGGAGTTCGATCGCGTAGGCATCGAGCGCGGCGTCGCCTTCGCCCCACGCTGGCAAGGCGGCGAGTTCGTCGACCCCGACTACGGCCAGGCCAACGCCGCCATCGCTACAGGTGTAGCAGCCCATCCGCGTCGTCTCGTCGGTTTCCTGCGGGTCAACCCGAAGTTCGGAGCGGCGGCCGCGAAGCAGCTCGAAGACGGCATCCAGGCCGGATTCCAGGGCCTGAAGCTAGACCCGGAGACCGAATCGTTCTCACCACTGGATCGAGGACTGCTAGGCCCGCTCTTCGAGCTCTGCGCCGCGAATCGGCTGCCGGTCCTGGTCCATACCAACTTCCACCCCGCCCAGCCGCTGCTGTGGCTCGAGCTCGCGCATCAGTTCCCGACCGTTCCGGTCATACTCGGCCACATGGGTTACCGAGTCGTCGCCGACGCGGTCATCGCGGCCAAACGTGCCAGCAACGTGTTCCTCGAGACCTCTGGCCAGCAGCCGAGCAGTGTGCAGGGAGTCAAGAAGCAACTCGGCGCGGACCGGATGATCTTCGGCACCGACATGCCGCTCAACGATCCGCGTGTCGAGTTGCGCCGCCTGATGGCAGCCGGCTTGACCGACAACGAGCTCGAGCTCGTGACGGACCGTAACCTGTCCGGGCTACTGCCACGAGGGTGGGCCGCCTGACACCTCCGTCGCCAACTGACTCACGGCGCCCCCGCGGGTAATCTGGCCGGCCGGGCCGAGGCGTAGATGCTCAAGTACCTGCTGAGACAGCTACTGGTGGTACTGCCGCTGACGCTGCTCGGGGCCACGACCATCGTCTTCTTCATCATCCACCTGGTGCCGGGTGATCCGGTCGTCAGCATCATGCAGGACTACTACACGCGGGACTCCTACGAGCAGGTCCGGCACAACCTGGGCCTCGACCGACCGCTGGCAGTCCAGTACGCGGACTACGTGTGGGGCGTAGTGCGCTTCGACCTAGGCACCTCGTTCCTCAACAAGCGCCCTGTCAGCGAGAACATCGCCGGTCAGATCATGCACACCGTCAACCTGGCGCTAGCCAGCATCGTCGTCGCGATACTGATCGCATTGCCAGCAGGTATCACGGCTGCGGTCTACCACAACCGCTGGCCCGACTTCCTCAGCATGGGTCTGGCCTTGATCGCCGTGTCCTCGCCCGTCTTCGTGATCGCCGTAGGGCTCGTTCTGGTGTTCTCGCTGAAGCTCGGATGGCTGCCGGCGTTCGGCGTCGGCGCTGCGGGCACCTACCTAGCGCACTTGGTGCTGCCCGCCCTGGCGCAGGGAGCGAGGTCGGCGGCCCTGCTCGCCAGGATCACCCGTTCATCGTTCCTGGAGACGCTCGGCAGGGATTTCGTCCGGACGGCTCGCGCCAAGGGGTTGCGCTATCGGGCCGTGCTGTTGCGCCATGTGACTCGCAACGCCCTCTCGCCGATAGTGACAGTCATCGGAATGGACATCGCTTACCTGTTGGGCGGCGCCGTGGTCATCGAGACGGTGTTCAGCCGCCAGGGCGTCGGTCGTCTGCTGCTCAACGCGATCCTCACTCGCGACTACCCGCAGATCCAGGGCACCCTGCTCGTCTTCATCGCCATCTCCATCACGGTCAATACGCTTGTGGACGTCGTCTACGGCGTCATCGACCCCAGGATCCGGTACTCCTGATGGCGACCAACGCTGGACCGGTCATGGGACGGAGAGGGCGGACCCTGCGGCGTGCCCTCCGCTCACCTTCGCTGATCGTAGGGACCACGCTCGTGCTGCTGATCGTGGTGGCCGCAGTGCTAGCTCCTTGGATCGCCCCCTTCGACCCTTACGAGATCAGCCTTTTCGACAGGTCTAAGGCTCCTAGCCTGACTCACCTCATGGGCACGGACACGTTCGGCCGTGATGTCCTCAGCCGCGTGCTGTGGGGAAGCAGGCTTTCGCTTCTCATGGGCCTCGGCGCCGTGGCGATCGGCGCGACCCTGGGCGTGCTGCTCGGCCTCGTGTCCGGCTATCTAGGGGGCTGGCTCGACTCGGCGATAATGCGCGTCGTCGACATCTTCATCTCGTTCGGTCTTCTGCTTCTGGCCATCTTGGTGATGGCGATCCTCGGCACTGGCCTCGTGAACACCATGGTCGCGGTAGGGATGTTCCTGTTCGTCGCCTTCGCGAGGCTGACTCGGGGCGAGGTACTGAGCGTCAGGGAGCTCGATTACGTCGACGCGGGACGGGCGCTAGGAGCTTTCGCGCCCCGCATACTGCTGCGCCACATCCTGCCCAACATCAGCGGACCGCTGATCGTCCTGGCATCGCTTCGCTTAGGGGAAGCGATCCTCGCGGAGGCGTCGTTGAGCTTCCTGGGCCTAGGCGCCTCCCCTCCGACGCCGTCCTGGGGCTTGATGGTCGCCGAGGGGCTCAGCTCACTCAGGCAGGCTCCGTGGATCTCTCTGATGCCCGGCTGCGCGATCGTCGTGACGGTCCTTGGCTTCAACCTGTTGGGAGACGGGCTGCGCGACCTGCTGGATCCGCGGCTCCGGTGAGCATCACGACTGCGACGCGCATACCGCCGGCAGAGGAGGCGCATTCCGGGTGAGCGTTTCGAAGGAGACTTTGTGAGCATTGACTTCGCGATGCCTTACGCATCGCGCCGGGCTCCCGTCATGGCCGGCGACGTGGTCGTCACCTCACAGCCGCTTGCCACCCAGGCCGGCATCGAGGCCTTGAGGCGTGGAGGCAACGCCGTCGATGCAGCACTGGCGGCTGCGATCACGCTGACCGTGGTCGAGCCCACGGGCAACGGGGTTGGATCCGACGCGTTCGCGATCGTCTGGGACGGCACCAAGCTGAGAGGGATCAACGGCTCCGGTCGGGCCCCGAGAAGCGCCGACGCCGCCTCCCTCGACGGGCGCCTCCCCGTGCGCGGCTGGAGCGCCGTGACGGTCCCCGGAGCGGTTTCTACCTGGGTCGCGCTGTCCGAGGAGCTCGGACTGCTGCCATTCGCAGAGCTGTTCGAGGCGGGTGTGCGCTACGCCGATGAGGGCTTCTGCGTGACGCAGAGCATCGCCGCGAGATGGGCGATCGAGTCTGCGACGCTCTCCGGCTTCGACGAATTCTCCAAACACTTCCTGCCCGAAGGGCGAGCGCCTGCCACCGGGGAGACGTTCAGGTCGCGAGAGCTCGCGAGGACGCTCGAACGCATCGCCGCCACGACCGGGGAGGCGTTCTACCAGGGTGAGCTGGCCGAGGCGATGGTCGCGGACGCCAAGCGTCACGGTGTCGGACTGACGCTCGACGACCTGGCCGGGCACAGCGCAGACTGGGTCGAGACCGTATCTCTGAAGTTCCAAGGTGTAGACGTTCACGAGCTGCCGCCCAACGGCCAGGGCCTAGCGACGCTGATCATGCTCGGCATCTTCGAACGCCACCCGGCTTGCGACGCGCCCCTGGACTCGGCCGACAGCCTGCACTTGCAGATCGAGGCGATGAAGCTCGCCTTGGCCGATGTCTACCGCTACGTCGCCGATCCCGAAGCCATGAGCGTCGCTGCGACCGATCTGCTAGACGACGGGTACCTGCATGAGCGGGCTCGGTTGATAGACATGACCCGAGCCAGCGACCCCGGACATGGGACTCCACGACCGGGAGGCACCGTGTACCTGGCCGCCGCTGACCGATCGGGCATGATGGTCAGCTACATCCAGTCCAACTACCAGGGCTTCGGTTCGGGGATCGTCGTTCCGGGCACGGGTATCAGCATGCAGAACCGGGGTGCAGGCTTCTCGCTCGACCCGCGGCACCCGAACTACTTGCAGGGAGGCAAGCGTCCTTTCCACACGATCATGCCAGGCATGGTCACCAGAAGCGGGAGCGCCGATATGAGCTTCGGTGTCATGGGGGGACCGATGCAACCTCAAGGGCACGCCCAAGCGATCATCCGTAGCTATCTGTTCGGCCAGAACCCGCAGGCCGTGGCGGACGCGCCGCGCTGGCGCGTCGTCGAGGGTCTGACCGTAGCGTTCGAGGACGCTCTCCCGGCGGACGTCGTCAACGAGCTGGCGCGACGTGGCCACAGGGTCGCGGCGCGCACGCCGGACGACAGCTTCGCCTTCGGAGGAGCCCAGTTGATCCGCAAGTGGAATGGCGGTTACATCGCCGGTTCCGACCCCAGGAAGGACGGGCAGGCCGCCGGTTTCTGACACGGTTCGGTCAGCCAAGCCCCGTCTCGAGCACCAACAGTGTAGCCTTCGCCGCCTCACCGACCGCGAGCGCCCCTTCGAGCTTGCCGAGGGTCGCCTCGAGCCCTCGCCCGTCACGATGCCGCACGCTGGCCAGCGGCTGCCCGGTCGCGACGCGGTCACCGACCTTGGCGTGCAGAGTGACACCGACGCCGTAGTCGATCGAATCGCCCTTCTTGGCGCGCCCGCCGCCCAACATACCGACGGCCTCGCCGATGGCGCGGGCTTCCGCGCGCGTCAGGTAGCCATCGGCCGTTGCGGTCACGAGGTGCTCGCCCGGCGCCAGCTCGAGCCGGCCGAGCGCCCGCGGATCCCCGCCCTGCGCCGACACCCACTGCTCGAGCTTCTCGAGCGCGCGGCCGCTGGTCAACGCCGCCCTGACCTCGGCCTCGGCGGTCACCAGGCCGGCGTCCTTCAGCACCTGCAGCGCGAGGATCACGCACAGGTCCTCCAGGTCGGCCGGCCCCTCGCCCCTGAGGCAGCGCACCGCCTCGTCGACCTCCAGCGCGTTGCCGACGGCCAGGCCGAGCGGCTCGGACATGTCGGAGATGATCGCGCTGACCTTCCGGCCGGCGGCGCGGCCGATGGCGGTCATGGCGAGGGCCAGCTCGCGGGCCTGCGCCAGCGTCGTCATGAACGCCCCGCTGCCGACCTTGACGTCGAGGACTATCGATTGCGAGCCGCCGGCGAGCTTCTTGCTCATGATGCTGCTGGCGATGAGCGGGATCGAGTCGACGGTGCCGGTGGTGTCGCGCAGGGCGTAGATGAGGCCGTCGGCGGGCGCGAGGTCTTTCGACTGGCCCGTCACGACGATGCCGACCTCGCGCGCCTGGCGCATGAAGCGCTCCTCGCTCAGGTCGACGGTGAAGCCGGGGATGCTCTCGAGCTTGTCGACGGTGCCGCCGGTGTGCCCGAGGCCGCGGCCGCTCATCTTGGCGACGGTCCCGCCGCAGGCTGCCAGCAGCGGCGCGAGCACGATGGTCGTCTTGTCGCCGACCCCGCCTGTCGAGTGCTTGTCGACGGTGTGCGGCAGGGCGGAGAGGTCGAGGACCTCGCCAGAGTGCGCCATCGCCTGGGTGAGCGCGGCGGTCTCGGCGGTGCTCATGCCGCGCCAGCACACCGCCATCAGCCAGGCCGCCATCTGGTAGTCGGGCACGCTGCCGGCGACGTAGCCGTCGATCAGGCTCTCCAGCTCGGCGGCGTCGTGCTCGAGGCCGGCCTTCTTGCGCAAGATCAGGTCGAGCGGGCGCAGGTCGTTCGTCACACGGCCATGCTAGTACGTCGGGTGGCGGAGCTCGGCGCGAGCCTACTGCGAGCCGAGCGCGCGCCTGGCCTCGGCGGCTTCGTCCCACGCGAGGGCCTCGTCGGCGCGCTCCAGCGTGCGCTCGTGGCCCTTGCCGGCCAGCAGCACGACGTCGCCAGGCCGAGCGGCGCTCAGCGCCGCCGCGATGGCCTCGCGCCGGTCAGCCACCAGCACGAAGTCGCGGCCGCCGTGCGCACCAGCCGCGGTAGCGGCGGAGGCCAGCTGGTCGAGGATCGCCTCGGTCGGCTCCGAGCGCGAGTCCTCCTCGGTGAACACCGCCAGGTCCGCCAGCGCGACGGCGGCGCGGGCTAGCGGCTCCCGCTTGCCCTTGTCTCGCTCGCCGGCCGCTCCGACGACGACGATGAGCCTGGCCGGCGCCGCGGGCTTCACCGCCGCCAACGCCTTCTCGAGGGCCGGTCCGGTGTGTGCGAAGTCGACGACCACCGTGAACGGGGCGGCCACCGCCGCGGTCGCCACAGGCCCGGCCACGACCTGCATGCGCCCTGGCACGCCGGGGAAGGTCTCCAGCCGCTCGGCCGCCGTGGCGAGCGGTACGCCCTCCAGCACCGCGGCTGCCAGCGCCGCCGCCGCGTTGTGCGCGTTGTAGGCGCCCACCATCGGCAGGGTCAGGGCGACGGCCTCGCCCTGCCTCCCTATCTCCAGCTCGACCGTGCCGGGCGTGCTGGTCACCGCCAGGAGACGGAAGTCAGCCTCGGCCGCCCGCCCGTAGCCCGTCACCGGCCCGGCGGAGGCGGCGGCGAACGCCGCGTGCTCGGGGTCGTCGAGGTTGAGCACCGAGGCCTTGGCGCGCCGGACCAGCTCGAGCTTGGCGTCGCGGTAGGCGCCGTAGGTGAGGTGATGGTCGAGGTGCTCGGGGCTGAGGTTGGTCCAGACGCCGATCGCGTACTCGACCGCATCGAGGCGATGCAGAGCGAAGCCGTGCGAGCTCGACTCCAGCACCGCATGAGACGCTCCGGCGTCCCTGATCGCGGCCAGGAGCCGTTGCACGTCGCTGGCCTCGGGGGTCGTGAAGTGCCCCGGCAGTGTGAGCTCGGCCGCCCCGATCCTCACCGCCGCCGTCGAGATCAGACCGACCGGTCGGTCTGAGCCGAGCAGGTGATGCAGCATGAACGCGGTCGTCGTCTTGCCGTCGGTGCCGGTCACGCCGACGACTCGCAGCGAGCGCGAGGGGAAGCGGTGAAGCGCCGCGGCCAGATGCGGCAGCGCCCTGCGCCCGTCCGCCACGCGCGCGTACGGGACGCCCAACCCGAGCGGCAGCGCGCTGGGAGCGACCTCGCCGGCGATCGCGACCGCGCCGGCGGCCACGGCAGCGGCGAGGTGGTCGTGCGCGTCGAAGCGCTCGCCGCGCCGCGCCACGAAGAGGCTGCCTGGCTCGACGAGGCGGTGGTCGTGAACGACGGAGGACACGAAGGGGTCCACGGGGGAGCCGCCGAGCAGAGGACTGGTGGCAGCGGGCCCGAGCGCCTCGGCACCGCTGCTCGCCGCCAACGCCAGGAGCTGCGAGAAGCGCATGCCAGGGGAGGCCGCGTCGGAGCTTGGGAGGCCTCCGGAGCCGGAGCGCCCTCCCGGACCCGCCGGCGCGCTCACGGCATCACCGGCCGCGCCAGACCAGCCCGCTCGACCAGCTCCAGCACCGCCTTCAGGTCGTCCTCGCTGGCGACGAAGTCGAGCTCGTCGGCGGGAACCACCACCACCTGGCTCAGCGAGTAGTCCTCGACCCAGCGTTCGTAGAGCTCGCCGAGCCGCAGGAGGTAGGCGTCGTCGATGTCGGCCTCGTAGGCGCGGCCGCGCTGGCGGATGTGGCGCTTCAGCGTCGGGAGGCTCGCGCGCAGGTAGATCAGCAGGTCGGGCGGCCTGAGCGCGGCCGCCACCGACTCGTAGAGCATCCGGTAGCTGGCGTGGTCGCGGTCGTCCATCACGCCGCTGACGTGCAGCGACCGCGCGAACACCGCGGCGTCCTCGTACACGGTGCGGTCCTGGATCACGCGCCGGCCCGGGTTCACCTCGCGCACGTGCTGCTTGAGGCGGCTGGCGAGGAAATAGACCTGCGAGTGGAAGG
>CAYYOK010000055.1:0-6911 GCA_964473205.1 uncultured bacterium | reverse complement strand
GCGTAGAACTCCTCGAGGTAGGGGTTCTCGTCGACGGCCTCGAACACGGGCGAGAGGTGGTAGCGCGCCGACAGGATCCGCGTCAGCGTCGACTTGCCGGCTCCGATGTTGCCGGCCACCGCGACGTACACGCCCTCGGTCATCTCGCCGCCGCCAGACGGCGGCAGACGCGCTCGACCAGGGCCTCGCGGTCGTCGGGCCTCGCCACGAAGTCGTACTCGGAGGCCTCGACGACCTCCAGCGGCAGGTCGGACGCCGCGAAGTAGCTGTCGTACGCGGCGCCCAAGCGGGCGAGGTAGTCGGCGGGCATGTCGCGCTCGAACTCGCGGTCGCGCATGCCGATGCGGTGCAGCAGCAGCGGCGGCTCGGCGCGCAGGTAGACGACCAGGTCGGGCTGGGACAGCTTCGAGCGCAGCTGCTCGAACAGGGTTCGATAGAGCTCGAACTCGTCGCCGGCCAGGTTCAGGGACGCGAACAGGAGCGACTTGTCGAACAGGTAGTCGGCGACGGTGTGCTGCTCGAACAGGCCGGTCTGAGCGAGCTCCCCGTGCTGCCTGAAGCGCGACAGCAGGAAGAAGGTCTCGGTCTGGAACGCGACGCGCTCCTTCTCGCGGTAGAAGGCGGCTAGGAACGGGTTCTCCTCGACCACCTCGAGCAGCAGCCTCGCGCCGAGGCGCTCGGACAGGAGGCGCGCGAGGGTCGTCTTGCCGGCTCCGATGGGTCCTTCAACCACCACGATCGACATCAGCGACAGGAGCATACCGCGGTGCCCGCCGGGCTCCGCGGCCGGGCGACCCCGTGGCGTCCACGGCTCTCGCGTGACCTGCCGGAAGCGGGAACGCCGATAACGCTGTGCTATCATCCGCCCGAACGATGGAAGACGAACCTTCAGAGCGACCTAGTCGCAGATCATTTCGCGTTTCAACCCTCCTTCTGACCCTAAACGTTGCGGCCTTGGCGCTTGCACAGGCCGAGCCGTCGGCAGGGGCCACCGCCACGCTCGGCTCGGTGCTGACCGGTACGCGCGCCTACTTGCTGGTGGGCTTGCTCCTGGTGTCGGCGTTCCTCACGGCGTCGGAGACCGCCTTCAACACGCTGGGCGAGTGGCGCCTGCGCCAGCTGCGCAGCGAGGAGAGCAGCCGCCGGCGCGCTTTCGAGCTGCTCGCGAAGCACCCGCAGCGCTTCAGCGCCACGCTGCTCGTCGGCAAGACGATGGTCAACTCCGCCGTCGCGATCGTCGTCGCGCTGATGACCTTCGAGCTGGCCACCCGCGGCGAGGTCCCCGCCCCCCTGACGGTCCTGTACGCGGTGCTGGTCACTACCACGCTGCGCCTGCTCTTCGCGGAGATCGTGCCCCGCTCGATCGTCGCTCGCCACGCCGTCGGCGTGGCCGGGACCGCGGTCTGGCCGCTCTACGCGCTCTCGGTGGTCGTCTACCCGATCGGGGTGGCGTTCACGTACCTGACGGGCGCCGCGCTGCGGCTGCTCCGCATCGAGCACAACGACAACCCTCAGATGTCGGAGACCGAGCTACACCAGGTCCTGATGAGCGCCGAGGAGTCTGGCGTGCTCGAGGCCCAGGAGCAGGAGATGATCATGGGCGTCATCGACCTGGAGGAGACGGTCGTGCGCGAGATCATGACGCCCAGAGTCGACGTCGTCGGCATACCCGAGGAGGCCAGCCTTCAGCAGCTGCTCGAGCTGGTGACCGAGCACGGCTACAGCCGCCTGCCCGTCTTCTCCGGCACCATCGACAACATCAAGGGCCTCGTCTACGCCCGCGACCTGCTGCAGTACCTGGGTCGCGACGCCGAGCTCGGGACCGTCACCGTCGCCGACGTCATGACCAGCGTGCAGTACGTGCCCGAGACGGTCTCGGTCATGGCGCTGCTGCGCGACATGCGCATGCGCAAGAGCCACCTCGCCGTGGTCGTCGACGAGTTCGGCGGCACCTCGGGCGTGATCACCCTCGAGGACATCGTCGAGGAGATCACCGGCGAGATCTACGACGAGACCGACGAGGACGACGAGCGCGAGCTCACCGAGCTCGAGGACGGCCGCATGCGGATCCTCGGCTCCGCCCACCTCGAGACGGTCGGCGACGAGCTGGACCTGCGTTTCGACGAGGACGGCGACTACGACACCCTCGCCGGGTTCATGATCGACGAGCTTGGCCACATCCCCGAAGCGGGCGAGACGGTCGAGCACCAGGGCGTGACCTTCACCGTCGAGCAGGCGGACGGCAGGCGCGTGATCTCGGTGATCGCGTCGGCGTTGCCGGCAGAGGAGCCGGCTGGCGGGGAGGAGAGCGGGGGCGAGAGCGCGTCGAGCGCCGCCCGTGGCTCGGAGGCCGAGGCTCTGGGCCGCAGCTAGAGGCTGCGCAGCAGGCCGGCTCCCGAGCGGCTCGCCGCCTCGTTGCGCCGGTAGACGCGCCTGATCCTGGTGCCCACGCCGGTGAGCAGCTCGTAGGAGACGGTGCCGAGGGACCGCGCCAGGTACTCGGCGCTGGGGCCGTCGGCGCCCCACAGGGTCACCCTGTCGCCGACCCTGACGTCGGAGTCGCCGATGTCGACGAGAAGCTGATCCATGCAGATGCGCCCCACGACAGGGAGCTGCTCGTCGCCGAAGTTCACCCAGGTCTTGCCGGTCAGCGAGCGCGGGTAGCCGTCGGCGTAGCCGATGCGCACCGTCGCGACGCGGGTCCTCGCCGGCGCGTACCAGAGGCCGGCGTAGGAGAGGGTCGCACCGGCCTCGACCTGCTTGACGAACGTGACCGGCGCGGTCAGCGTCATGACCGGCTTGAGGCCCGGCTCGAGCTGGGCGATGTGATCGCTCGGGTAGTAGCCGTAGAGGCAGATCCCGGCCCGCACCAGCTCGTAGTGCGCGCGGGGGTAGGCGACGATCCCAGCCGAGTTCGAGGCGTGCCTGATCGGCGGCAGGTTGCCGTCTTTGGCCAGCAGGTCGAGCGCCGTCTCGAAGTCGTCGACCTGCTGCTCGGTGCGCGTGCGGTCAGGGTCGTCGGAGTCGGCCAGGTGCGTCCACACGCCCTGGAGCTCGATGCGGTGGTCGCCGGCGGCCTCCCTGGCGACCTCGACCGCCTGAGCGGGCGGCAGCCCCAGCCGTCCCATGCCGGTATCGACCTTCAGGTGCAGCTTGACGCCGCCGGGCAGGTCCGCCGACCTGATCAGGCTCAGGCTCGCGAGGTCGGTGACGGTCAGCGCCACGTTGGCGGCCGCCAGCTCGGTCACCGCGGCGCGGTGCAGCAGCGGGCTGAGCAGCAGCACGTCGCCGGGAACGCCGCCGCGCCGCAGCGCCATCGCCTCCTCCGGCGTCGCGACGCCGAACCACTTGACGCCGAGCTGCGCCAACGCCCTGGACACCTCGACCAGCCCGTGGCCGTACGCGTCGGCCTTGACGGCCGCCATCACCGACGTCTGCGCGCCCAAGCGCGCGCGGAGCCGGGCGAGGTTGTAAGCCAAAGCGTCTAGGTCGATCGCTGCGGTGGGACCGTCGAACATACCTGGTGAGTCTACATCTGCCGTAGGGCGCGCTCGGCGCAGCCGTACCTCTGCCCGGACAGGGCGGGCCGGCTGCCGCGCCCGCATCAAGCGGCGGCTACCGCGTCCGGACGCCGCCGACGCCTACCGCGTCCAGGTGGCGCGGCGCTCGACGGACTTGGCCAGGCTCGACGCGGCCAGTGTCAGCACGATGTAGAGCAGGGCGACCGTGTTGAAGGGAGGGAACACCTCGAAGTTGGCGGCCTGGAACTCCCTGGCGCGCTGGGTGATGTCGCGGACCGAGAGGACCGAGAGCAGGGAGGTGTCTTTGAGCATGGCGATGAACTCGTTGCCCAAGGGCGGCACCACGATCCTCAGCGCCTGCGGCAGGACCACGTAGCGCGCCGTCTGCCAGTTGCTGAGACCTAGGCTGCGCGCCGCCTCGGTCTGCCCGCGCCCGATCGCCTCGATGCCGGCGCGGAATATCTCCGCCATGTAGGCGGCGTAGCCGAGGCCGATGCCGACCACGCCGCGCGTGATCCTCGACATGTCGATGAGGCCGCCGGTCGCGTCGCGTATCGCCCCTTGCAGCGGGAAGCCGACGTAAAGGATCACCACCAGCATCGGGATGCCCCTCAGCAGGTCGACGTAGAGCTCCGAGGCCAGGCGCAGCGGGTGGTGGCCGCTCTGCCAGGCGGCGAACGTCAGCGCCAGGCCGATGGCGCCGAGCACCAGCAGCAGCATGGCGGGGCGTTTGAAAGCCGGTGAGAGGAACGAGGTCTCCCACAAGACGTTGGCGCCAGCGGGCACGAACTCGCTCGGCACGAACGCCGAGGTGACGGCGCCGGTGTCGATCCTGTCGATCGCCGTCGCGGCGTCGACGACCGCCCTGACGGTCAGCGGGCCGGCAGCGTCGGGGTACTCGCCGCGCCTCACCCTGTCGGCCGGGCCGGTGGGCGTGCCCTGGATGATCGCCACGCGGCCCTCAGGCTCGCCGAACAGCGTGTAGTGCTCCTGCGGGCGCAGGTGCAAGACGGTGGAGGCGGCCAGCAGCACGGCCGAGCCGACGAGGAAGTTGCGCACGGTGCGCTCGCCCATCGGCAGGAGCTGCAACGCTGCCAGCACGAGGCCGAGCAGCGAGGCGACCACGTAGGCGATGACCGTGACCATCGCCGTCGTGCCGAGGCCGGGCCACAGGAAGGCGAGGGCGTTCTGGTAGCGGGGAGAGGTCGCGAAGAGGTAGACGACGAACGGCAGAGCGGTGAGCAGGATCAGGTAGCTCGGCCGGATGCTCCTCAGGATGCCGCCGCGGCGCGCGCCGCCGCCCGGGCGGGTCAAGATTCGACCCGCCCGAGGGCTGACGCGCGCCGCCGCCTCGTCATGGCTTCAGGTGGCCCGGCTTACTCTTCGGGGTCCGCGAGCCACTTCTCGGCGAGGGCGGCCAAGGTGCCGTCCTCACGGATCATGCGCAGGCCGGCATTGAGAGCGTCGACGAGCTCGTCGCCGAGCTGGACCGCGAAGCCGAGCGTGTCGCCAGACTGCACGTCGCGGATGCCGGCGACGACCTGCCCGGCGTACTGCTGCACGAACGCGTCGGCCGAGGTGTCGTCGATCATCACCCCGTCGACGTCGCCGTTGATCAGCGCCAGCACGGCGGCGTTGAAGTCGTCGTAGAGGCGCACGCGGTCGCGGCCGACCAGCTCCTCGGCCAGGCTGGCGTTGGTGGTGCCGACCTGGGCGCCGAGGATCAGGCTGCCGGAGATGAAGTCATCGAGCGTGTAGCCTTCGTCGCCGGTGCGCAGCGCGACGGCCTGGTTGACCTCGTGGTACGGGTCGGTGAACTCGACGACGAGCGCGCGTTCGGCGGTGATCGAGATCCCCGAGGCGATCATGTCGAACTCGCCGTTGGCCAGGGCGGCGAAGATGCCGTCCCAGGCGGTGGTCTGGAACTGCGCCACGCAGTTGATGCGCTCGCAGATGGCGTTGACGACGTCGACGTCGAAGCCGACGATCTCGCCGGCCTGGTTGACGGTCTCGAAGGGCGGGTAGGTCGTGTCGGAGCCGACGATGAGGACGCGGCCGCCGAGGTCCTGCGCGAACGCAGAGACGCTCAAGGCGAGAGTGAGCACAGCCAGTACTACGGAACGGAACCTCGACACTAAGATCATCTCCTTCAGGCGCCAGGCGGTTCTTCCGGCGCAACGCGAGCGGGCCGACGGCCAGGACCGGAGAAGCCGGTCTGGAGCCCGCCGGTATCGATTCGAAGCATAACGACGTGAGGGACGCCAAGCAACAGTCCTAGAGACGTCGGTTTAACCAGGTGCTAACCCGACTGGACGGTAGGGGCCTGCAGGGCCGGCTCGGGCGGCTGACGTTACAGTTAGCGCATGGAGGCAGCCAGGGTCGCTCGCGCCGGGAGCGCCGGAGCCAAGGCTTCGCTGAGCGCCGCCGATCTCGACCTCGAGATCGCCTCGCGCGCCGTCGACCTGGGCGCCCAGGCGGCCAAGAAGCTGCGCGAGATCGGCCTGGTCACTTTCCGCGACCTGCTCTACCATCTGCCGCGCCGTTACGAGGACCGGCGTGCGCTGCCGGACTTCGGCGCGCTGGTGGCGGGGGAGAACGCGACGATCGCGGGCACGCTGATGAGCCGGATCGGCACGCGCGGTCAGCGCGGCCTGCACGTGATGCGCTGCCGGCTCGACGACGGCCGCGGCGGGCGCCTCACCGCCGTGTGGTTCAACCAGCCATGGCTCGAGAAGCAGCTCTACCCGGGGCTCAGGCTCATCGTCGCGGGCAAGGTGAAGCGCGCCGGCGGTCACGCCGAGATCCACGTCGCGGCCCACGAGGTCGACGACGACAGCGGCGAGTCGCTCTCGTTCAACCGCATCGTGGGCATCTACCCGAGCGTCCAGGGGCTCTCGCAGGCGTACATCAGGCGCGCCAGCCAGCGCCTGCTCGACGCCTTGGCCGCGCTGCCAGACCACCTGCCGCGCCCGTGGCTCGAGCGCTACGACCTCGTGCCGCTCGATACCGCCTGGCGCCTGGCGCACCAACCGCGGACCGAGGCCGACCTGCAGGTCGCGCTGCGGCGCCTCAAGTTCGACGACTTCCTCTTCTTCGAGCTCGCGCTGCTCCGCAGCCGCGACCCGAACAAGCTCGGCCGGGCGTTCGAGGTAAGGAAGGCCGACCTCGACGAGTTCCGCGCCGTGCTGCCGTTCGCGCTGACCCAGCAGCAGGACGCCGCGCTCGCGGAGATCCTGACCGACATGGCCGCGCCCAAGCAGATGGCGCGGCTGCTGCAGGGCGACGTCGGCTCGGGCAAGACCGCCGTGGCCGCCGCCGCGATCCTGGTGGCGGCCCGCTCCGGTGCGCAGGCCGCCCTGATGGCCCCGACCGAGATCCTCGCCCGGCAGC
>CAYYOK010000054.1:0-20961 GCA_964473205.1 uncultured bacterium | reverse complement strand
CGAAGCTGGACGACGGCGTACGGGCGTTTGCCGCTGGCCGGGTGCTCGAGGCCGACGGGCTTCATCGGCCCGAAGCGCGGCGTGTCGCGGCCGCGCCTCGCGAGTTCCTCGATCGGCATGCACCCCTCGAAGAACTCGAGGTTCTCCCAGTCGTGGGGCGTGTGGCTGCGAGCTTCGCTGAGCGCCTGGTAGAAGTCGTCGTACTCGGCCTCGTCGAACGGCAGGTTGAGGTAGTCCCCGCTCTGCTCGTAGCGTCCGCGCCGGTAGGCGACCTTCATGTCGATGCTGTCGAACGCGATCACGGGCGCCGCGGCGTCGTAGAAGCCGAGGAACTCGGAGCCGAGCCTGGCAGCGATGGCCGTCGAGAGCGCGTCGCTGGTCAGAGGCCCCGTGGCGAGGACGCAGACGCCCTCGGGCAGCTCGGTGAGCTCGCGCTCGTGCACGGTGACCTGCTCGGACTCGCGCACGGCGGCCGTCACGGCGGCGCTGAAGGCCTCGCGGTCGACCGCCAGCGCGCCGCCGGCAGGCACGCGGTTCGACAGCGCGCTGGCCATCACGACGCCGCCGGCCGCGCTCATCTCGGCCTGCAGCAAGCCTTTCGCGTTGCTGCGGGCCTCGCCGCCGAAGCTGTTGGAGCACACCATCTCGGCGAAGTCGCCCGTGCGATGAGCGGGCGTCAGCCGTGCGGGCCGCATCTCGAACAGGTCCACCGCCACGCCCAGCGCCGCTGCCGCCAGCGCGGCCTCGCTGCCAGCCATGCCCGCGCCCACGACGCTGATGCGCGGGCGCTCGTGGCTGGATGCACGGCCCGGCTTCGATCGTACGTCTGCCGTCACGCCGACAAAGCTAGCATCCTTAAGGCCGCTTGTAGACTCTTGGCATGCTTCGCAACCGTCTCGTCAAGCTGCTTCTCGCCCTGGGCGCTGCGGCCTTCGGCCTCGCGGCGGCTCAGGTGGGGAGCCTGGAGTGGCGCGCGCTCTACAGCGGCGAGGCCGACGGCGCCCAGGTCACCTTGGACCTCCAGGTCTTCGAGGGAGGCGCCGCGTTCGCGCGGCTGTGGCAGAGCGGCATGCCGGTCGGCCTCAGCGGGCACGGCCGGCTCGAGGACGACGGCCGGCTCGAGCTGACCTTCCACCTGCCGCGGGCGCACGACAGCGCGCCCTGGGAGGCGGAGTCGGTGCCGCACGACGCCGCGCTGGCAGAAGCGCTGGAGGCGGGCGAGGCGGCCGAGCCGCCGTACGACGGCTACGAGATCGAGCCGTTCGGGAGCGTCATCGCCGAGTTGTCCGGCCTGGCGCGCATCGAGTGGGACGCAGATCACGACCCGATCGAGACCCGGCTGACCTTCTACGAGGCCGCCGCGATCGCGACCGACCCGCCGAGCCCGGCGCGCGAGCACGAGCTGACCCTGCAGCGCCTCGCGCTCTTCTCGGAGACGAGGCTCAGGCAGGGCCGCATCGAAGCCGAGGCGTCGTTCCCCTACTTCGTGCGCGGCGAGTTCCAGCGCGTCAACTCGTTCATGGAGTCGAGGCAGCGGCAGGCCGTCGACGAGTTCGTGGCGTTCGCACGCGAGTCGTTGGCGGGCGACGAGGGCTTCGGCGGTTGGGGCATGGCGTTCGACGAGCAGGTGTTCGTCACCGGTGCGGCCGGCGGCTTCCTGAGCCTGCTCGGCTTCACCTACACCTTCACCGGCGGCGCCCACGGCAACACGTTCGCCGACTCCTACCTGCTCGAGGTCGACGGCGGGAGCCTGGTGCGCTGGCAGGTCGCGGACCTCTTCGCCGCCGATTCCGACTGGGTGGGCGTGATAGGGCCGCTGATCCTCGCCGACCTAGCCAGGCAAGAGGCGCTGTGGGTGACGGAAGGCGAGGTCGTCGAGCTGTCCGAGCGCGACCTGCGCGTCGCCACACTCGGCCCCGCGGGCATCACGTTCCACTTCGATCCGTACCACATGGGCCCGTACGCGCAGGGCGGCTTCGAGGTCACGCTTACCTACGCGGAGGTCGGCGAGCTAGCCGTCCCCGATGGTGCGTTGGCTGCTTTCGCGCGCGAGTTCTCGCCGCCCAGCCCCCGCCCGTAGTCCCACCCGGCGCGGTCCTCGCTCAGCGGCTCAGAAGCGTCGCCGCGGCCTGACGCCGCGCAGCAGCCACAGCAGCAGGGCCAGCACCACCAGGGCGCCCGCGAACAGCAGCGCGTAGAGGTGGTTGCGCGCCGCCAGACCGACGACCTCGTCGGGAACCTGCGCGTAGGCGAACCCGAGCAGACCGAAGGTGGCGCCGAAGACGCCTTGCGCCTGAGCCCCGGCCGGCAGGCTCGCGACCTGCGGCAGCCAGCTCTCCACGCGACTGAAGAGCCACGCGCCCGGCGCCACCGCCACGGCGACGGCGAGGCCGAGGTTGACGAGGCGCTGCGCGCCGCGCGAGAAGCCGACCAGCAGAGCCGCGAGCAGAAGAGCGATAACGCCCGCCAAGGTCGTCCAGCCCGTGTAGCGGCCGTGCGCCTGGGCGCTGAAGGCGTCGATGATGTCGCCGACTCCCCGCACCTTGGTCGCCTGCTCGGGGCGCGTGAGCTGCGCGGCGGCGATGGACGAGCCGCCCTGGTAGGCGCGCTGGGCGAGAGCGTCGAGCACGGCCTCGTTCGCCTGCTCCGGCGTCAACCCGGCCAGTTGCGACGCCGGCAGCAGACCGCTGAGCCCGCTCGTGTCGCTCTCCGCCTGTCCCGCCGCGACGGCGCGCGCCTCGGAGAGCCGCGACTCGAGCTCCCCTGCCCTGCCGCCGATCAGGCTGCCGAACAGCTGGTGTATCTGGGAGCGGGCGACGACGTCGACGCCGGTCTGGAGCCGCGTGCCTAGGTTCTGGTTGGTGACGAGCGCCGCGGCCGATGCGAGCCCCTCGTCCAGCACCTGATCGGCTAGCTGGCCGATCACGCCGACCCCTATCTGCCTGGCGTTCATCTGCGCGAGGCGGTTCGGGGACTCGTAGACGAAGATGCCGACGATCGGCTGGACCAGGCTGCCGGGGTTGGCCGCCTGCTGGGCGCGCCAGTCGGCCATACGAGAGCCGTCGTCGAGCCCCGATGGCAGCATCTCGGCTTCGAGGGCCCCGCGCATCAGGGCCGCGACCGGTCCGCTCAGAGCGGTCTGAAGCTGGCTGGCGATGACGGGATCCCCAACCGAGGCGAGCAGCGCCTGGCTGCCAGACGTGATGAGCCTGTCGGTGAGGACGCCGGCTATGCGGCCGACGGCCGCCTCGACGGTGAAGGTCGGGACCTCGGTGGCGTCCGCGAAGACCTCGATGCCCGGCAGCAGCGTCAGGGGCTGCCCAGCCTGGTACGAGGCTCCGGCCCTGACGCCCAGCTCGGCCGGCTCGCTGCCGCCCGGCTGCAGGGTCAGGCTCAGCACCGAGCGGATGACCTCGGTGCCCGTCGACTGGGTCGAGAGCTGCGCCTGCGTGAACAGCAGGGTGCCGGCGAGCACGGTGAGCACCAGCAGGACGGCGCTGGCCCAAGCGATGTCGCGCTGCCAGGCAGGCTGGCGCTCGGTTCGGTACATCGGCTCACCCTCCCGCGCGGCGTTGGAAGCGCACGCGCGCTACAAGCGCACACTAACGCACAGTCAGATTACCCCGCCCCGTAGCATGTGGTCATGGCTCGAGCCCCGGTGGTCAAGCTCGTACCGTTGGCAGGGGCTCTTCACTCCCGCTGGCCCGCCTTCAACGCCGTCCACGTGCGCGAGGCTGTGGCGACCTTCGAGCCCGACGTCGTCTGCGTTCCGCTGCCGCGCGGAGCCCTCGGCAGCCCTGGCTGGCAGGAGACCGAGGAGGTCGTGCTGCCGCTCACCGTGGTGCCGTGGGCTCGGCGCGCCGGTCTGCCTCTGGCCACCATCGGCATCGGACCCGACGACCCCGAGGACCCCGGCGACGCTGCCGCCGAGCGCGACCTGCTGCAGTTCATGCAGCAGTACGACGCCGGCCGCGAGCGGCTGGCCCTGCTCGCAGCCGCGGCCGCGCCGCTGCGCGAGCTGCTGGCCGGACCGGTCGATCCCCGCGGTCTGCTCGCCAAGGTCGTGCCTGAGGTCGCCGCCTACCAGGCCGAGCGCGAGAGGATCATGGACGCCGGCCCGGGCGCGGGCTGGCTCGTCGAGCGCAGCGCGCTGCTGGCGAGCCGGGTGCTGGCGAGCAGGACGCTCGCCGCGGGCGGAGAGCGGATCGCAGCGCTCGTCCCGCTCGACTACTACCCGGCCGTGGCGCGGGCGCTGGCCGGTCACGCGCGGTTGGAGGAGATCGGCGAGGACGAGCCTCGCGAGGCCAGCCCCGCCGCCCGCGCCCGCGCGCTACTCGACCTGGCGTTCAGCGGCGGCGGCAACGATCCGGTGGCGCTGCTGACGAGCCTCGCCGACCTGCCCGACGCCGAGGCGCGCTTCCACGAGGCCAACCTGCTGCACGGCCTGGGACACCTGCAGGAGGCGCGCTCGCGGCTGGAGGCCCTCGTCGCCGGCGACTTCTCCGAGCCCTACTACCTCCCGGGCTTCGCGCTGACGCGCCTGGGGCAGCTTCACGACCTGGCCGGTGACCGCCAGGCGGCCCTGCGCTGCTACCGCGGGGCGCTGGCGCTGGACTACGTACCCGAAGCGGCCGCCGAGCTGGCGAGGGCCGGGCTGGCGGCGAGCGGCGAGGGCTAGGTGCTGCTAGGACCGTACAGCAGCAGCGGCGAGCACACGTTCGCGTTCGGCGCCTACGCCGTCCTGGAGGCGCTGACCCACAGGCCGAAGGCGGTGAGGCTGGTCGTCCACGACGGGCGGATGGCCGGTGACAGGCTGGAGGCGCTTCAACGAGCCTGCGACCTGGCCGGTGCCCGACTGAGGCGCGACGAGAGAGCCCTGGCGCGCCTGCGGCACCGCAGCGACGTCGAGGTGATGGCGGTGGTCGCCAAGGAGGACGACGCCCTGTCGCCCGCGGCCGACCACGCCCTGTTCGTCAGGCCCAGCCAGGGCGGCAACCTCGGCACGGCCATCCGCAGCCTGGTGGCCTTCGGCATCGACGAGGTGGCTTTGATAGCGCCGCGGGTGGACGCTTGGAGCCCCCATGTGGTGCGCGCGTCGGTGGGGTTGCGGTTCGCCGTGCGGTGCAGGGCCTTCCACGACGAGGCCGCCTACCTCGCGGTCTGCGGCCGCCGCACGCTGCACCTGTTCGACGCCTCGGCGCCAGACGACCTGCGCGACGCCTCGTTCGCGCCGCCTCTGACCTTGGTGTTCGGGCCGGAAGGGCCTCAGGGCGCGCCGGTCCTGTCGCCTTCGCGCGCCGCCTCCGATTGGACGGAGGCGCTGCGCGCTGCCGTCGAGGACGCCTCTGCAGCCTCGGCTGACCGGACGGTGCGCACGCCGATCGAGCTGCACCGCATCGCGCTCGATCCGCGCGCGGAGTCGCTCAACCTCGCGGCCGCGGTGACCGTCGCGGCGTTCCAGGTCAGCCGCGCGCGAAGCGGGCGTCCGGGGTCGGCGTAGTCGTATCATTCGAGGCGTGCGGGAGCTGCTCTACAACGCCGCCAGGCACTTCAAGCGCGGCAAGTCTCTGGCCGAGCGCGGCGACGTCAGAGGCGCGATGGTCGCCTACGACGACGCGCTCGTCGACCTGCACGCGGTCAAGCCGCAGCGCATGCGCGACGTGCTCCTCGCCCAGGTCTACCTCTCGCGCTACCAGGTCGGCCGCAGGCTCGAGCCCGAGCGCGCCGAGAGCGACCTGCGCTTCGGCTACAGCTACGCCAGAACGACCCAGGAGCCCTCGGTGCGGTCTCTCGCGGAGCGCCTGTGGCGCGAGCGCTTGTCCTCGCCCCGGGGGTAGCATGAGGCATGACTCGCTCACCGCTCCTCGAGCATGCGTACGCCTCTGAGGCCGCGTACCTGGCCACCCTCACCGGCTTGGTAGAGCGCGAAAGCCCGACCCACGACAAACCGAGCTGCGACGCTCTCGCCGATCACCTGCAGGCCGAGCTGGCCGCGAGCGGCTGGCAGGTCGCGCGCCACCCGCGCCCCCACCACGGCGACATCCTCGAGGCTCGGCTCTCCGGGCCGGACAGCGGCGGTCCCAGCACCCTGCTGCTGACCCATTACGACACGGTCTGGCCGCTGGGAACGCTGCAGCGGATGCCGATCAAGCGCGACGGCGACGTGTTCTCTGGCCCCGGCGCCGTGGACATGAAAGCTGGCATCGCCACCGCCATCCACGCGGTGAAGGTGCTCGAGGCGGCGGGCGTCCCCCTGGCCGGGGACGTCACCCTGCTGCTGACGTCGGACGAGGAGACGGGCAGCCAGGAGTCGCGCGACCTGATCGAGGAGCTGGCCAGGCGTCACGACCGCGTGCTGGTGCTCGAGCCCGGCCGCGACGACGGCGCGCTGAAGACGGGGCGCAAGGGCGTCGGCGGCTACCGCGTCGCCTTCAGCGGCAGGAGCGCTCACGCCGGCAACAACCCGTCGGACGGCGCCAGCGCCCTGCGCGAGCTGTCGCACTTCCTGCTGTTCGTCGAGGACCTCGCCGACGAGGTCGCCGGGACGACCGTCAACCTGACCCAGGCCAGCGGCGGCTTCGCCAGCAACGTCATCGCCGAGGAGGCCAACGCGGTGGTCGACCTGCGCGTGCTCAAGGCCAGCGAGGGCAAGCGCGTCGACGACGCCGTCAGGCACTACCAGCCCCGCGACGAGCGCGTGCAGCTCAGCATCACCGGCGGGCTCAACCGGCCGCCGCTCGAGCTGACGGCCGCCAACGAGACGCTATTCGAGCTGGCTCAGAGCGTGCTGTCAGACCTCGGTCTCGACCTCGAGGGCGCGGTCGTCGGCGGGGGGTCGGACGGTAACTTCACCTCCGCCATCGGCATCGCCACCTTGGACGGGCTCGGCTCGGTCGGCGGCGGACCGCACGCCCGCCACGAGCACATCAGGGTCAAGGAGACCCTGGAGAGGGTCGCGCTCCTGGCCGGCCTGCTGGCGAGCTCCTGAGACACGATCAGTCCAAGCGGGTCGAGGGGCGCGTACCCCTGAGGCGCCAGGTGTCGTCCTGAGCCGCGAAGCGCCGAGCTCTCGGGCTCCGCTGGCGGTCGTGGCCGTCTGCGGGGCGCTGCTGAGCCTCGCCCTGCCGCCGACCGGCTGGTGGCCGTTCGCGCTGGCGCTGGCCGGCCTGTTCGCGGCAGTGGCCAACGCGAGAACCGGCCGCCGCGCGTTCTGGCTCGGCGCCGTGTTCGCCCTGCCGTTCTTCGCCATCTACATCTTCTGGCTGCCGCAGAGCTTCTCGTCCCTGCTGGGGCCGACCTTCTGGGCGCTGTTCCCCCTGCTGCTGGCGGTCCTCGCCGTGTTCTGGGGCGCCACCACCTGGGCGTCGTGGTTCTTGTCCGGCGGGGGCGGCCGGCGCGCTCTGCTGGTGCTGCCGGCGGCGTGGGTGCTCGTCGAGTGGGCTCGCACCCAGGGCTACTTCGCCTTCCCGTGGGGGACGCTCGGCTACCTGTGGCTCGACACCCCGGTCGCGCAGGTCGCGGACACCGTCGGCGTCTACGGGCTCAGCCTGTTGGCGGCCGCCGCGAGCGCGCTCTTCGCCGTGCCGCTGGTGTCGCCCCGGCACGGGCGGTTCCTCAGCGGCGGCCGCAGCTCGCTGCTGGCCCCTGCCGCCGCCGTCCTGCTGGTGCTCGGGGCCTTCGAGCTGGGCGAGAGGCGCGCGGCCGCTGCAGTGCCTGCCGCGACGGGGCACTCCGACAACGGCGGCCTGAGCGTCCTGCTGGTGCAGGGCAACCTCGACGCCTTCGGACGCCTCGCCAGCCTGCGCCAGGAGCTAGAGGTGCAGCTGGAGCTGACGAGGGCGGCCGAGCGCGAGCGAGCCGCGGCCGGCGACGAGCCCTTCGACCTGGTGCTGTGGCCGGAGGGGTCGGTGCTCGGTTTCGACCTGGAAGGCCCCGGCTCTTTCGCCGTGCGGCGGGACATCCAGGCCGCCGCGCCGGACGCCAACTTCGTCATCGGCGGACGCTACCGGCCGGGGAACGGCAGCTACAACAGCGCTTACAGCATCGACGAGGGCGAGGTCCTCGGCCGCTACGACAAGCACTACCTGGTGCCATTCGGGGAGCGCTGGCCGTTCATCGAGAGCCTGCCTGGCCTCTACCAGACGGTGTTCTCGTGGCTGGGGCTGCCGCTGCTGGCCGGCACCTCGGCCGGCTTGGGGCCGGTGCCGCTGACCACGATCGTGGGCGCGAGCGCCGCCTTCGTCTGCTACGAATCGGTGTTCCCCCAGGTGCAGCAGGCCATGGTCGCCAAGGGCGCGCGCGTGCTGCTGCTGATCACCAACGACGCCTGGTTCGCGTTCGGCGACGGCGGCGAGCAGCACTTCGCGATGGGCCGCATGCGCGCGATCGAGACGCGCCGCTGGCTGCTGCGCGCCGGCAACGACGGCATCACCGCGGTCGTCGACCCCACCGGCTTCGTGACGGCGCGCCTCGAGCCGCGCGTGGCCGGCTACCTCGCCGCCACCTTCGACGTCTCCGACGAGATCACGCCCTGGGTGCGCTACGGCTCTCTCGCATCGCCGCTGCTCGTCACCTACCTCGCCCTCGTCGGGCTCGTGCTGCTCCTGCAGCGGCCGACCGAGAGGCCGAGCGTGGGCGACCGGATGCTGAAACGTGCTTGAATAACCGCGAGATGAACGTCGTCATCGCGGGTGGCGGTGAGATCGGCGCGCTGATCGCCGAGGAGCTGCACCGCCATCACAGCGTGTCCGTCGTCGATCTAGACGAGATGCGCGAGAGCGCCTTCGACCATCTGGACGTGCAGTTCCTGCGCGGCAACGCCGCCGACCCGGCCGACCTCATGGCCGCCGGAGCCGAGCGCGCCGATGCCTTCGTGGCCTGCACCACCAACGACGACGTCAACGTGCTCGCCTGCCTGGCCGCCAAAGGCTTGGGGGCGAAGCTGACGCTGGCGTTCGTGTCCCGTCAGCGCTACATCGACGCCTTCAAGCGCAAGGGCGCGTACGAGAAGATGGGCCTGATCATCGACCGCATCGTGTGGCCGCAGCGCATCTTGGCGCAGCAGATCGCCGACATCGTCAGGGTCCCGCGCGCCATCGACAGCGCCAGCTTCAAGAACGGTCGGATCACGCTACTCGAGTACCGCCTCTACCCGGAGGACCACTACGTCGGGCACGCTCTCGAGACGGTCAAGCTGCCCGACGGGGCGCTCGTCGCGGGCCTGGTGCGCGACGAGGCGTTCAGCATCCCCACCGGCTCCACCGTGTTGGCAGCCGGCGACAGGGTCGTCTTCCTTGGCCTCAGCGAGAGCATGCGCGAGGTCCAGCGCTACTTCGCGCCGCGCCGCCGCACCACTCGCGTCGCCATCGCGGGCGGCGGCAACGTCGGCTTCATGGTCGCCGAAGCACTGTCGAGCGAACGCATGGCCGTGACCATCGTCGAGGAGGACGCCGAGCGCTGCCAGAAGCTGGCTCAGTGGCTGCCTCATGCCCTGGTGCTGCAGGGCGACGGCACCGACATCGAGCTGCTCCAGCAGGAGCGCCTGATGGACGTCGACGTGATGGTGGCGGTCACCGACGACGACCCGAAGAACCTGCTGATCTCGCTGATCAGCCAACAGCTCAAGATCCCGAAGATCATCACCCGCGTCGGACGGGCCAGGAACCGGCAGCTGTTCACCCGCGTGGGCATCGATGCGCCCCTGACGCCGCGGCGCGCCGCGGTCAAGGAGGTCCTCAACTGGTTGAAGGTCGACCAGGTTGACCACCTCGCCACCATCGAGGACCGCGCCGAGGTGATGGACGCCGTCTACCCGGAGGGGGCGCCCGGCGGGAGGATCATGGACCTCGGCACGCCGGCCGAGCTGCTCATCGGCGCCATCGAGCGCGACACGAACGTGATAGTCCCGCGCGGCGACACGGTCGTGCGCCCCGGCGACCACCTGCTCATCGTCACGACCCCCGAGCGCGTCGACGAGGTGGAGAGGTGGTTGGAGAGCCAGCGCTCGGCCGGCGGTCCTTGACGCCGATGGGGCGAGGCGCAGCGCCAAGCCTGGAGGCGGTCACGACGAGGCTCTGGTCGTGAGGTCTGCGTCATGAGGCTGGCGCCATGAACCCGAACGCCGACGCCCGCGGCCGCTTCGCGCCGTACGTCTTAGGCGTCAGCCTGCTCGCGCTCGGGGGCGCCTCGGCGCTGTTCGGGCTGGGGGCCTTCCTGGCCGGAGAGCCGACCGCCGGCTTCCTGGCTTGCGCGGCCGTCGCGCTGCCGCTGGGCTTGGCGCTGCGGGTCGTCGGCGCCGCCGGAGCCGGTGGCGTCGAGCCCAGCCGCCGCGAGGCCCTCGCCACGGTGCTGCTGCTGTGGCTGGCGCTGCCGCTCGTGGCGTCCCTGCCGTTCGCCGTGGCCGGACCGTTGGAGCCGCTCGACGCCTTCTTCGAGGCGATGAGCGGCTTCACGACGACGGGCGCCAGCGTCATCCGCGACTACGCCGCGGTACCCGACAGCCTGTTCCTGTGGCGCGCGCTGTCGCAGTGGATCGGGGGCATCGGGATCCTCGTGCTCTTCGTGGCCGTGTTCCCGCAGCTCGCCATCGCCGGCCGGCAGCTCTTCTTCGCGGAGGCGCCGGGCGCCCAGGACGATCAGCGCCTCCTACCCCGGCTGGGCACCACCGCCACGGCGGTGATCAGCGTCTACGCGATCCTGACGCTGGCCTGCGCCGCCGCCTACGCCGTCGCCGGCATGACGGGCTTCGAGGCTCTGGCTCACGCCTTCGCGACGGTGTCCGCGGGCGGCTTCTCGACCCGCGCCGAGGGCTTCATGGCCTTCGGCAGCGCCGGCCTGGAGTGGATCGCCATCTTCTTCATGTTCTTGGCGGGCGCCAGCTTCGCGCTGCTGTTCCGCGCCTTCAGCGGCCGGCCCCGCAGCCTCCTGCGCGACCCCGAGTTCCGTCTCTACGCGCTCCTGGCCGCGACCGCCGGGCTGGTGCTCGCCGCCATCCTCGCCACGGGCTCGGGCCTGCCGGCGACCGCGGCCGTCCGCCACGGCCTGTTCAACGCTCTCAGCGTCATGACCTCGACTGGTTACGCCACCGACGACTTCGCGCTGTGGTCCCCGGTAGCCCAGAGCATCCTGCTCACCACGATGTTCATCGGCGGCTGCACCGGCTCGGCCGGCGGCGGGGTCAAGGTCGGCCGCTGGCTGATCATCGCGAAGATCGCCAGCCGCGAGGTGCGCCACGCCCTGCACCCGCGCGCGGTGCTGCCGATAACGCTCGGCCGGCGCGTCGTCAGCGACGCCGTGCTGCGCTCGGTCTCGGGTTTCATCACCCTCTACATAGCGCTGTTCGCCGCCCTGACCGTAGGCGTCGTCTTCACCGGTGCCAGCTTCACCACCGCGTTCAGCGCCGCCGCGGCCGCGGTAGGCAACATCGGCGTCGGCCTCGAGCAGGTCGGGCCGCTCGGCTCGTTCGCCGACCTGAGCCCGGTGGCTCGCGGCCTGCTGGTGTTCGGCATGTACGCCGGCCGCCTCGAGGTCATCACCGTGTTCGTGGTGCTGGTACCGTCGTGGTGGCAACGGCCACGGCACGGACCGCGCAGCACGCCGCGCCCCTGAGCCGGCAACGCCATCGGCTTCGGCAACGGCCACGGCACGGACCGCGCAGCACGCCGCGCCTCTGAGCTATGCTCGCTGAGTACCATCCCGCTGGGCCGGGCCGCCAGGAGCCGCTGAAGCACCCACCCGCGCCCGCGCCAGGCGTCCGTCCGCAGGCAGCGCGCGTGCGGGCGCTCTCAGTACCGGAGGCGACGTGTCAGACAGCATCGAGTCGGTTCTTCAGGAGGCGAGGCGCTTCGCTCCGCCCAAGGGCTTTAGGTCGGCCGCCAGGTTGTCGGACCCGGAGGAGTTCGAGCGTCTCTACCGCCAGTCCCTCGACGACCCCGAGGCGTTCTGGTCGACGGCGGCGTCCGACCTCCACTGGTTCAAGCCGTGGGACAAGGTCCTCGAGTGGGAGGAGCCACACGCCAAGTGGTTCGTCGGCGCCACCACCAACCTGAGCTACAACTGCCTCGACCTGCAGGTCGCGCGCGGCCTTGCGAACAAGGTGGCGCTCTACTGGGAGGGCGAGCCTGGCGACAGGCGCGTGATCACCTACGGCGAGATGCTGCGCGAGGTCTCGAAGTTCTCGAACGTGCTGCAGGACAGGGGCGTCGGGCTCGGCGACGTGGTCGCGATCTACATGCCGATGATCCCCGAGGCGCTGGTCGCGATGCTGGCCTGCGCCCGCGTCGGCGCCACCCATTCGGTGGTGTTCGGCGGCTTCAGCTCCAGCGCCCTCGCCGACCGCATCAACGACGCCAAGGCGAAGCTCGTCGTCACCGCCGACGGCGGCTACCGGCGCGGCGCCGTCCTGCCACTCAAGCCGGCCGTCGACGAGGCGCTGGAGCGCTGCGAGAGCGTCAAGAGCGTGATCGTCGTGCGCCGCGCGCAGAACGACATCGACATGGAGCCGAGGCGCGACGTCTGGTACCACGACCTGATGCGCCACGCCAGCGCCGAGTTCGAGGCCGTGCCGGTCGACTCGGAGCACCCCGCTTACGTGCTCTACACGTCTGGATCCACCGGGAAGCCGAAGGGCGTGCTGCACACCACCGGCGGTTACCTGGTCCACACCAACCTGACCAGCAAGTACGTCTTCGACCTCAAGCCGAACGACGTCTTCTGGTGCACCGCCGACATCGGCTGGGTCACCGGCCACAGCTACGTCGTCTACGGGATGCTCTCGAACGGGGTCACGCAGGTGATGTACGAGGGCAACCCCACCTACCCCGGCCCCGACCGGCTGTGGGAGATGATCGCGCGCTACCGCGTGACGGTCTTCTACACCGCTCCCACCGCCATCCGCGCGTTCATGAAGCTCGGCACCGAGCACCCCGACCGCCACGACCTGACCAGCCTGCGTCTCATCGGCACCGTCGGCGAGCCGATCAACCCGGAGGCGTGGATGTGGTACCGGCGCGTCATCGGCGGCGACCGCTGCCCGGTGGTCGACACCTGGTGGCAGACCGAGACGGGAGCCATCATGATCTCGACGCTGCCCGGCGTGCAGACGACCAAGCCGGGCTCGGCCGGCGTGCCGCTGTTCGGGGTCGAGGCAGAGATCGTCGATGCCGACGGCAACCCGGTTCCGACCAACCAGGGCGGCTACCTGGTGATCCGCAAGCCGTGGCCGGGCATGCTCAGGACGGTTTTCGGCGACGACGACCGCTACCGCAACCAGTACTGGGGCGAGGTCGAGCACGCCTACTTCTCCGGCGACGGTGCCCGCAAGGACGAGGACGGCTACTTCTGGATCATGGGCCGCGTCGACGACGTCGTCAACGTCTCGGGCCACCGGCTGGGCACGATGGAGGTCGAGTCGGCGCTCGTCTCGCACCCTGCCGTCGCCGAAGCCGCCGTGGTCGGCAGGCCGGACGAGATCAAGGGCCAGGGCATCGTGGCGTTCGTGACGCTCGAGGTCGGCAACGAGCCCAGCGACAGGCTCCGCGACGAGCTCAGGGCCCACGTAGCCCACGAGATCGGCGCGATCGCGCGTCCCGACGAGATCCGCTTCGCCGATGCCCTGCCGAAGACCCGCTCCGGCAAGATCATGCGCCGGCTGCTGCGCTCCGTCGCCTCCGGCCAGGAGCTGACCGGGGACGTCAGCACGCTCGAGGACCGCAGCGTGGTCGAGAGGTTGCGCTAAGGCCGCGTCGAGCGAGGCGGCTCGCTCGCGTGACCGGCGGCGAGCGCTCGCCAGGCCTTCAGGCCGCGTCGGGCAGCAACCGCAAGGCGCGCACGTCCGACGACCAGATGACGGCTAGCTGAACCAGGAAGCCGCAGGCGGCAGCGATCAGGCAGGCCGTCGGACCCGACAGGGTCGCGAGCGTCGCGCCGACCGCCGCTCCGACCGGCCGGACTCCGAAGGTGGCCGTCACCAGCAGCGCGGAGACGCGCCCCAGCATGTCGTTCGGCGTCACCACCTGCCTCAGCGTGGTCGTCGAGATGGTCCACAGGATCGGGCCAAGGCCGAAGAGCAGGAACCCGAGAGCGGCGAGGATCGGTAGCGGCAACCAGACCGTGAGCAGAACGAGCACGGCCGCCGCGAATCCTGCGAGCGGTCCCAGCACGACGATCGTGCCGAACCTCAGCCTGCGGCCCAGCGCCGGTGCCGCCGCGGCGCCGACGACCATGCCGATGCCGGAGAGACCTAGCGTGAGCCCCACCGAGGTCGCGCTCATGCCGAGGTCGGCCACCGCGTACGCCACGAAGACGGCCTGCAGGACGAACCAGGCGGCGTTGAAGACCACGGCCGTGACGAAGATGGGCCTAAGCAGCCCGTGGCCGGCGACGAAAGCGGCCGCCTGCCTCAGCTCGGCGAGCGGTCTCCTCTGGGGCTGCGCTGACCTGGCCTCCCGTGGCAGACGCGTCAGGAACGCCAAGGCCCCTAACGCCAGCGCCGCTGCGAACGCGTAGGTAGACGGCGCACCCGCTCGTGCGATCGCGACGCCGCCTAGCGCCGGTCCGACGATGTAGGCCGCGCTACGCGCCAACTCCAGCCACCTGTTGGCGTCGGCCAGCTGGGTGCGCGGCACCAGCCGGGGCACCATCGCGGGCACGGTGACGAAGAAGCAGACGGTCCCGAGTGCGGCCACGAAGCCGAGCAGCGCCAGCGACGGCAGGTCGAGGACTCCCACACCTGCAAGCACGACGACGGCCGCGAGGGCCAGGAACCTCAGGGTCTCCGCTCCAAGCATCAGCGTCCGCCTCGACCATCTGTCGGCGCTGAGGCCGACAGGGATGGCGAAGAGCAGGAACGGCAGCGTCTGCATCGTCTGAAGCCAGCCGACCTCGGCAGGGCTCGCCGCGAACAGCAGCACGGCGGCCAGCGGCGCCGCGGCCAGGGCCACCTGGTCGGCACCCATGGCGCAGAGGCCCGACCAGCCTAGGTGTCGAAAGGCGATCGGCAGAGGCGTGTGGTGAAGCGCGGGAGCTTGGGCGACGCGTTGCATGGGCAGGAGGTTAGGCGCAGCCGCGCCGCTCCCGCCATCCGGTTCCTGCGCTCGAATCGGGCGGATTCGAGAGCAAGGACTGGAGTGCGGCCATCCCCTCGTGTTCGGCATGCTGGCTGACAGGACTCAGCTGTCCGCCTGGGCATGCTGGCATCAGGGCCTAGCCTTAGAGGAGAATCACGATGAACGACATGGCCGCCTACGACAGCCGCACCCCATACGCTTCCGTGTCGCTCGATCCGCGCCTGGCGAGGATCAGGGCCCGCGACGAGACCGCCGATGGACAGTTCTGGTACTCGGTCGCGACGACGGGCGTCTACTGCCGCCCCTCTTGCCCCTCCCGCACGGCCAACGCAGCCAACGTTCGCATCCACGACACCATCGAGAGCGCCAGGGCCGCCGGCTTCCGTCCCTGCCAGCGCTGCGATCCCGACGGTCCCCCGCTGGCGGCGAAGCGCGCCGCCCTGGTCGAGAAGGCCTGCCGCCTGATCGAGCAGAGCGAGGAGGAGCCGGCCCTGGCCGAGCTCGCCGCGGCGGTGGGTCTGAGCCCCAGCCACTTCCACCGCCTGTTCAGGGCCAGCACCGGCTTGACGCCGAAGGCGTACGCCAGCGCTCAGCGCGCCCGCAGGGTCAGGCACAGCCTGGCAACGGGGAGCAGCGTGACCGAGGCGCTCTACGACGCCGGCTTCAACTCCAGCGGCCGCTTCTACGCCCAGTCGACCGACATGCTGGGCATGAAGCCATCGACGTACCGCGCGGGCGGCACCGACGAGGAGATCCGCTTCGCGATCGGCGAGTCCTCGCTCGGAGCCATCCTGGTCGCATCCAGCGACAAGGGCGTGGCCGCGATCTTGTTGGGCGACGAGCCCGAGGCTCTGATCCGCGACCTGCACCAGCGCTTCCCCAGAGCGCGACTGATCGGCGCGGACCACGACTACGAGGACCTGGTGGCGCGCGTCGTCGGCCTGATCGAGGCTCCTGGCCTCGGTGCCGACCTGCCCCTGGACGTGAGGGGCACTGCCTTCCAGCAGCGCGTGTGGCAAGCCCTGCGCGAGATCCCGGCCGGGACCACCTCGACCTACGCCGAGATCGCCGAACGCATCGATGCGCCTGGCGCCGTGCGCGCCGTCGCCGGTGCCTGCGCGGCCAACAAGCTGGCCGTCGCCATCCCATGCCACCGCGTGGTGCGCAAAGGCGGCGCGCTGTCGGGTTACGCCTGGGGCGTGGAGCGCAAACGGGCCCTGCTCGAGCGGGAGGCGGGGGCTGGCGACTAGGTCTCGCTGCCAGCCAATCGCGGCGCCGGCAGCCGCACCTGGGCGATGACCATCGCGAAGAGCATCAGCGCGCCGCCGATCCAGCCGAGGAGCCCGAGCCTCTCGCCCAGCACGATGTAAGCGAACAGCGCCGCGAAGGCCGGCTCGAGCACGAAGATCAGCGCCGTCAGGTGCGCCGGCACGACGCGCTGGGCGTAGGTCTGGATGATCGCGACCAGCGCGGTCGCGACGGCCGCCAGGTAGACGATGGCGAGGTAGGTGGTCAGCGGCACGTCGGCCAGGTCACCTACCTGCGGCAGCGCCCACGACCACGCCAGCAGCGCCATCGGCACGTGCTGCATGAACGCCAGCGAGGTGCCGCGCACCTTTCCAGCGACCTCGCCCAGGTAGACGATGTAGATGGCGTAGGTCAGGGCCGTGACCAGCACGAGCAGGTCGCCGCCGTTCACAGCCGCGACGCCGTCGCGCAGCGTGATCAGGGCGAGGCCCACGAGCGCGACGAACGCCGCCGTGTACACCCTCGCAGCCAGCGACTGCTTCCATGCGAGCCGGCCCACCACCGGTGTCAGGATCACCGACAGCCCGGTGATGAACGCGGCGTTCGAGGCGCTGGTTATCGCCAGGCCCATCGTCTGCGTCACGAACCCGGCGAAGGACAGCGCGCCCAGGATCAGCGCCGGCACCAGCGCCCGCCGGTCCCAGCCGGCCCAGGCCAGCAGCAGCCCGGCCAGCGTGAAGCGCAGAGCCAGCAGCAGCGGCACCGAGATCGTGTCGAGCGCCTCCTTGACGATCACGAAGGTCGTGCCCCAGATCATGGTGATGAGGATCAGCGAGACGAGGCCGGCGGTGGGGCTCACGGCGGCCATTGTCACACGCGCCCGACGCCGTGGAGCCGCCCGCCGCGCCCGGTGCGAGCGAGCCTTGGTACCATCCGGCATGCAGCCCAACTTCCGCGTCGGACACGGTCTCGACGCCCACCGCCTGGTGCCAGGCCGCGCGCTGGTCATCGGCGGCGTCGAGGTGCCGGACAGCCCGCGCGGGGCCGACGCCCACTCCGACGGCGACGTGCTGCTCCATGCTCTAGCCGACGCGCTGCTGTCGGCGTTCGCGCTCGGCGACATCGGCCAGCTCTTCCCTCCCAGCGACCCCGCTCACGCCGGGCTCGCCAGCCGGGTGATCCTGCGGGCGGTCCTCGAGCGGGTGCGGGCGGTGGCGCCTGACGCTGCCGTTGTCAACGTGGCGGGGGTCGTGACCCTCGACACGCCCAAGCTAGGCGCTCTGCGAGCTCGGGTCGCGAGCGCGGTGGCCGAGCCGCTCGGGCTCGACGCCGCCGAGGTGGGGATCACGTTCAAGACCAGCGAGGGGCTGGCGCCGGATCACGTGCAGGCCAGCGTGACCGTGCTCGTGCGGGTGGGCTAGGAGGGGTTCGCTCAGTCGGATCTGGCAACGAAGGCCGCGAGCTGCTCGATCGTGGTGCCCCAGCCCTCGTAGAACCCCATCTCCTCGTGCCTGCGGCTGTCGGCAGGGGTCTTGTGCAGCACCCGCGCCGAGTAGCGCGTGCCTCCGCCCTCGGCATCGAACCTGATGATCGCCGTCAGCGCCAGCCACGGCTCCAACGGCTGCCAACCCTCGCCGAGCGCGGTGGTGAACACTAGCCGCCGCTCGGGAACGACGTCGAGGAAGCAACCCTCGACGTGCGGTTCGAAGGCGCCGTCGCCCTGGCGCATGCGGGTCTCGAAGCCTCCGCCTGGCTGCAGGTCCAGCTTGACGACCTGGCACTCGATCGGCTCGGGGATCCACCATTGGGCGAGATGCTCCGGCGTGCTCCAAGCCCTCCAGACCTTGGCGGGAGGCGCGTCGATGAAACGAGAGATCGTTAGCTCGCGGCTGTCTATGGCCATGTCAACCTTCCTCCTGCATGCGGGTCTCGACGTAGGAAGCGAGACGGTCGGCCCGGCCCTGCCAGACCACCCGCTGCTCGGCGAGCCAGGTCTCGACCTGTTGCAGCCGCGCGACCCGAGCGCGGCAGGTGCGGACGCGGCCGGTCTTCTCGGTCGCGATGAGGCCGCTGTCCTCGAGCACCCTAAGGTGTTTCAGGAAAGCAGGGAGCCCCATGTCGAAGGGCTGAGCCAGCTCTTTGACCGGCGCAGGGCTCCGCATCAGGCGCGCGACGACGGCCCGCCGAGTCGGATCCGCCAGCGCGTGGAAGGCGCTATCGAGAGAATGGCTTTCCATGTGGTGAACCATAGCAGGTGGTTCACCGGTTGGCAAGGTGTTAGCTGCGCATGAGCTGCGATCTCGTGGACACCGACGCCCGGACCAAGCCCACGACCTGGCATTCGCCTTCTCATCGATTCACTCACTGCCTCGAGTAAAAGTACTCAACGTACCGAGTAGTTCGAGAGCAGCCGGCGGGAACTTGCGGCCTCCGGCGAACCTCGTTCGACAGGAGCCCAGATGCCCACCTTCACCGTAGGCCGACTCGACGCCTCCACCTGGGACGCCTTCGCCGAGCTCGTGGAGCGCAACAACGGCATCTACGGAGGCTGCTGGTGCATCGGCTGGCACCCCGAGTGCAGCCAACGCGGCATCAGCTATCGCGCGGCCAAGGAGGAACGAGTGCGGACCGACCGCGCGCACGCCGCCATGGTGTTCGACGAGAACGGCCTGGCGCAGGGCTGGTGCCAGTACGGCAGCCCCGAGGAGCTGCCCAACATCAAGCACGGCCGCAAGTACCGTCAGGACCCGCCGCCGCTGCCCGATTGGCGCATCGCCTGCGTCTTCGTAGACAAGCGGCACCGCGGCCAGGGCATCGCCAGGCTGGCACTGGAGGGCGCGCTGGCTCAGATCGCCGAGCGCGGCGGCGGCCTCGTCGAGGCCATCCCCGAGGCTACCGAGGGCCGGGAAGCGCAGGGGCGCTTCCTGTTCACGGCCACCGCCGAGCTGTTCGACGAGTACGGCTTCGAGCGCGTCAGGCAGGTGGGCATGCACGCTTGGATCGTCAGCAAGGTGGTCGCGGCCGCTTGACTACAACCATCCTCAGTTACAGGTCCAGCACCAGCTTTAGTCCAGCATCCACCCTGACAAGGGTGTCCGCAGAAATGAGCCCGACCCGCTCGATGAGGTAGTCGCGATCCAGAGTGACGACCTGCGACACGTTCGCAACCGAGTCTTTCGGCAAACCTGAGCTGCCAGCGAGAATGAGAACGTTTCCAGGTGCGTTCACAAGAGCGAGATTTGAAGTGAGGACCAAACAAAGGGCAGTTCGTATGCGACTACGGTTGAAGGCGTCGGATTGGACGATCAACACCGGGCGGCGAAAACCAGGACCAGATCCTAGGGGATCCCCTAAGTCTGCCCACCAAACCTCACCCCGCTGAATTACCACTCACTCGGCTCACTCGAGCCGACGCTGCGAGCTTGCCCGACCTGGAACTCCTGAGGCAGAGCACTCGACTCTCGAGCGTAGACCTCGTTCAACCGCGCGGTTACATCCTGCTGCCTATGCTTGGCCAAGTACTCTCGCACCGCCGCCGCGTACAACTCGCTTCGAGAGACTCCCAAGCGTTGTGCCAAGCTGTCGGCATTCCTGAACAATTCGTCGGGCAACGAGATGGCAGTTTTCATACCCGCGTTATACCACAGTTATACCAAGCAGAGGGATCGCCAACTCGCAAAGCTGTAGCGCCAAGCTCTACTACCGCTCCTGCAACTTAACCAAAACACGCCCACCCTCGACTCGCGCCTCGAACAACCTGATCTTGATCAGCGCCGGCATGGTGGGCCGCCCCGTCTCGAGATCGAAGGTAGCACCGTGGCGGATGCAGCGGATCTTGCCGTCACCGGTGAGCTCGCCGTCGTTGAGCGGGTAACGCGCGTGGGTGCAGCGGTCGGGCAACGCGTAGAAGCTACCGGCGTCCTTGATGACGATGACCTCGTTCTCGCCCAAGGTGAACGGCGTGATGCTCTCTTCCGGGAAGGCCTCGACGGGGCCGACATCGTACGTGCCGTCGCCCACCGCAACCGGAACTGGAGCCGCAGTGTCCGAGCCGGCGGTGGCGGCGTCCTCCGCATCGGGAACGCCGCCACCCTCGCTTTCGGTCACAGCTTCTCCTTGACCCCCGGCACGCCGAGCTTGGCCTGCACGACGCGCTCGACGTACTGCGCGACCTTCGGCAGCGTCACGCGGCTCATCACCTCGTAGAGGAAGCCGGTGACGAGGACGTGCTCGGCGACCTCGGGCGTGAGCCCGCGGCTCATCAGGTAGAAGCGCTGATCGTCCGGCACCGGGCCGGTGGTGGAGCCGTGCGAGCACTTGACGTCGTTGGCGGCGATCTCCAGTTGCGGGATCGACACGGCCTCGGACTCGATGTCGAGGAGCAGGTTGCGGTTCGTCTGGTAGGCGTCGGTCTTCTGAGCGCCGGGGTCGACGATGATGATGCCGGAGTAGACGGCGTTCGACGCGTGGCGCACGGCGCCCTTGAACAGCACGTCGGAGAATGCGCGCGGGCTGGCGTGGTGTTGCTGGGTGAACTGGTTGAAGTGCTGGCCCTCGTCGGCGAAGTAGAGGCCGAGCATCTCGCTCTCGGCGCCGGGGCCGGTGAGCTCGCTCTCGATCTCGACCCTGCCTGCGTCGCCGCCGAGGC
>CAYYOK010000053.1:0-21078 GCA_964473205.1 uncultured bacterium | reverse complement strand
CAGCGGGACTGGGAGATCCGGAGACGAGGACGCCCTTCTCGTCGGCATGGGACGATCCTGGGCTGCAGGTGATCGACCTGCTCGAGCCGGGCACGCGCTTCTACCGACAGAGCTCGGTCGGCACCGTGACGCCCGACGCCTCGGCGCCGTTGGAAGGCGCGGGGTCGTTACGCCTCGCCATCGCTGGGGCCGACGGCCAGCTCAACTTGCGCGCAGAGCTCCAGAGCCCTCTCGACCTCTCCGACAAGAACCTGCTCCTCTGGCTACGCGTCGAAGACCCCCAAGCCCTGGCCTACGTGGCGCTCTACGCCGGCAACGACGACCTCGAGTCGTTCAACGCCTACCTCGTGTCCCTCGGCGACGACGATCCCAGCATGCTGCTGGGCCGCAGCGGCGAGTGGCACGCGGTCAGCGTCAACCTGGCCGACCCGTCCAGCACCACCGGCGCACCCGACCTGACGAGGGTCGACGCCTTGCAGCTGTCGCTCGCGGCCAGCGGCGAGAGCGAAGCCGTCGTCAACGTGCACGGACTCGCCTCGTTCCCACGCGCGGCCCGCGGCGCGGTGACGGTGATGTTCGACGACGCCCGCGACGGCGTCGCCCTGGCCGTGCCGATCCTGCAGCGGCTCGGGCTCCCGGCGAGCGTGGCCGTCATCACCGAGTTCCTGGACGCGCCAGGGTTCCTGACGCTCGCCGAGCTGGTCGCGCTCGAACGCTACCTCGGCTGGGAGCTGGTGGCTCACCACACCGCCGACGTCCCGCTCGAGCGCTCGTTCGACAGCTACGACGAACCGGCCCTGGCCAACGAGCTCGAGGCCCTGACGGCCTGGCTGCGAGACGCCAGCCCTTCACGCGGTTGGCGGCACCTCGTGTACCCGAACGGCCGCATCGACGAAGAGGCGATCGCGACCGTGCGCCGCTACTTCATCTCGGGCAGGACCACCGTGGGCCAGCTCGGTCTGGAGACCTGGCCGCCCGGCGACCCTTACCGGCTGCGGGCTACCTCGGTGCTGGCCTCTGACGCTCCCGAGGCGCTCATCGACCTGATCGACCGCGCCGCAGCCAGCGGCGGCTGGCTCATCCTGGCGTTCCATCAGATCGTCGAGGGCGAGACGGAGTTCCAGACGCAGTACCGGATCGATGACCTCCAGCGCGTGATGGAGCATCTGGCGCGAGCTGACGTCGACGTGCTCCTCCTCTCCGACCGGTGGCCCTGACCGGTCCCATGGGGGCTGCTCTCACCCGGACGCCTCAGGGTAGGCAACCAGAGCCCTTCGGATGGCCTCTGGCTAGGCGACAGCCCATATGCTCTAGGTATGAGCGGCCGCGTGACCAGGTTCCGCAAGGGCGCGCCCGACCAGAGCGAGGGTTTCGACCTCGACGAGTTCTATCGGCGCCACTTCCAGATCCCCGCTCCCGCGGTAGGCAAGTTCGGCTACAACATCGCGCCGACCGAGAGCCTGGCGTTCATCCGGAGCAAGAACGGAGCCAACGAGGCGCTAGCGGGACGCTGGGGAATCGAGCCGCAGTGGGTCAAGTCGCCCGACCAGGTGATGGGCCTCTGGCACAACGCCCGCGCCGACACCGCTTCCGAGAAGGCGGCGTTCCGAGACGCCATGCGCACCGCGCGCTGCGTCGTGCCGGTGGACGGCCTCTACGAATGGCAGAAGCTCGGCTCGGAGAAGCAGCCCTGGTACGTCTACCGCCCCGACCAGCAGCCGCTGCTCATCGCCGGGCTCTACGCCCGCCACAGCTGGGGCGACTCGCTGACGATCATCACCACCGACGCCAACTCCCTGATCGCAGGTTTCTACCACCGGATGCCGGCGATCCTCGCGCCCGAGGACGCGGCCCGCTGGCTCGATCCTGACGTCACCGACCCTCGGCTCGTCGAGGACCTGATGCGCCCCTGCCCGCCACGTTGGCTGGCGGCTCACCGAGTCAGCGACGCCGTCGGCAACGTACGGAACGACTCACCCGATCTGATCGAGCCGATCTGATCTTGCACTTGGAGGCGGAACCATCTTGAGCGAAGCGGTAGTAGTACATCGGCACGGCGGCCCCGAGGTCCTGAGCGTCGAGGAGCGCGCGCTGCCCGAGCCCGGGCCCGGTGAGGTGAGGCTGCGCCACCGCGCCATCGGCCTCAACTTCATCGACACCTACCAGCGTTCGGGCCTCTACTCGATGCCGCTGCCGTTCGTGGCGGGCAACGAGGCTGCCGGCGAGGTGGCGGCCGTGGGACCGGGTATCACCGAGATCGCCGTCGGTGACCGCGTCGCGTACTCGGGCCCGCCGGGAGCTTACGCCGTCGAGCGGAACATCCCAGCGGGGCGCCTGGCGCCGCTGCCCGACACCATCGACTTCGAGACGGCCGCCGCCGTCACGCTAAAGGGCCTCACCGCTTACTACCTGCTGTTCGAGACCTGGCCGCTCGAGGCTGGCGAGACGATCCTCGTGCACGCTGCCGCCGGCGGCGTCGGGCTGCTCCTGACGCAGTGGGCCAAGGCGCTCGGAGCGAGGGTGCTGGCGACAGCCGGCTCCCCCGAGAAGGTGGATCTCGCCCTGGCCGCCGGGGCCGACCACGCGATCGACTACCGCCAGGAGAGCTTCCCCGGACGAGTGCGCGAGCTGACGGATGGGCGCGGCGTCGACGTCGTCTACGACGGCGTCGGCCAGGCCACGTTCGAGGGCTCGCTCGACTGCCTCAGGCCCCGCGGGCTGATGGTGAGCTTCGGCAACGCTTCCGGACCCGTGTCGATCCCGAACCTGGTCGTCCTCTCGACCAAAGGCTCGCTCTACCTCACGAGACCCACGACCGGCAGCTACCTCGGCACAACCGAGCAGCTGCGCACCGCCGCCGCCAAGCTGTACGCCGCGGTGGCGGACGGGACGCTCGAGGTCGGCATCAACCAGCGCTTCGCCCTGAGGGACGCCGCTGCCGCTCACCGGGCCCTCGAGTCGAGGCAGACTACCGGCTCGACGGTGCTGCTCCCCTGAGAGGCTAGGCAGGAGTCGAGCCGTGCTAGGTTCGAGACCATGACATCCGCAGCGCGGGTCGAACCCATCGAGCGCGCCACCGGCCGCGTCTGGGACGAGTGGCTGGCGTTCATGGAGCGCATCGGCGCCAAGGACCTGGATCACAAGCAGATCGCCATCAAGGTCCAAGAAGAGCTGGAGGGCGTGGTAGACAACCCGGCGTGGTGGGCGCAGGGCATCACCGTCGCGTACGAGCAGCACACGGGCAGGCGCCTGCCGGGTCAGCTTCCGGACGGCACCTTCCAGCTCAACCTCAGCAAGGCGACCAAGCTGGGCATGCGAGAGCTGGCAGACGCGTGGGAGGCGTTCGCTGCCGCCGACGCCGACGTGCTGGGGTTCATCGCCGGCGGGCCACGCGTCAGCGGCACGGACAAGCGCATCACCTGGCGCGCCAAGGCTCGAGACGGCTCGAGCATCGTCGTCGCGAGCGAGCCGAAGAAGGCCGCCGGGCCCGCCTCTCTCGTCGTGGCTCAGTCGGGAGTGCCCTCGCTCGAGGAGAACGCTGCCGCCAAGGAGTGGTGGGCTGCGCTGATAGCGCGCTTCCTGGCTGGCCTCAGCGCTTGAGCTGCGCGCCCGTCACGAGTCGGCTCAGCTCGGCGGCGAGGGCCTCGCTGTAGAGCGCCGCCCCGTCGCGGCCGAGGTGCAGCGAGTCCTCGAAGTGCTGACTGCCGAGGCCGGGGACGTCGCGCAGGTCGATCAGGTCGGCGCCGGCCGCCGCTACCGCGGCGCTGAGCCGGGGTGAGAGCTCGTACTGCTCGCGCGCCGGCATCGCCACGAAGACCACGCGGCTGCCCGCGTCCGTCGCAGCCTTCGTCAGGCGCGCGAGGCGAACGTACGCGTCGGCGGTCCCCTGTCCGGCCGGCGACGCGCCGTTACCGCTCAGAACGTCGTTGACCTGTTGGGCGCTGTTGCGGTAGCCGGGCAGCAGGTCGAGGAAACGGCTCGAGAGGCGCTCGCGGTCGGCGAACGCGGCCGAGAGCTTCGAGGCCACGACGCTGACCCGGTCGTCCAGCTCCGTCACGTCCTCGCCGAACAGCCTGGGCACGTCTTGCCAGGCGGTGAAGAACCGCCCCAGGCGGTAGGTCTGGGCCGGACGGACCGGCGTGTCGGCCAGGTGAGCGTAGGCGAACCCGACGACGAGTAGCTCCGGCGCCGCGCCGGTCCTGACGACCCCGTCCTCGAACAGGTAGAGCCAGTCGAGCACGGTCGTGTCGTCCGGGTAGATGGCGTGCAGGGAGGCTTGGCTCTCGCCGAGACCCTCTAGGCTCGCGCCCACCACGTCTAGGTCCACGCCTTTCCTGGTCAGGGAGTTGCCTAGGAAGAGCACACGCGTGCCCTCGGCCTCGCGCATGCTGGCCGCGATGGCCGGGATCTGGCGGATGTGGAGGATGTCGAGCGACAGGCGCGGCTCGACGATCCTGATCCCGACCTCGACCACCAGCAGCAGTACTGCCAGCGGCAGCAGGACCTTGACGACGGCGCGCCACGTCGGTCCAGGAGCGGCGGCCCGTCCGGCGGTGCGTCCGGCGGCTGGCGCGGTCGTCGGCGCGATAACGGCTGCGTGAGCCGCGCCCGGCCGCGGGAGGGGGCTAGAACTGGAAGTAGATGAACTCATGGCGGGTGGGAGAGGGGAAGAAGATCAGCATGATCACGAAGTAGCCGTACACGAGCGCGCGTAGCGGCCAAGGGGAGGTGACTATCGCGTCGAGCTCGCCGCGGCTCTCGACCCAGATCTCGTAGAGCAGCAGCGGCAGGACGAAGAAGAGGATGGTCGTCAGGAAACCTATCGCCACCGGCGTGATCTCCAGCCCCGAGCCGATGCGCCCTAGCATCCCGAACGCCTGGCCCAGGCTCTCGGCGCGGAAGAAGACCCAGCCGAGGCACGCGAGGTGGAACATCACGACGACCGCCAGCACGCGCGATCCGATGCGTGAGAGCGGGCCGGCTACCTTGGCGGAGACCCCTGGGCTGAGGTCGAAGCCCATCGATGCGCGCAGCACGTGGCCCGTGGCGGTCGGCACGGGCTCGTGGGCGGCGTCGCCCCACGGCAGCCTGATCCGGGCCAGCGCGCGGTAGACGATGAGGATCAGGCCCTGGTAGGCGCCCCAGACGACGAAGGTCCAGGCCGCGCCGTGCCAAAGGCCGCCGAGGATCATCGTCAGTGCGAGGTTGCGGTAGGTCTTCGCCTCGCCGCCGCGGTTGCCGCCGAGCGGGATGTAGAGGTACTCGCGCAGCCAGCTGGAGAGGGAGATGTGCCAGCGGCGCCAGAAGTCGCTCGGCGACACGGCCAGGTACGGCATGCGGAAGTTGACCATCAGGTCGAACCCGAGCCAGCGCCCCACGCCGCGTGCGATGGACGAGTAACCGGCGAAGTCGCCGTAGATCTGGAAGGCGAAGGCGTAGATGCCGACGAGCGTCTCCATCGCCGTGAGGGAGGCTGGGTCGGAGCTGAACACGGTCCCGGCGATCGCGGCCATGTTGTCGGCCACGACCACCTTCTTGAACAGCCCGTAGAGGATCAGGTAGAGGCCGGCCTGCCAGTCGTCCGGCGTGCGCTGTCGGGGCGAGATGACCTGGCGCAGGAAGGTCGTCGAGCGCTCGATCGGGCCTGCGACGAGGTTCGGGAAGAAGCTGACGTAGAGCGCGAAGTCGAGGAAGTTGCGCGTCGCCGGCGTCTGGCCGCGGTAGACGTCGATCGAGTACGACATCGTCTGGAACGTGTAGAACGAGATGCCGACCGGCAGCACGACGTTCAGGACGGGCAGCGGTGCGCTGAGGCCGGCGCTGGTCAGCAGCGCCGAAAGAGACTCGGTGAAGAAGCCGAAGTACTTGAAGAAGCCTAGGATCCCTAGGTTCAAGACGAGCGAGAGGATCAGGTAGAGCCGCTTGCGCTTGGGCGACTCGGCCGCCTCGATGGCGCGCGCCGCCACGTAGTCCGTGAGCGTCGAGACGAAGATCAGCCCGAGGAAGCGCCAGTCCCAGAAGCCGTAGAAGACGTAGCTCGCGCCGGTGAGCAGCACCTTCCTGCCGGTTGCCCCGAGCGGCCGGTAGAGCGCGAGGACCGCTCCCAGGAACAACCAGAAGATGTAGCTGTTGAATAGCACCGGTCCGTCTTCCTGTCATGCCGGCGGCTAAGAGGCAGTCGGCCTAGTGCGGACATGCTAGGCCCGGCCGAGTGAGCCTTCTGCTCAACCGTCACAGCCGTCAGAGTGGCGGTTGCGGCGGGCACTTCGAGCAGCGCTCGGCTCTCCCCGGCGTCGGCGCGGCCATCGCTTAGACTTCGCCATGCGGCTGATCCCCCTGTTCAGTGACGCTTCCTCGCTCGGAGTGGCTACGCTCCTCGACCTCGGCCAACGGACGGCGCCCAGGTTCCGCGCCGGCAGCGTGCGCCTAGCCCCCGGCCAGCGCGTACCGGCGGAGGGCGTGTCGCGGCACGCCGCCGACGAGGTCTCGTACGTCGTGGCCGGCTCGCTGAGCGGCGTGTGCGGCGGCGAGGAGTTCGCGACGGCGGCGGGCGAGGTCTCGCTGATACCGGCCGGCGAGGAGCATTGGGCCGTGGCCGGACCTGACGGCGCCGAGATCTTCTGGTGCTGGTACGGGGACGTCGACGGGTAGAGACAGCGCCCTCGCATATACCAGAGGCGGCGGTGGACGTCGGTCCGCTGAGCCGGCGCTAGCGCGGCCTCAGCGGCACCAGGACCTCGAACACCGAGCTCGGATCGTTGGGACCGAGGAACCGCTGGTCGTAACGCTGCAGATCGAACGGGTGCGCGGCCACGTAGGGCGAGTCCGCGAGCCACGCGTAGACGCGCTCGAACGCCCCCGCGAAGGAGCCGTCGGCGATCCGCTGGGTGAACACCGCGTACTGCCCTCCCGGCACGAGCTTCGCGAAGGCCTCGATGGGGAGCGCCGGCTCGCGCTCGACCGCCACGCCGACCAGGCATACATGCATCGTCGGCTCGGCCTCGGTCTGTACGTGCAGCTCGTACCCGACGCCGGCCAGCAGACGTTCGGGCTGTTCGATGATGCGCGGCTCGAGTTCCATGGCTCTCTCCCACCATGAGCCCGCGGGTCCGGTCCACTGCGGACCGCGGACCACGCGGCGAGACGCCAGCTCCGCGACTCAGACGCTAGCAGGCTCCGACCTGCGGCGCTACTGCCGAATGACCCGAGGCGCCACGCCGGCGTGCGGCCCCGGCCGCCTCAGACCTCAGAAGTCCCCGTCGGCCACCTGCAGGCAGATCAGGCCCAGTGCTCGGTACATCGCCACCACCATGTTCCGGTCCTCGATGGCGAGGAGCACGTCGTCGAGAACGTAGTCCGCCTCGACCCAGCGCCGCTTGAGCGCGTTGTCGTGGCTGAGGTCGGCGACTGGCCTCATCACCAGCCGCTGGTAGGGGACCGCGTGGCGAGCCAGCCAGGCCTCGGTGACGGCGCGCACGTCCTCGCGCCGGCCGCTGAGGATGTGGATCTGGTGTCCGGCGCCGTGAAGCGCGCGCACCAGCTCGATGACCGGCTCGATCGGGGTGTCCGACCCGCAGGCGGCGTAGAAGGCGTCCCAGTCGTGGTTGTCGCCCCTGATGTGGTGAACGCGGTGCTCGACGTCGGCGAGCGTGCCGTCCAGGTCGCAGAGAACTATGCGGCTCACTCGGCCACTCTAGTCGTTGGGCGGCCGGTTAGCCTGAGCGTCATCCATGAGCGGCGACCCGATCCCCTTCGTCAGTGGCGGCTCCTACCCCGAGCGCCAAGGCAACGCCCTGAGGCTGTGGAACGACGGCGAGCCGGCCTTCCGCCGCATCTGCCAGGTCATCGAGGGGGCGCGGGATCGCGTGTGGGTCACGGTCACCTTCATGTGGCCCAGCTTCGTCATGCCGGACGGCCGCGGCTCGGCGCTGGACGTGCTCGGCCGAGCGGTGGCGCGCGGTGTCGACGTGCGCGTCATCTTCTGGCGGCCGAGCCCGGAGCTGGCATCGTGGCAGCGCAACGCCTTCTGGGGTTCGGCCGAGCACCTGGAGGAGTTGGAGGCGCGTAGGTCGGGGATCAAGATCCGCTGGGACGGCGCGAACCACCGGTACTGCGAGCATCAGAAGAGCTGGCTCATCGACGCCGACGAGGAGGGAGCGACCGCCTTCGTAGGCGGCATCAACCTCAACCCTCACTCCCTCGTCAGTCCCGGTCACAGCGGTGCACCCAAGCAGAACCACGATGCGTACGTCGAGTTGCGAGGTCCCGCTACCGCCGACGTCCACCACAACTTCGTCCAGAGGTGGAACGAGGCGAGCGAGCGCGATCTGCCGGACGGGCGCTGGGGCGAGGGCAGCGAGACGCGGCTCTCCTTCCCCACGCGACTTCCCGAGCGGCAAGGTGAGGCGGTCGTGCAGATCCAACGCACCATCCACGCCGGCGGGTACCGCGACGGTCACCCTGCAGTTGGTGCGCAGCCCTACGAGATAGAAGCCGGCGAGCGCAGCAACTTCGACCAGTACCTACTGGCCATCGGCTCGGCGCGCCGGACCGTCTACCTGGAGAACCAGTACCTCGAAGTACGTGAGATCGTCGAGGCGCTGCGTGGAGCGCTCGAGCGCGGCGTCGAGGTCGTCGTGCTGATGCCGGCAGAGCCTGAGGTCGCCGACCCGGCGTCCTTGTCGCAGGCAAGGCTCGAGTTGCTGGATGCGCGAGCGTCCCTCGCCGCCTACCCGAACTTCATGCTGGCCGGGTTGGCTGGCCTCGGCGACGACGGGCGGCGCCAGCCCGTCTGGGTCCACGCGAAGCTGATGCTCGTCGACGACGCGTGGGCGACGGTCGGCTCCTGCAACCTGCACCACTACTCGCTCTTCGGGAACAGCGAGATGAACGCCGCCTTCGCCCATCCGCCGACGGTTCGGGCGATGCGTACCGAGCTCCTCCGCGAGCACCTGGATCTGGACACCGCTGCGATGGACGACCTCGAGGCGCTTCGGCTCTTCCGGCGCATCGCACTGGCGAACCGCGAGCGGTTCGACGCAGGCGACAACGCCTGGCAGGGGCTGGCCTTCGCCCTGGACGTCCGAAGCTACGGCCGCTGACCCTCTTGGTGAGCGGGGCGCTCGACGGTCGGGTCGCAGCGCGCCCAGCCACGTGCGAAACTGACCCTTCGGATGCTTCTCCCGCTGCTTCTCCCGCTGCTTCTCCCACGCGTCGAGACGAAGGAGCCCCACCATGACCACCCCAACCGCAGCCGCCAGCGGCACCTTCCTCATCGGCGGCGACCTGCCCGTGAACCGCCTCGGCTTCGGCGCCATGCGCATAACCGGCAAGGGCATCTGGGGCGACCCGGAAGACCCAGGCGAGGCCAGGCGCGTCCTCGCGAGGCTGCCGGGGCTGGACGTGAACTTCATCGACACCGCCGACTCCTACGGGCCGTTCGTCAGCGAAGACCTGCTGCGCGAGGCCCTGCATCCCTACCCCGAGGGCATGGTCATCGCCACCAAGGGCGGCCTCACGCGGGCAGGCCCGAACGACTGGCGCGAGGTAGGGCGCCCCGAGTACCTGCGCCAATGCGTGCTGATGAGCCTGCGCCGCCTCAAGGTGGAGCGCATCGACCTGTGGCAGCTTCACCGCATCGACGAGAAGGTCCCGCGCGACGAGCAGTTCGGCGTCATGCAGGAGTTCCAGCGCGAGGGCCTGGTCAGGCATCTCGGCCTCAGCCAGGTGAGCGTGGAGGAGATCGAGGCCGCCTCGGCCTACTTCCCCGTCGCCACCGTGCAGAACCTCTACAACCTCTCGCGTCGCGACAGCGAGGACGTGCTCGACCACTGCCAGGCCAATGGCATCGGCTTCATCCCCTGGTACCCTCTGGCGGCCGGGAAGTTGCTGGAGCCGGGCGGCACTCTGGATTCGATCGCCAAACGGCACGGCGCTACGCCGAGTCAGGTGGCCCTGGCGTGGTTGCTGAAGCGCAGTCCCGTGATGTTGCCGATCCCTGGCACTTCCAGGGTGGCGCATCTGGAGCAGAACGTGGCGGCTGCCGGCCTGCAGCTCGATGATGAGGACTTCGCGGATTTGAATGCGGCTGGTTGAAGGTGACCCAGGTGCTCAACGCGTAAGAGACACCCTTCCTAGCCCTGAAGCGATGAGCAGCAGAGCGAGGAGCACGGGCAGGAGCTTGGTAACGCCTAGGAAGCCGACCGACGCGAGCAACAGCAAGCCGCCGCCCAACCCCGCGAGCGCCTTCCACCACACCGCTGGGATCCACCAGCCGAGCAGGCTCAACGCGGCCAGCAGCAGCGCCGCGGCGGCGCCAACGGCCAGCACGAAACCGGTCATCGGCATGGTGACACCATCGAGCTGCCCCAGGAGCCCTCGGTCCCCCACGCTCCAGGGCCACACCCAGCGCAGCAGTCCCGCGAAGAGACTCTGATCCGCCCGCTGTAAAGGCACCAGATACGAAGCTCCGAAGTGCGTACCGACAAGCAGCAAGGTCACTAGCAACCACTTGGGCATAGTCCTCACCTCCGGCCGCTAAGCGCTCGGCCGACTCCCGCGCCATAGGCTGCGCTCGCACGTGCCGCAGAGCAAGGGACAAATGGGCGGAGAGAGCGGCGTTTCTTCAGCTCAGGCCCATTGGTGTTGTCGGTGATGGACGATATGGGATTGGTGGGCCCTGCTGGATTTGAACCAGCGACCAATCGATTATGAGTCGACTGCTCTAACCGCTGAGCTAAGGGCCCTCGCGCCCGCCAGTCTACCCGACCCCTGCGACCTCGGCGAGTAGCGCCTCCCCATAAGCCTGCAGCTTGTTGGCCCCCACCCCGCCGATCCTCGCCAGCTCATCCAAACTCCCCGGCTTCTCGATCGCGATGGTCCTGAGCGTGGAGTCGTGGAAGATGACGTAAGCGGGCACGGAGCGTTCACGAGCCACAACGCCGCGCCAAGCGCGCAGACGCTCGAAGAGCTCGGCCGCCTCGGCCGGAAGATCGGACGCGGTCGAACCCGACCTAACGCGAGCCTTGGCGGCCCGCACCTTCTCCGGCTCCACGCGCACCTCGAACGTCTCCTCGCCGCGCAGCAACGGCCCGGCTCTGGCTGTCAGCTTCAATGCCCCGTAGGCGAGATGGTCGACACTGAGGTGCTCCCGCACCACGAGCTGCCGCATGACCTGCCGCCAACGCTTGACGTCGAGGCCGGTGCCGATGCCGTAGGTGGAGAGCCTGTCGTGACCGTTGCGCAGGACCTTGTCGGTGTCGTTGCCGATCAGCACGTCGATGATGTGCCCCGCTCCGAAACGCTGGCCGCAGCGGGCCACGCAGCTCAGCGCCATGCGGGCGGCCTCGGTCGCGTCCCAGGTGGCGGGCTGCTCCAGACAGTTGTCGCAGTTGCCGCAGGCGTCGCGAGCTTCCTCGCCGAAGTAGCTGAGGAGGTGGCGCCTCCGGCAAGCCGTCGACTCGGCCAGGCCGACGAGCAGCTCGAGGCGGCTGCGCGCCAGGCGCTTGAACTCCTCGCCGCCTTCCGACTCCTCGATCATCCGGCGCTGCTGCACGACGTCCTGCGCGCTCCACGCCATCCATGCCTCGGCGGGGGCGCCGTCGCGGCCGGCGCGGCCGGTCTCCTGGTAGTAGCCCTCTATCGAGCGGGGCAGGTCGAGGTGCGCCACGAAACGCACGTCGGGCTTGTCGATGCCCATGCCGAACGCGATCGTAGCGATCATCACCACGCCGTCCTCGCGCAGGAAGCGCGCCTGGTTCCTCGCCCGCATGCTCTGCTCGAGTCCCGCGTGGTAGGGGAGCGCGTCGACGCCCTGCTCGGCGAGCCACTGGGCCGTGTCCTCGACCTTGCGCCGCGACAGGCAGTAGACGATGCCGGCCTCGCCCTGGTGCCTGGCGATCAGGGCGAGGAGCTGCCGCCGCGGCTCGGTCTTGTCCTGGATGGCGTAGCGGATGTTCGGCCTGTCGAAGCTGGAGACGAAGACGCTGGCGGACTGCAGGCTAAGCTTCTCGACGATCTCGCGCCGCGTCTGCTGGTCGGCCGTGGCGGTGAGAGCCAGCCTCGGGACCTCGGGGAAGCGCTCGGAGAGCACGCCTAGCCCCAGGTACTCGGGTCTGAAGTCGTGGCCCCACTGGCTGACGCAGTGTGCCTCGTCGATGGCGAACAGCGCCAGCCGTGCACGGTCGAGGAGCTCGAGCGTGCGCGGCTGCAGCAGGCGCTCCGGCGCGACGTACAGCAGGTCGATGTCGCCAGCCTGGACGCCCCGCTCGACGGCCGCAGCCTCTGAGCCGCTCAGCGTCGAGTTGAGGAAGGCGGCGCGCACGCCGAGCTCCCTGAGCGCATCGACCTGGTCCTGCATCAGCGCGATCAGCGGCGAGACGACCACGCCGACTCCGCCTCTCGCCAAGGTCGCGACCTGGTAGACGACCGACTTGCCGCCGCCGGTCGGCATCAGCACCAGCGCGTCGCGCCCTGCCAGCAGCGTCTCGATGGCCGCGGCCTGGTGACCGCGGAAGCCGTCGTAGCCGAAGGTCTCGCGCAGGATCGCGGCGGCGCGGGAGGCGGTCGCCGCGCGGGTCGCCGCGTGGGTCGGGGCGTCCGGCGCTGCGGCTGGGCGAGAAGAGGCCATCGACCCGAGGGTAACAGGCGACGACCGCGCCTCCTGGTCGTTCTAGGCAGGACTCGCTGCCGGCAGGATGCGCGGCTGTCCCCACCGACTCGCCGAACGCAGCCGACCTGCGCCAAGATGGGGCGTGGCCGATGCCGTGCCCTCGCGCTCTCACGCGGTGTTCCTGCGCGCCATCGCTCACGTGCCGATGCGGCCGTTCCGCGAAGGCCTCGAGGAGTTGGGGGTGCGGGACGTGACGAGCTTCGGCGCGACCGGCAACCTCATGTTCAACTCGGACGTCGAGGATCTGAGGCTGCTGGAGCACGCGATAACCGACCGGCTTGGCGCGGTCGCGTTCGTCCGCACGCGCGCGCACCTGACGAGGATCGCCGCCGCCGACCCCTACGCGCACGAGCCGGGAGCCGCCGTTGCGCTGCTGGCGGGCCCCGTCCCGGCGGCCCGCCGCAAGGAGGTCGAGTCGTTGGCGTTCGACGGCCCGCCGCCAGTTCTGATCGGGACGAGCGTCTACTTCGCGGAGGCGACACGCCTGCGCGGGAAGAGCGGCACCATCAGCCCTGAGTACCTGTACCAGGTGGCGGGCACGGTGCGCGCCACCTCGGTGGTAGCCAAGGTCTTGGCCCGCATGCAGCCTCACGGGACGGCCGTATAATCGCCGTTCGGCGCGTCGACCCCGGTCCGCGCCTGTGAGGTGAGAACGTGAACAGTGGTGCCTTCCACATGACCGCCAAGGGGCTCGACCGCCTCAAGGAGCAACTGCGCTACCTCAAGGAGGTCAAGCGCCAGGAGATCACCGAGCTGATGGGCAGCGCGCTCGCCGACGGCGACCTGCGCGAGAGCGCCGCTTACGACGAGGCGCGCATGTCTCAGAGCGAGAACGAGGTGCGCATCGCCGACCTCGAGGAACAGATCGCCCGCGCCGTGATCGTCGAGCGCGACGTAGCTGACGACTACGCCATCATCGGCGCCTCCCTCGAGCTCGAGGACGACAGAGGCCGGCGCGAGGTCTTCCATCTCGTAGGCACCCTCGAGGCCGATTTCCTCGAGAACCGCATCTCCGACGACTCCCCGTTCGGCCGCAGCATGCTCGGCAAGCGCCCCGGTGACGAGGTCGTCGTCACCGCCAACGGCGGCAAGCTGGTCTACAAGGTGGTCGCGGTCACGTTCGAGTGACCTCCAGGCCGCGCGCCTAACTGAAGCCCTGGTCAGCGCGGACACCGACATCCTCACTTCTGCTTTCATGCGGCGCTGGTAACCTCGCCGCATGTCGACTCAGCCGCGCCCTAGCCAGGTCGGCGACCACGTCGTGGCGGGCCTGACGTGCTGAGGCTGGCGCTCCTCGCTCTGATCGTAGTCGTCGGGGCTCTGGCCGCGCTGACGCTGTTGCCGGAGCGCCGCGCTACGGTCCCCGAGGCGCTGATCAGCCTCAGCGGCGCCAGGGTCGCGCTCTACCCGCGCGCGGACCCTGAGGCCGTGTGGCGCTTCTCGGCGCCCACCGTCAGCTACAACCCCAACCGGCGCGAGACGACGCTCCTCGACATCACCGACGGCCGCCGCATGGTCGGCGAGCTGACCGACTTCACCCTCGCCTCCGACCGCATCGTCATCGACCGCTCGGACGACCTCCGCGGCGAGACCATCCACGCCCACTTAGTCGAGGACGAGATCGACCTCCTGATGGAGTCGAGGGGCGAGCGCACCGTCCTCATCGATCAGGACACCGCTCGCTTCGAGGTGCCCCGCGCCACCATGACGGGGCCGGACATGGGCGCGAGCATCTTCGAGGACATGCGCATCAGCTTCGACTTCACCGAGTTCGAGGCCGGCGGTCCGGGTACCGTCGGCTACGCCGAGTTCATCATCAGGGAGTGAGTGTGCCAGACCCCCATCGATTTCTCTCAAGCCAAGACAGTCTAGGCAGCCGTCCAGGTGTAGGGGTCCCCGAAAGGACCCTCAGCAGCCTCCAACGGACCCGCGGCACGCGCTCCCACGGCAGGCGCCCCCACCGCCTGCTCGCCGCCGCCATCTGCGCGCTGGTGGCCGGCACGCTGGTCCTCGCCCAGGAAGGGGAGGGCGCGGCCAACCCCGAGCGGATCATCACGATCGACGGCTCGGGCGGCACGCAGAGCGGCAACCTGCGCTTCGGCCCCATCCTCTACCAGCACCCCGACGAGTTCGGCATCAGCGCCACGGTCTCCACCCTCACCATCCTCGGCAGCCACGTCGAGCTGAGCGGTCCTCCGGGCGTCTCGATCGCCCGCGGCGGCGAGCGCACCGCCAGCTTCGAGAACGGCGTGCGCGTCATCCGCGGACGTCTGGAGGCGACCGGACCCAGCCTCGAGTACAGCGAGGCGACCGGCCTCGGCGTGCTGTCCGGCCCCGCCAGCATCAGCATCGCCCCCGATGAGGAGGGCGAGCAGCCCGTGCTGATCGACGCCGATCAGGTCGCGTTCGACGTCGACACCGACCGCTCGACCTCGAGCGGCAACGTGCACCTCGTCAACGGCAACCAGACCGCCGATGCCGAGGAGATGATCTTCGAGGAGGGGCGCAACCTCGGCGTGCTCACCAGCGCTGGCGGCCAGGCCGTGATCACGCGTCGCGACGCCGACGGCAGCCTCATGACGATCACCGCCGACGAGATCCGGGTGCTGACCGACGACGAGCGGCTCTATGCGCGCGGCAACGTCACCGTCGTGGACGGCAGCATCACCAGCACCGGCGACGTCGTGTTCTTCGACGACGCGACGGCCATCGCCGAGGTGATCGGCTCGCCGGCTCGAGCCGATGACTCCGAGAGCGGCGCGACGCTCGTGACGGACCGCATCATGCAGGACATCGAGTTCGACTTCTTCGAGGCGATCGACGCCTCGGTCCCGAGCGACTTCGACGCCGCCGAGTTCGAGCTGAGCGTACCGGCCACGGACGGCGAGTAGCGGCTTGGTCAGGGCCAGGACCTACCTACACTCGGCCCTGACCGTCTCCACCTTGGCTCTAGCCGCTTGGGCAGTCGCCCAGACCGTCACGACCTTCACCCTGAGGCGCGACGACACCGAGCTCGTGGTCAGCAACCGCGCGCTCGCCGCCGACGGGGCGCGCAGCATCGGCAACAACGTCAACTGCGAGGACGACGTGCGCATGACGATCGTCTACGGCCCGACACCGGGTCATGTCGAGACCCGCGTCGAGGACGCCGTTCTGACCTCGAGCCTGGCGCTGATACGCGCGCCGCGCGCCAACGCAGGGAACGCCTCAGCGGGCGATCCGACCGAGGGTCCGCCCAGCGCAGAGGGCTCCGAGGGCGCCCCCTCGTCGAGCGCCGAGCAGGAGAGCCTCGAGCTCCTCGACGCAGCCGTCACGTTCAACCGGCCGGGCTGCCCCGAGACCGTCACACCGGCCGAAGCACCGTTGGTGACGCTGCTGCAGGGCCGCACCAGCGTGCAGGGGACGCGTTTCTTCCTCGACCGCGGCGAGAACGTCGGCCAGATGGACGGTCCCATAAGCCTGACCCGTTCGGGCGAGGACGGATCGAACGCGCTCGAGGCGACTGCCGCCAGCATGGAGTTCGAGGTCGGCGAGCAGCGCGCCACCCTGAGCGGCGGCGTGATGGTCACCTCGGACGAACGCACCACCACCGGCGACAGCCTCGAGCTGGACGAGGAGGCCGGGACGGCGATCCTACGCGGCGACCCGGCGCGCAGCACCAAGGGCAACGACGTGCTGCAGGGCAACGTCCTGCTCTACTACCTGGACAGCGACGACGTCGTGGTCATCGGCAATGTCTCGGGCGAGATCGAGATAGACCTGGAGTGAGGGCTCCGCTACCGCTCAGGCCTCCGCCAGCTTCGGCAGCGTGACGATCAGCACGCCGTTGGCCAAGTGGGCGGTGGCGTTCTCGCGGTCTACGCCAGCCGGCAGCGCGATGCTGCGCTGGAACGGGCCGCTGGGCCGCTCCGACACGATCACGGCAGGTCCTTGCGGCAGCGTCTCGCGCAGACCCGCAACCAGCAGCTCACCGTCGTTCACGGCGACCTCCAGGTCGGCCTGAGACACCCCGGGCACGTCGATGACCAGCTGCAGCGCGTCACCGAGGTCTAGCAGATCGATCCGCGGGGTCAGCGCGTCCGACTGACCGTCCTTGTGGCCTGCGAGCAGATCGTCGATGCTGTCCCTGACCGCGAGCAGCTCCTGGATGTCTCCAGCGGTCCCGAACCTCTCGAGCTTCATGCGGGAGATTGTAGCAAGGTCGGCTGTGGGCTCTGTTAGCCTGCGGCGTGGGCGATCTGCCTAGAGAACCTCGGCTGGAACGCAGCTCCGCTACGCTCGTGGTGCCGGTCCTTGCCGGACCGACTGCCTCGGGCAAGAGCTTCGTGGCCATGTCTCTCGCCCGCGAGCACGACCTCGAGATCGTCTCCGCCGACGCGATGCAGGTCTACCGCGGCATGGACATCGGCACGGCCAAGCCGACCCAGGCCGAGCGCAGCGAGGTGCCGCATCACCTGCTCGACGTCGTCACCCCTGCCGAGAGGTTCAGCGTCGCCGACTACGTGCCGTTGGCGGAGGAAGCGATAGCCGGAGCCTTGGCTCGCGGCCGACTGCCGCTGGTGGTCGGCGGCACGGGCTTCTACCTAAGAGCGCTAGGCCACGGCCTACCTCGACTGCCGCCGGCCGACGCCAAGGCCCAGACTCCGTTATGGGAACTCGTAGCCGCAGGCAAGCTGAACGAGCTGAGAGAAGAGCTCAGGGCAGCCTCGCCACAGGACGCCGAGCGCGCCGGCGTCAACCCGAGGCGGGTGGTGAGGGCCGTCGAGGTGCTGCGCCGCAGTGGCCAGCCTCCGAGCTCGTTCCCGCTCTCGGTGCCCCGCTTCTCGTACAGGACCCTCGTGCTGCTGCCTCCATCCGCGGAGCTCAGGGAGCGCGCCGCCCTGCGCGCCTCGAGCATGTTCGGCTCGGGACTGGTGGCCGAGGTAGAGAGCCTCCTGGCCGAGTTCCCGCAGCAGCCGACGGCTCTGCAGGCGATCGGCTACAAGGAGGTAGCCGCCCATCTGCGCGGCGAGTACGGCCTGGAGCGCGCTGTCGACGAGGTCACGCGCGCCACGCAGCGCTACGCCAAGCGCCAGCGCACCTGGTTCAAGGCCGAGCCGGCCGCCACCTTCGTCGAGGCCAGCGGCGAGTCGGCTCTGGATCCGGTACGTGAGTGGTGGCAGGCGGGCGGATGGTAGTCGCGCACCGCCAGAGGCCGCGCATCGGCTCTCAGTTCGGCGCCGCCGGCTCCTCGGCCTCGCCCTGGTCACCATGGTGGCCTTTGCGGCCGCGGCGCTTGCCGCCGAAGAAGCTGCGGATGCGTTCGCCGACGGTCTCGTTGTCGTCGAAGTCCTCCTCGACCGCGGCGGCGTAAGCCTCGAGGTGCGCGCGCGCCTCGGCGCTCAGGCCCTTGGGCACGACTACGTTGACCCTCACGACCTGATCGCCGTGGCCGCTGTGGCGCAGGCGTGGCATGCCTTTGCCGCGGAAACGGAACTCGGTGCCCGGCTGGGTGCCAGCAGGCACCTTGAGGGACTCGTTGCCGTCCAGCGTGGGCACCTCGAAGGCTGCGCCGAGTGCGGCCTGCGCCAAGCCGACGTCGAGCTGGTAGTTGAGATCGTCGCCGTCGCGCTCGAAGAGCGGGTGAGGGGCCATCTCGACGTAGACGTACAGGTCTCCGGCGGGACCGCCGTCGGTACCGGCGTTGCCTTGACGCGGCACCCTGAGCCGGTAGCCGCCGTCGATGCCCTTGGGCAGCGCCACATCGACCTTGTCGCTGGTCATCGTTCGGCCGCGGCCGCCGCACACGCTGCACGGCACCGTGATGATCTGGCCCTCGCCCCGGCAGTCCGGGCAAGTGTGGGTCGTCATCACCGTGCCGAAGAACGACTGCGCCTGGCTGCGCACCTGGCCGGTGCCGTGGCAGCGCCGGCACGGGCCTTTGCCGTTCGAACCCGGCTCTGCGCGGTCTCCACCGCAATGGGCGCAAGCGGCGAAGCGCTCCACCGGCAGTTGGACGGTGGCGCCGTCGCGAGCCTGCTCCAAGGTCACGCTCAGCTCGACCTCGAGGTCCTCGCCGGCGAAGCCTTGCGTGCGGGGCCGGCCCGCGCTCATTCCGCCCCCGAACACCGAGGCGAAGATGTCGAAGATGTCGCTGCCCATGGGTATGCCGCCGTCGTCGACGGTGCCGTAACGGTCGTAACGACCGCGCTTGCCCGGGTCGGAGAGCACGGCGTAGGCCTCGTTGATCGCCTTGAACTTCTCCTCGGCCTCGCGGTTGCCGGGGTTCCTGTCGGGGTGGTAGTTGAGCGCCAGCTTCCGGTAGGCGGCCTTGATGGTGGCTGCGTCCGCGCCCGAATCGACGCCCAACGTAGCGTAGTAGTCAGGCATGCGCCGGCCAGTATACCGAAGGGTTCGCGCGGTCCCGCGGCGGATGACTACGCGCCTAGGACGCCTAGGCAACGGCCTAGCCGCCGCGGCACCGCTGCGCCGCGACCGGATAGGCTACCTGCGTTGCAGCGCCTGGAGCCGCTTGGCGGCATCCTCGGCCGACAGCTCGCCGCGCTCGAGCAGGTCGAGGACCTGGAGCCGCTCCTCGCTGTTGTCCTCGGCGACCTCGTAGCCGATGGTGAGCAGCAGCTTCTCGAACCGTCCGCGGACGGTGGGGTAGGACAGGCCGAGCACGCGCTCCACTTCTTTGAGGTTGCCCCTGACCTTGACGAAGATGCGCAGGAACTCGAGCTGCTCCTCGGGCAGCAGCGCGAACTCGTTGGGGTAGAAGCGCCCCTCGATCGCGACTCCGCCGCTCTCGCTCTCCAAGCGTGTGACCAAGAGCGGCTCGCCCGTCACGGGGCAGGAGGTGGGCATGGGTAGTCTTCTCATCAGATGACCTCGATCGTGATGCGCGCGATCTTGCCGGAACCGTCGCCCTTCTCGGTCTCGAGATCGACGATCGGCCCGTCTGGCGACTCCTCGGACAGTCCGTCGAGGAGCTGGTTGAGATCTATCGACTGCGCCGCCAACTCCTCCTTGGCCTGAGCCGGCATGAAGCGAAGGGCGAACTTCGCCAGTCCGAGCGGCACGTTGACCTTGACGTTGGCCTTGCTGTGTCCGTCCACCACCTCGGCGATGCTGATCCGCAAGGCCCTCGCGCGCGGACGGGGAGAGCCGGAGCTTCGGGGCGAGTGGGCGCGGGCCGCTGCGGCCGGCACCGCAGCGGCGGCTGCGACGGACGGGTCTGGCGGGAGCGGAGCAGCGTAGACCTCGGCCGGCGTAGGCCCGAGAGCCTTGAGCAGGCTAGTGGCGTCCTCCACGGAGATCTTGCCGCTGGCCAGCAGGTCCAGCACTCGCTTGCGCTCCTCGGAGACGCTCATATCAGCCGCTCCTCGTCCGGTACTGGAGACGCGCAAGACCGACGCTTCCGCCCTCGACTATGGAGACGCTCATATCAGCCGCTCCTCGTCCGGTACTGGAGACGCGCAAGACCCGCGCTTCCACCCTCGACTATGGAGACGCTCATATCAGCCGCTCCTATTCTGGTCCTTGACCTTGACGGCGAGTTCGCCGGTGGTGACACGAAGGCTCAGGTGCGCCGCGCCGCTGCCGAGCGCGCCGGTGAGCCGCTCGCCCAGCGTATGCCGCTCGGTGCGGATCGCGGGATGAGACGAGTGCGCGTCCCCGATCGAGACGCTGCCATCGACGGTGACGTCGGAGTCGGGGCTCAGGACCACGTCGAGATCGCCGGTAGCGCAGATCAGCGAGTGCTCCCCTTCCTTGAGCCTGAGCTCCATGTCGACATCGCCAGCCATCGTCGTGAAGTCGATGCCTTCCAAGCCCCGCGCGCTGACGTCGCCGGCGGTGATGCGCCCCTGCAGGTACTTAACGCCGTGCAGCTCGACGTCACCGGCAGTGGCTCTGAGGTTGAGGCCGTAGTCCGCCGGGATCTTGACCGTGATGTCACTGCTCCTGACGCGGGCGAGGAAACGATCCAAGATACCGCCTCGCTCAGGGGCCAGCTTGATCAGGAAGCCGTAGTCGGTCTCGACGGCGGTGATCTCGCCCGAGCCCTCGATCTCCGGGCCGGTCAGACCCGCGACGGCGTAGACCTCGATGTCGCCAGCGAGGAGCTCGGCCGTCACCCAGCGCGTTCCAGCCGGAGCGATGGCTCTCTGGGAGGTCGGCGCGCCGGCTGCGCCGGACCCGGTCCGCGAGACGGGCTGGGGCGCCTGGCTAGCCGGAGTGCCTTCAGTAGCTGAAGGCGCGGCGGCGGTCTCGGCTCCGCTGAGGCCGGCATCGGGCCCGGCCGCTTCCTGGGCCGTAGCGCCCGCGGCGGCCGGTGAGCCGGCGGCCTGCTGTCCGATCGCGCGGGCTGCCTCCGCCGCCTCGAGCGCCTGCACCGCGACGCGGTGCGCCGCCAGCAGCACGCGCAG
>CAYYOK010000052.1:7222-21183 GCA_964473205.1 uncultured bacterium | reverse complement strand
CGAAGAAGTCGCGCAGGTTCTCGAAGATGTTCTGCATCGGGCGCACCAGCATGCGGCCCTGGCTCGCCCAGTAGCCGATGTTCTCGAAGATCAGCGGCACGTCCTCGGAGCGGGCAGGTCGGACCGAGACGGTGTTGGCGTGTGTCAGGTCGCCGCGTGTCTTCGGTTCAACTAAGGTCATGGCCCTCTCCTTCATGGTGTGAATCACCGAGTGAATCTCCGGCTGCGGCCGCGAGCTCTCGCTTAGCCGCGTCGATCTGCTCTTGTACACGGCTCCTGGCCGTGCCTCCATAGCTGCCGCGCGCGTCCACGACGTTGTCCAGGTCGAGGGCGCGGTACACGTCCTCGCTCAGGCTCGGCTCCTCGGCGCGCAGCTCCTCTAAGCTCAACTCCTCCAACGGCACGCCGCGATCCAACGCCCTGGCGACGAGCCTGCCCACGACGTGGTGAGCCTGCCTGAACGGCAGTCCCAGCCTGACGAGATGGTCGGCGAGGTCGGTGGCGTTCGAGTAGCCGCGCGCGGCCGCCTGGCGCATGCGTGTCACGTTGAAGCGCGCGCGCGGCAGCATGGCGCGGTAGATGAGCAGGCTGTCCTCGGCGGTGTCCAGCGCGTCGAGCAGCCCCTCCTTGTCCTCCTGCATGTCCTTGTTGTAGGTCAGCGGCAGGCCCTTCATCACGGTCAGCAGCCCGACCAGCGCGCCGTAGACGCGGCCGGTCTTGCCCCTGATCAGCTCGCAGGCGTCGGGGTTCTTCTTCTGCGGCATCATCGAGCTGCCGGTGGTGAACGCGTCGGGCAGCGTGACGAAGCCGAACTCCTGGCTCGACCATATGATCAGCTCCTCGCTGAGGCGCGAGAGGTGCATCATCAGGATCGCCAGCGCGGAGAGCGTCTCGAGCGCGAAGTCGCGGTCGGACACGGCGTCGAGCGAGTTGGCAGCCACGTCGGAGAAGCCCAGCAGCTCCGCGCTGCGGTGCCTGTCGATGGGGAAGGTGGTGCCTGCCAGGGCGCCAGCGCCCAGCGGCGACACGTCGGTGCGCTCGAGCGCGTCCGCGAGCCGGCCGGCGTCGCGTTTGAGCATCTCGTAGTAGGCGAGCAGGTGGTGCGCGAGCCTCACCGGCTGCGCCACCTGCAGGTGGGTGTAGCCGGGCAGGATCGTGTCGACGTGCTGGGATGCCAGCTCGACGATCACGGCCTGGACGTCCGTCAGCAGCCCGACGAGCGCGCTGACGCGGCGTTTGACGTGGAGCCGCATGTCGGTGGCGACCTGATCGTTGCGGCTGCGGGCCGTGTGCAGGCGCGCGCCGGCGGAACCGATGTCCTCGGTCAGCAGCGCCTCGAGGTTCATGTGCACGTCTTCAAAGCGCTGCTCGAAGCTCACCTCGCCGGCTGCGACCTTCGCCTGCAGGCGCACCAGCCCGCCCTCGATGGCTGCGCCGTCGGCCTCGCTCAGGATGCCCTGCTCGGTCAGCATGCGCGCGTGGGCGAGGGAGCCCAACAGGTCCTCGGCGGCGAGCTTCTGATCGAACCTGATCGAGGCGTTGACGCGCTCCATCAGGGCGTCGGTGCCCTCGCTGAAGCGGCCGCCCCACATCTCGGCGGTCTTGGCGGCGGCGCCTCGGCCGCCTTCGCGGTTGGAGCCGTCGTCAGACCCCATGGCGCCGCTCGTTCCCTGCTTGCCTCTGCCAGACGCCGCCGACGCGTTTGCTCAGCACGAGGCTGCCCTCCTCGGTGGGGTGGTAGCCCATGCGGCCGTAGTAGCGCAGGAGTCCAGGGTCGTCGATCTCCAGCGTGAGGCGCTTGACGTTGCCCTTGATGGCCATCGCCTCGAGCTTCGTCATCAGCCAGCGGCCGTAGCCCTGCTCGCGCTCCGCCTTGCGGGTCGCGACGCGCTCGACGTTCCAACCTTCGGGATCCGACGTCCACCTGACGGCGGCGAGGACGCGGTTGGCCGCGTCGGTGACCACCAGCGCGAAGCCGGAGTTGAGGTACGCCGCCATGTTGGCGGGCGTGGCTACGGCGTCCGGTTTCGCCTCCTGGTAAAGCTCGGCGAGGGAGGGAGCGTCGGACAGCTCGGCCTCGCGCAGCAAGACCCTGGGCGCCTCGACGCCCGGTTTGGCCGGCAGCGCGCTGGCGGCCGGCACCTCAGCCAGCTCCGGCGTCTGCGTTCGCGGCGGCGAGCGCGTCAGTCACTCGCGACCGCCGTCTTCTCGGCGTCTGCTGCCTTCGCCTCGCCCGCGGCCTGCTCATCGGCCAACTGCTTGCGGATGCGCAGACGCAGCGCGTTGAGCTTGATGAAGCCGTCGGCGTCGGCCTGGTCGTAGACGGAGTCCTCCTCGAACGTGACCACGTCCTGGCGGTAGAGGCTGTTCGGCGAGCGCCGGCCCAGCACGGTCGCAGTGCCCTTGTAGAGCTTGATGCGCGCCTCGCCCGTGACGGGCTGCTGGATGTCGTCGAGGAGGCGCTGCAGGGCCTCGCGCTCGGGCGAGTACCAGAAGCCGTTGTAGACGGCTGCGGCGTAGCGGGGCGTGAGGTCGTCGCGGAGCTGGAGCACCTGCCGGTCGAGGGTCAGCGACTCGACGGCCTTGTGCGCGTGGAACAGCAAGGTGCCGCCGGGCGTCTCGTAGCAGCCGCGCGACTTCATGCCGACGAAGCGGTTCTCGACGATGTCGACGCGCCCGACGCCGTGCCGGCCGGCGATGCGGTTGGCCTCGGTGAGGATCTGGTACGGCGACATGCGTTTGCCGTCGATCGCGACGGGGTTGCCGTGCTCGAAGGAGATCGTCACGATCTCAGGAGTGCTGGGCGCGTCCTCGGGATCGACGGTCAGCTTCCACATGCCCTTGGGAGCCTCGGCCCAGGGGTCCTCGAGCACGCCGCCCTCGTAGGAGATGTGATACGAGTTCGCGTCGGTCGAGTAGGGCTTCTCCTTGGTGACGGGCACGTCGATGCCGTGCTTGGCGGCGTAGGCGATGCAGTCCTCGCGGCCCTTGAGGTCCCACTCGCGCCAGGGAGCGATGACCTTGATGTCGGGCTTGAGCGCGTAGGCGGAGAGCTCGAAGCGCACCTGGTCGTTGCCCTTGCCGGTGGCGCCGTGGGCGACGGCGTCAGCACCCTCGAGCTCGGCGATCTCGATCATCTTGCGAGCGATCAGCGGCCGGGCGAAGGAGGTGCCGAGCAGGTAGTAGCCCTCGTAGACGGCGGCGGCACGGAGCACGGGGAAGACGAACTCGGAGACGAACTCCTCGCGCAGGTCGACGGCGTAAGCGGCGACGGCTCCGGTGCGCAGCGCCTTGAGGCGAGCCTCCTCGACCTCGTCGCCCTGGCCGATGTCGGCGGTGAACGCGACGACCTCGGAGCCGTAGCTCTCCTTGATCCAGTGCAGGATCACCGAGGTGTCCAGACCGCCGGAGTAGGCCAGCACCACGCGCTTGATCTTGCCTTCGTGTCTCATCTCGCCTCCAGAAAAACTAGAACCGCACTCTTCACCGACCGGGCGTACCGGCCGCGCCGCCGTCGGCTGGTGTCCGTAGAGGACAGCCGACGACGCGTCCCAACCCTGCGGCCCCTACGGACCAACCGGCATGAACCGGCCGGCGCCGCGGGCGCCGCTTAGCTAGGTCGGGATCGGGTGAAGGTGCGGGTCATCAGGGTCTGGTGCCACCGGCGGGGTTATGCAGCTCCGCCGGATAACCATGCAACTGTAGCAGAGCGCATGTGCGGCTACAAGACGGCGGCTACGAGGCCGCCTAGCCGGGCGCTCTGCCACGGGCAGGCCGCGAAGCCAGCGCCGCGGCGCTCAAAACCAGTAGCCCCCCGACTATGCCCCAGGTGCCGAGCCTCTCCCCGAAGAGCGTCGCGGCCAGCACGGCGGCCACCACCGGCTCTATCGTCGCGACGAGCACGGCGCGCGACGCCTCGACCTGGCGCAGGCCCGTGAAGTAGAGGCGGTACGCGAGGTAGGTGCAGAAGAGCGCCATCAGCCCTAGGTCAAGCCATACGCTGGCAGGAGCCGAGAACGCCGTGAACCTCACGAACGGCAGGAGGCCGAGCGCGCCGAGAGGCATGACTATCGCGTAGATGGTCACGACCGGGTAGCGCCTCAGCAGCCACTTCCCGAACAGGTAGTAGCTGGCGTACGACAGCCCCGAGACCAGTCCCCAGCTCACCGAGGCGACGCTCACGGTCATGCCCTGGCCGCCTCCCTGCGCGACCATCGCCACGCCGGCGATCGACAGCCCCACCAACAGGCTCTTCTGCGCGGTCAGCCTCTCGCGCAGCAGAGCCGCGGCGAGCAGCGCCACGAAGGCCGGAGCGGTGTAGAGCAGCACGAACGCCAGGCTGATGCCGCCTTCGTCGATGGCGACGTTGAGCGCCGTGTAGAACAGCGACACGCCGATGAGAGCGAATGCCGCCAAACCGAAGGCGTCCGAGGGGCGTTGCAGCCGCAGGGTCCGTGTGACGAGAGCCTGGACGAGGAACGCGAGCCCAGCCAGCGCCGCGCGCCAGAACGCGATCTCGATCGCAGGCACGCCGTGCTCCAGCACGCGCTTGGAGAACACCCCGATCGTGCCCCACAGCAGCGCCGCGCCTAGCACGTAGAGGTAGCCGGTGCTCCTACCTTGCGGTGGCTCGTCGCTCACACGTGCGGGCTGTCCGCGACCCTCATCCCGTAAGCGCGCGCCAGATCGGGCTCCGTCACGCGCAGCCGCGTCATGCGGGCGCGGTAGGAGCGGTACTCGACGATGAACGCGATCAGGTTGATGGCGTAGATGACGATGATCGCCGTCAGAGCTATCTGAGCCGAGATCACTGGACCGGCGCCGAGCAGGAAGTAGCGGCGCAGCAGGTCGGTGCCGAAGATCGCCCACGGCAGGAGCAGGAGCACGCCCCAGAGCTCGTCGGCCAGCCCGGTGCCGGGGAACAGCAGCGCCAGCAGGTGGTAGAGGAAAGTCCTCGGTGCGTTGCGCGACTGGCGGGGCCGCGGGATCAGCAGCCAGATCACGCTCAGGGCCGCCCACGCCATGAACAGCACCACCGCGGCGACCCACAGCCACTGCGGGCCGAACCCCGGGTCGCGCGTCAGCGTCGTCCACGGATCTGTGAACGCCGCGCCCAGCGCCGCTCGGTAGCTCCCTGCGTACGCGTCCTGCAGGCGCCCGACGTCGGGGGCCGCCAGCTGCGGGGCGGACGGCCGGTAGGCGTCGAGCAGCCGCGACGGGTTGGGAGTCAGGCCGAGGTTGAACGAGGCCTCCGGATGGTCCGGCCGCAGCTCCAGCGCCACGCGAAACAGCTCCGCGTCCGAGCGCAGGACGCCGAGGTTGTTCATGGCGTCAGCGTCGTTGGTGAGCTCCTGGTAGGCGCTGGTCGCGGCTGCGACGTCGCCGCTCGTGTGCGCAGCGTAGGCGTTGACGAAGGACGCGGAGTCGTTGGCCGGCAGCTCGGCCAGCTTCGCGCGCGCCACCGGCGTCGCCAGCGACCCGCTGCCGAGCTGAGTGTCGAGACCGGCAGAGCGCTGGGACCAGCCGTGCAGGCCGACGAGGGCGAGCACGGCGGCGAACAGCAGCACGACGACCAGCTTCTCGATCAGCGCGGCGTGGCGGACGACGTTGAGGCGCGCCAGCGGCGACGGGTTGCGGCCGCGGTCGGCGTTCTGCCTGAGGAGCAACGACTGCGGGCGCCAGTACTTGGCGGCCAGCGTCAGGTTCAGCGCGAGGATCGCGACGAGCAGCGCGGCCACGGCCAGCCAGCCGCTGCGCCCGAGCGAGGCGGCGCCTTCGCGCAGCGTGCCAGCGAGGCTGAAGCCATGCCCCTCGCCGGCGCGTTGACGCCAGGTGTTGGCCTCGCTGTCGCGACCTAGCTGCCGCAGCTCGGAGGCGTACTCGCGCAGTACGGTCTCGTTCGCCGGTACCGCCGAGCCGCTGAGGCGGTACAGCCACGGCGCCCAGAAGTCCGCGGCCTGCATGTCGCCTCTCGCCAGCGCCGAGCGCATGGCGTCGAGCGGGAAGCCGTAGGCGGCCGAGGTCGCCTCGTCGAACAGGAGGGTGCCGCGATAGCCGCGCTCGACGAAGTCCTCGAGGGCCGCGTCCATGGCCTGAGCCGCAAGGTCGGGGCGCCGGTCGGCTCCGTTCATCAGGTGACGCGCCAACTGGGCGCGCTCGTAGAAGGTCTCGGCCTGCGCGATGGCGCCATTGAGCAGGGTCGAGGCGCGAGCCGGCTCGGTGCGCGCAGCGGCTACGTACAGCCACGGGTTGGTCGGATCCACCAACAGCCGCGCCACGGGGTCGTCGACCTGCGCCTCGGCCCGCAGCCAGCCGTAGAGCGGCAGGCCGGGGTCGAAGGCCAGGCCGGCCGCCGGTCCGGCCTCCGCGACGACGAGCGTGTCGCGCGCTCCGTTCGAGTACTCGACGGTGACCGCGATGGGCCCGGACTGCGCGCCAGGCGTGAACGTCGTGGCGGCCCCGGTCGTCTGCTGGCCTGCGGCAGCGGCTGGCTCGATCGCGGCGATCTGAGCCGGGAGACGGTCCCGTCTGAGCACGCTGCCGGAGTCGAGGTCCACCACCAGCAGGTGGTTGCCGCGACCCAGGTAGGCGCGCTCTCCCTGAACCAGAGGGCCGGCGCTGGCGCCGCTCCCGCCAGGGAAGTCGAGCCTCCACAACTGCTGTCCGGCGGACCTGGCGACGAACGCGCCGTTCTCGAGCGTCACCTCGATGCCCGTAGCCGAGGTCGAGGGCGGCGCTGTCGTACTGGCCGGAGGTAGGGCTGGAGAGGTGGTTGGCGGCGCGGGCTCCGTGCCCGTCGCCGGGGGTACGTCGTCCTGGGTCTGGTCTGGCGTCTCGCCCTCTTGGACGGCCTGGCTCTGCTCAGGCTCGGTCTGCTCGGGCTCGGTCTGCTCTGGCTCGACCGGCTCCGACTCGACCGGCTCCGACTCGGTCTGCCCCGGCTGCGTCTGTCCGGGCTCGGTCTGCTCTTGCTCAGCCTGTCCCGGCTCGGTCTGTCCGGACTCGGTCGGCCCGGCTTGCTCTTCTGACGGCGATGAGACGCCAGGTTCGGTTTCCTCGGGCTCGGTCGTCGCGCCCGTTTCGTCCTCGCCAGGAGTCTGAGCCTCTGGCTCCTCCGCGGGTGGCGCCGTCGACCCGGGCGCCTGAGCAGGCTCCTGGGAAGGTTGCCGCGAGATCCCTTCCGAGACCTGAACGTTGAGCGTGGCGTCGAGGTCTTGGCCGCTGACGGTGAGAGCCCAGCGCCCAGGATGGGTCAGGGGCAGGTCGACGCTGAGGCGTCCAGAGGCGTCGGCCTCGTGCTCGCCGGTGACGGTATCGGCACCCACTACGCCCTCTGGCGGGGTCAGAGTGACGACGTACTCGCTGCCCGGTCGCAGGCCCGTGGCCCTGACCGTCAGCGTGTCGCCGACCCGGTAGTTGAACGAGTCGAGCGAGAGCGAGGGGGAGCCCTGCGCTGCCGATGCGGCCAGCGCCATCATGGCGACCAACGCGAGCAGCGCTAGCCCCGAAAATGTCAGCGTCGCCTGCGCGCCGCGCACGCGCGAAGCGGTGCCAGGACGCCGAGCCGTTACGCGTTCGTGGGCCATCGCGCTGCGCTCGCGCGACGCGGCCTTGTGCTTCTGGAGCATGAGACGACTCTACAGCAGAGCGGCGTACGGGCTGGCCTGAACGAGTGAAGTTGCACCTCGTTGGCGGCTGGGGCGCTGCTATCATCGGTCGATGCCGCCGCTGCCGTGGCTAGAGCTTCGCCATGCCTTCGACCCACACGGCGCGACCTGGTGGATCCAGGAGTTGACCGAGGATGCCGGGGCCGCCGTGATGGCGCCCGGCGTCAGCGCCGATGCGCTGGCGCAACGGTTCGACGGCGTGCTGGGTGCGGACGGTTGGAGCTTCGCGCTGCTGCCGTTCGGCGAGCGCGCGATGATCTGCAACCTGCGCTTGGCCGGGGTCGAGCGCGGAGCCGTCGCCGAGCTGCCCAGCGGGCTCGCCGTCAGCGCCGCGGCGCTGGGCGAGAGGGCCTTGGCGCTGGCAGCGGCCGCGTTCGGGATCGGCCCCTCGCGCAAGGACCGCTTCTGGTCCGTCGTGGACTTCGACAGCGAGGCGGGAGAACCCCTTTACCTGCCTAGCGAGGACCTGTGGCGCGAGGCGATGGCAGCCGGCGCCGAAGGCATAACGGGGGCCCAGAGCGCCGCCGGGGCCGAGCGGTTCGCGGCGGCGGCACGAGGTGTCGTACCCGGGGCGCAGGCCGAAGCCGGACCTAGACAGCCCACCGCACCCGGCCACAGCGCCGACGCCATCGGTGCTCAGGCGCCCGAGCGCAGCCAGGGCGCGCAGGCGATCGACAAGCTGGTGGAGCGGCTCAACGAGGAGGGGCTGGGGCGGGAAGCGGCTCGCCTGGTGGTGGCCCATCACGGCTACGGCCGCAACCCTGACGAGGGTCGGGAGCTCTACTCGAAGCTCAGGGCGTTGCTGTTGGAGAAGCGCGGAGCCGGTTCGTGAGTCATGCTGCCGCGGCGTCGGTGGCGGCCTCGTGATCAAAGTCGTCGCGATCGGCGACGTGCATGGGCAGTGGCCCGAGCTGTGGCGCGTGCTCAAGGCCTCGGCTGCCTGCACCCAAACGCTCGAGCCCACCCCGCCGGTCGTCGAAGGCCGCTACCAGGTGGTGTGCATCGGCGATCTGGTCCACTACAAGGACGAGCGCGCCTACGCCACGGCCGTCGGCGAGGAGCCGTACGACTCCAGCAACCCCGACCACCTGCGCCGCGCGGCGAAGGCTCAGATCCGGGAGCTGTACCGCTTCAAACGCTACGTCGACGCCGCCGCCGGCAACGTCACGATCATCCTCGGCAACCACGACGAGAGCGCCCTCGATCACCGCTTCGAGCTGGCCACCAGGGGCGGTCTCAAGCACGTCGAGTTCGACGAGACGAAGGGCGGCGTAGCCATCCCGGACGACCTCAAGGAGTGGTTCGGGCGCATGCCGCGCGAGCGGGTGTTCCACGGCGTGCAGTTCGCGCACGCCGGACCGTTGCCGGGCATGCAGTCGTTCGACGATTTCTTCTATCACGACGCCGACACGAAGACCTGGTGGTTCAACAAGCCCGAGCTGGTCAAGCAGGCGGGCCACCGCTTCGGCGTGTACGGCCACACCGTCATGAAGGGCGGCATCTACATCGACAAGGACAACTCCTTCGCGATGATCGATGCTCTCAGCAAGCTGCAGTTCCTCGAGATGCTGCTCAGCGAGGAGCGGCTCGACTACTCGGTCATGCAGCTGTAGCTGCCGCGCGCAGTCGTTCCGCGAAGCGCTGCCGTCCTCGACGCGCCGGCGAACGACCAACCCGCCCCGCCGCTGGGGGTACCGTGGAGCGCCATGGGCGGCGAGATCTTCACGACCCGGATAACCAAGGACGGACGGGTTCGCGTCTTCTGGGAGGGCAGGTGCGTGCTCACGCTCGGTGGTGAGCGCGCGGCCCAGCTCATCGCCGAGCTGGACGGCGCCTCCTTCGAGGCTCAGCAGTACGCGCTCCAGCGCGTCACCGGTAACTTCAAGCGCGGCAACGAGCGCCTGATCGGCGGCAAGCGGCGCGGCGCCTCGCGGGGCGGCGGCTCGCCCCGCCGCGGCGACTGAACCCGATGACAGAACGGCGCAGCCTGGTCACTGACCGTGTCAGGCACATCGCCTCGCTTACGCCCGAAGGCCGCGTCTGGCTCGGGCAGCTCGAGGAGCATGTCGCCGAGGTGTCGCGGGCCTGGCGCCTGCGGCTAGGCGAGCCGCTGAGCCACGACGGGTTCACCGCCGTGATCCTCCCAGCCGAGACGGAGTCCGGCGAGCAGGCGATCTTGAAGCTGGCCTTCCCGCACATGGAGGGTAGGGACGAGGCGGCCGGCCTGCGGTTCTGGGACGGCGATCCGACCGTGCGCCTGCTCGCGTCCGACGAGCGCAGCGGCGCCCTGCTGCTCGAGCGCTGCGTCCCCGGCCATAGCCTCAACCAGCTACCGGAGGACGAGCGCGACGAGCAGCTCGCCAGGTCGCTCGCGCGGCTGTGGCGCCGACCGGAGGATGGGCATGGGTTCAGGCCGCTGGCCGAGATGATCGCGTACTGGAGCGAGGAGTCGCGCGCCGACGAGGAGCGCTGGCCGGACCCGGCTCTGGTGCGCGAGGGCTTGGCCGCTCTCGAGGAGCTCGCCAGGCCGCGCGCCGGCGACACGCTGCTAGGCACCGACGTGCACGCAGGCAACGTTCTCGCTGCCGAGCGCGAGCCGTGGCTCGTCATCGACGTCAGGCCGTTCGTGGGAGACCCGGGTTACGACGCCACGCAGCACATGTTCGACCAGATCGAGAGGGTGGCGCTCGACCCGGCGAGGTTCGTGCGGCGCTGGGCGGGGCTGCTGGGGCTCGACGAGGGGCGGGTGCGCGCCTGGGCGTTCGCGCGGTTCGCCGCCGAGCGGCATCAGCACGACGCCGACTGGCGCAGAGCCAACGAGGTCGCCAAGCGATTGTCGTAGCTAGAGGGAGTATCCTCCGCGATCGTCGTCGCGGACGAGCTCGCCGTTGCGCAGCACCAAGGTCCGGCGGCGGAACCGGTCTACGAGGTCGCGAGCGTGCGTCGCCACCAGCACCGTCGTGCCGCGGAGGTTGATGTCGTTGAGCAGCTCGAGGATCTCCATCGCGGTGTCGGGGTCGAGGTTGCCGGTCGGCTCGTCGGTGAGGAGCAGCGGCGGCTCGGTGACGACGGCGCGCGCGATCGCGACGCGCTGCTGCTCCCCGAGGCTCAGCTCGATCGGGTAGGCCTTGCGCTTGTGCACCAGCCCGACCTGGCGTAGCGCCGCGAGGGCCTTCTGCTCGTAGTTGCCCTTGGCGGCGGTGGCGCGCAGGGTGAAGGTCAGGTTCTCGAGCGCCGAGAGGTGTCCGAGCAGGCGGTGGTCTTGGAACACCATGCCGATGGCGCGGCGCAGGTAGGGCAGCCGCGACTCGCGCATGCGCGCCACGTCGTGACCGGCGATCATGACGGTGCCTTCGGTCGGCGTGATGCGCCTGAGCATCAGCGAGAGCAGCGTCGACTTGCCAGCTCCTGAGTGCCCGGTGATGTAGGCGAACTCGCCCTTGTGTATCTGGAAGTCGACGTTCTTGAGCGCGTGGGCGTGCGCTCGCGGATAGGTCTTGGTGACGTGGTGGAACTCGATCATCGCGCGCTCACACCCTCTCGAGTGACGTCTCTAGGTGCGACAGCGTCCAAGAGCAGCTCGAACGCCGCGTCGGCGTCCATCGTCTCGAGCACCGTCGTGTTGGGCTCCAGGCTGAGGCTGCCGCGCCTGTCGATGACGGTCATCCCGCGCGTCAGGCGCCCGGCGGTCTCGACGGCCACGTGCCTGCGCGTCGAGGTGAAGAGCTCTGGGTCGGTCACGGCCAGCACGGCGCAGGGGTCGTGCAGCGGGCCGCCGCCGGGCAGCCCGGTGTGCCTGAGGTAGGCGGCAGAGAAGAAGGTCAGGAGGTCGGCCGCGAACTCGGCGCCGGCGCCGCCGGCCGAGCGCAGTCGCGCGATGCGAGCCTCGGTCATGCGGAACTGGTGGGTGAGGTCGAGGCCGGCGAGCACGAGGTTGGCACCGGACTCGAAGACGATCTGAGCCGCCTCCGGGTCGGCCCAGATGTTGAACTCGGCGGCGGCAGTGGTGTTGCCGGGCCCGTAGGCGCCGCCCATGATGCTGATGCCGGCCAGGCGTCTTGCCAGCGAGGGCTCGAGGCCGAGCGCCAGCGCGACGTTGGTCAGCGGCCCGACGGCGACGAGCCACAGGTCGTCGTGCTGCTCGGCGGCCGTCAGGATGGCTCGCGCGGCCGGCACGCCCGACGCGACCTTGGTCAGCGGCGGCAGCACCGGCCCATCCAGACCGGTCTGTCCATGGATGTCGGGGGCGTGACGCGCCTCGCCGATCAGCGGCTTGGCAGCCCCGGCGTGGACCTCGACGCCGATCCCGGCGATCTGCGCGGTCATCAGGGCGTTGCGCAGGGTCCTCTCGAGAGGCGCGTTGCCGCTGACCGCCGTTATCGCGATCAGGTCGGCGCGGGAGGCCGCCAGCATGATCGCCAGCGCGTCGTCGTGACCGGGGTCGCAGTCGAGGATCAGCTGCGGTCGGCGGGTCGGTCGGCTCGGCATGCTCAGTCCGAGCTCCCCGGGAGCGCGGCCGTCTGCAGCGACTCGTCGGACGGCAGCACCATGGCCGCCACGACGCGGTCGCCGTCGTCGACGCGCTTGATCATCACGCCCTGCGAGGCGCGGCCGTAGAGGCTGACGCCGTCGACCTTGGTGCGGATCAGATCGCCAGACTCGGAGAGCACGAAGAGCTCCTCGGCGCCCAGGACCTGATTGAGGCTGACCACCGCGCCGGTGCGATCGGTGAGCTTGTGGCCGATGACGCCCTGTCCGCCGCGGCCCTGGAGCGGGTACTCGGAGAGCGGGGTGCGCTTGCCCAGGCCGCTCTCGCTGACCGACAGCAGCTCGGCGAGAGGCTTGTCGGCCTCCTGGATGACGGCCATGCTGACGACCTCGTCGCCGGGGCGCAGGCGGATGCCGATGACCCCCTGGGTGGCGCGGCCGGTGTCGCGCACGTCGTCCTCGGTGAAGCGGATCGCCTGGCCGCGCCTGGTGCCGAGCACGATGTCGGCGTTGCCGTCGGCGATGCGCACGGCGATCAGCTCGTCGCCGTCGAGCAGGTTGATCGCCACCAGGCCGGCGGCGTTGATGTTGCCGTACTCGCGGATCTCGGTGCGCTTGATGAGCCCGTTGCGGGTCGCGAACACGAAGTAGCCGTCGACCTCGAGGCTGCGCAGGGCGAGGACGGTCTCGACCTTCTCGCCGTCGACCAGCGGCAGGATGTTGCGGATGTGGCTGCCGATGGTGGCGCGCTCGGCCTCGGGCAGGTCGTAGATCTTCTCGCGGTAGACGCGGCCGCGGTTGGTGAAGAAGAGCAGGAAGTCGTGGGTGCTGCCCACCAGGAGGATCGAGTTGACGTCCTCCTCCTTGGCCTTCTGGGTCGTGACCCCGCGGCCGCCGCGCGACTGCGAGCGGTAGCTGGAGAGCGCGGTGCGCTTGATGTAGCCGCCGCGCGTAAGGGTGACGACCATGTTCTCCTCGGCGATCAGGTCTTCCTTGCCGATGTCGTCGGTCAGGTCGACGATCTGGGTGCGCCGGGCGTCGCCGAACTGCTTCCTGACCGCCAGCAGCTCGGTGCGCACGACGCGCCACAGCTCGATCTCGGTGCCGAGGATCAGCTCGAGCCGCGCTATCTCCTCTTGCAGCTCGCGGTACTCGTCGTTGATCTTCTCGCGTTCCAGGCCGGTGAGGCGCTGCAGGCGCATGTCGAGCACGGCCTGCGCCTGCACCTCGGAGAGCCCGAACTCGCGCATCAGGCCGTCCTTGGCCTCAGGGCCGTCCTTCGAGGAGCGGATCAGCGCGATGACGGCGTCGAGGTTGTCGAGGGCGATCAGATAGCCCTCGAGGATGTGGGCGCGCTCCTTGGCCTTGCGCAGCTCGAACTCGGTGCGCCGCCTGATGACGACGGCGCGGTGGTCGAGGAAGTGCCTGAGCATCTGCTTGAGCGACAGGACCTTGGGGCTGCGGTCGACGATCACGACGTTGTTGACCGCGAACGTCGTCTGGAGCTGCGTGTACTTGTAGAGCTGGTTGAGCACCAGCATCGGCACCGAGCCGCGCTTGAGCTCGAGCACGATGCGCATGCCCTGGCGGTCGGACTCGTCGCGCAGGGTGGCGATGTCCTCGATGCGCTTGGCCCGCACCAGCCCGGCGATCGTCTGGATCAGCGAGGTCTTGTTGACCTGGTAGGGGATCTCGGTGATGACGATCGAGGCGCGCTGGTTGTGGTCCTCGATGCGGGCGCGGCCGCGCACCCTGAGGCTGCCGCGGCCGGTCTCGAACGCCTGCTCGATGCCCTCGCGGCCGAGG
>CAYYOK010000052.1:0-7212 GCA_964473205.1 uncultured bacterium | reverse complement strand
GCCGAGGATGCCGCCGGTGGGGAAGTCGGGGCCGTGGACGTGCTTCATCAGCTCGCGGGTGGTGAGGTCCGGCTCGTCGATGAGTGCGACGAGGCCGTCGACGATCTCGGCGAGGTTGTGAGGCGCGAGGTTCGTCGCCATGCCGACCGCGATGCCGGCCGCGCCGTTGACGAGCAGGTTGGGCACGGCGGCGGGCAGGACCTCGGGCTCGGAGAGCGTGCCGTCGAAGTTCTCCCTGAAATCGACGGTCTCCTGCTCGATCTCGGCGAGCATCGACTCGGCGAAGGCGGTCAGGCGCGCCTCGGTGTAACGGTAGGCGGCGGCGGGGTCTCCGTCGATCGAACCGAAGTTGCCCTGGCCGTCCACCAGCCGGTAGCGCAGGTTCCAGTCCTGCGCCATGCGCACCATCGCGTCGTAGATGGCGCCGTCGCCGTGCGGGTGGTACTTGCCGATGACCTCGCCGACCACGCCCGCGCTCTTCGAATGCTTGCGGTTCGAGGCGAGGCCCATCTGGTGCATGGCGAACAGGATGCGGCGCTGGACGGGCTTGAGGCCGTCCCTGACGTCAGGCAGAGCGCGGTCCACGATCACGGACATCGCGTAGTTGATGAAGCTCGACTTGATCTCGTCAGTTATCTGAACGCTGACGACTTCCCCTTCGTTCACGAAGCCTCCATGAGCCGCGGCCGACGGCGCACTAGGCGCCCATCCAGCGCGGCCCGACGGTCGATTCTAACACCCCCGCGTGAGGCGGCTGAGCCGCTCTGGACGGCACTTGCCGGGGTCGGCGCGGCGGCCGTCCGAGGCGCTGCCGAACCGGGCGGCGCCGTGGGCGCCGTGGTAGCTTGCCCGCGTGATCGAACGCTACTCCACGCCGGAGATGACGCGCCTGTGGAGCGAGGCCGAGCGCTACCGGACCTGGCTCGAGGTCGAGCTGGCCGCCATGGAGGCTTTCGAAGGACTCGGCGAGGTCCCGGCGGGCAGCGTGGCCCGGCTGCGCTCCAAGGTCAGTGACGCGCCGTTGGACGGCGCCTTCGCCATCAGGGTCGCCGAGCTCGAGGCCGTGACTCGCCACGACATCGTCGCGTTCACCCGCGCCCTGACCGAGCTGTTCGGCGAGGACGCGCGGCACGTCCACTACGGCCTGACCAGCACCGATGTCGTCGACACCGCGCAGAACCTGCTGCTCAAGCGCGCGCTGGCGCTGATACTCGCCGACGCACAGGCTGCGCACGGCGCGCTGCTGCGCCTGGCGGTGGAGCACAAGCACACCGCGACCATCGGCCGCACCCATGGGATCCACGCCGAGCCGACCAGCTTCGGCCTCAAGTTCCTCAACTTCGCAGCCGCGTTGGAGCGCGACCTTGGGCGCCTGCGCGCCGCCGAGGCTGCGATATCCGTCGCGATGCTCTCCGGCTCGGTCGGTGCCTACGCGCACGTCCCGCCCAACGTCGAGGAGGCCGTGGCGCGCTCGTTGGGGCTGAGCCCAGACCCCATCACCAACCAGACCGTCGCGCGCGACCGTCACGCCGAGCTGCTCAGCGCCCTCGCCATCCTCGGCACGACCATCGAGCGGGTCGCACTGGAGATCCGCCACCTGCAACGCACGGAAGTACGCGAGGCGCAGGAGGGCTTCGCCAAGGGCCAGACCGGCTCGTCGTCGATGCCTCACAAGAAGAACCCGATCGCCAGCGAGAATCTCGCCGGCATCGCGCGGCTGCTGCGCTCCAACCTGCAGGCTGGGCTCGAGAACGTCGCGCTGTGGCACGAGCGCGACATCAGCCACTCGAGCGTCGAGCGCGTGATCCTCCCCGACTCGACGACGCTGGCGAGCTACGCGCTCAGGCGCCTGAGGAGGGTGCTCGACGACCTGGTCGTCTACCCGGAGCGGATCGCGGCCAACCTCGGCTCGCTCGGTGGCCTGGTGTTCTCGCAGCGCGTGCTGCACGCGCTGATCGCCAAGGGCATGAGCCGCGAGGCGGCCTACGAGATCACTCAGCGGACTAGCCTGCGCGGTTGGGAGTCCGGCGCGTCGCTACGCGAGCTCGTCGCTGCGGACCCGGACAACACGCTCTCGGCGTCCGAGCTCGACGAGGCTTTCGACGCCGCCTGGTACCTGCGCTACGTCGACGAGATCTACGCCCGCTTCGGTCTCTGAAGCGGCGCGCTTCGGTCTCTGAAGCGGCGCGCTTCGCCCCGTGAACCCGTCGGCCTCGGCTCGTAGAGGCCGCCCGCTCTGATCTCCGAGGCGGCCCGCCTCGGGTATCATCCCGGCGTGATGGATGTGAAGCGACGAGGTGCGCTGCTCTACGAAGGCAAGGCCAAGCGCGTGTACGCCACCGAGGACGATGGCGTGCTGCTGGTCGAGTACAAGGACGACGCCACCGCCTTCAACGCGCTCAAGCGCGGCGTGATCCAGGGCAAGGGCGCCGTGAACAACGCCCTGACCGGCCGCCTCATGCAGTACCTCGAGGCGGCGGGCGTCCCCACGCATCTGCTGCAGGTGGGAGACGGCGTCGAGCAGCTGGTCAGGCGCGTCCAGATCATCCCGCTCGAGGTCATCGCGCGCAACAGGGCGGCCGGTAGCTTCGCCAAGCGCTACGGCGTCGAGGAGGGCGGCGAGCTCGATCCGGTCGTGATCGAGTGGTGCTACAAGAACGACGCGCTCGGCGACCCTTTCATCAACGACGCGGCGGCGGTCGCGCTAGGGTTCGCCACCGTCGACGAGCTCGAGGAGCTCTTCGAGCTGACCGTGCAGGTCAACGAGGCGCTCAAGGTCGTGTTCGCCGCTGCCGGGCTGGTGCTCGCCGACTTCAAGCTCGAGTTCGGGCGCACGCCGTCGGGCGAGCTGGTCCTCGCCGACGAGATCAGCCCCGACACCTGCCGGCTGTGGGACGCCGCCAGCGGCGAGAAGCTGGACAAGGACCGCTTCCGCCGCGATCTCGGTGGCGTCGAGGAGGCGTACGCCGAGGTCTTGCGCCGGGTGATGGCCGTCGACCTCGACGCGGCTCTGGCCGAGTACCGCGCCGAGGCAGGGCACCTCTACGAGCCGGGAGGTCACGCTCACGGCGCCGAGCACGGGGGAGACGAGAAGACCGTGCACCGCGCGGTCGTCGACGTGATGCTCAAGCGCTCGATCCTCGACCCGCAGGGCCGCGCCGTCGAGGGCACGCTCAGGCGGCTCGGGCACTCCAACCTCAGCGACGTTCGCATCGGCAAGCGCATCGAGCTGAGCCTGGCTGGCGCGCGCGCTCAGGTCGAGGGGCAGCTCGAGGCCGTCGCCGGGACGGTCCTGTCCAACCCGGTGATGGAGGAGTTCGCGGTCGAGTTCTTGGAGCAGTCCTAAGGGGGCGTCGCCCTGGAGCCGTTGAAGTTCGAGCTGACTGCGACAGGTGGCCCGCCGTTGACGGGCTACCGTTGGCCGGCGTCCTCCGCTGGAGCCGGCTCAGCGGTCGTGCTGATCCACGGCTACGGCGAGCACGCGCGCAGGCACGCGGTTCTGGCGGCGACCGCCGCTGAGGCCGGCCACGAGTTCTGGGCGTTCGACCTGCCGGGTCACGGGCTCAGCCCGGGCCCCAGGGCAGTGATCGACGGCTACGCCGGGCCTATCGCGGCCGCCTCGCTCCTGCTGCTTAGGGCCGCCGACGCCAGCGGCAAGGAGCCGGTCCTGATGGGACACAGCATGGGCGGCGCCATCGCGCTGCGCCTCGCCCTGGACGAGCCCGGGCTGATCCGCTCGTTGGCGCTGAGCTCGCCGTTCCTGGTCGACGCCGTGCGCCGTCCCGGCATCCAGCTCAGCGCGGCGAGGCTGATCGCGCGCCTCGCGCCCAAGCTGCCGGTGGCGAACCCGGACGAGACCCGCATCTCGCGCGATCCGGCCGAGGTCGAGCGCTACCGCACCGACCCGCTCAACCACCACGGCGGGGTGCCTGCCGTGACCGGCGTGACGCTGCACTCCGAGGGCGAGGCGCTGCTGGCGCGCGCGCCCACTCTCGCGGTGGACGCCCTCGTGGTCCACGGCTCCGACGACGGCTACGCCGACGTCGGAGGCAGCCGGCGCTTGGCGGCCGCGAGTCCGCGAGTAGAGCTGCGCGAGATCGCGGGCGGCTACCACGAGCTGCACCACGATCCGCCCGCCACGGGCGTTCCGGCCGCCGTGAGGCGGCACTTCCTCGACTGGTTCGCGCGCTGAGGCGGAGGCGAGCCCGCGCTTCCGGCCGAAGCCGCTAGCCCGCAGGAGCGCTGACGCCTGCCTACGCCGACGCGCTCAGCCGAACGCGGCCGCGAGCCGCTCCAGGGCCTCGCTCAAGATCTCGCGCGTGGTGGCGAAGTTGAGGCGCGCGAAGCCGGCGCCGCCCTTGCCGTAGTCGGCACCCTCGTTGAGACCGACCTTGACCCGCTCCATCAGCGCCTTGGCGGGCAGGTCGGCGAACGGCGTGCGGCGGAAGTCGAGCCACGAGAGGTACGTGCCCTCCGGCGCATGGTGGCCGATCTCGGGCAGCTTGGAGCCGAGGAAGTCGGTGACCAGCGCGCGGTTGTCCCTCAGGTAGGCGAGGACGTCGTCGAGCCAGGCCTGGCAGCCCGCGTACGCGGCGAGGGCGGCCTCCTGCGCCAGCACGTTGGGGCCGTGGTAGGTGCCTTGCGAGCCGGCCTTGAGCCTCTCCAGCAGGCTTCGGTCGGACGAGGCCGCGAAGCTGATCTGCAGTCCGGGCAGGTTGTACGCCTTGCTCGGTCCGTACAGGGTGATCGTTCGCTTCGCCAGCTCCTCGGAGAGCCCGGCGATCATCAGCATCTCGCCCTCGAACACCAGGTCGGCGTGCAGGTCGTCGGACACCAGCCACAGGTTGTGCCGCAGGACGAACTCGGCGAGAGCCTCGAGCTCGGAGCGCGTGAAGACCCGGCCGACGGGGTTGTGCGGGTTGCACAGCATCAGCATGCGCGTCGCTGGCGTGACGGCAGCCTCGAGGGCGTCCATGTCGATGCGGTAGCCGGTGCCGTCGTCGACGAGCTCGACCTCGACGGGGACGCGCCCGGCGCTGGTGATGGCGCGCTTGAAGGGCGGGTAGAGCGGCGTCAGGATCAGGATCTCGTCGCCGGGACCCGCGAACGCCCGCGCCGCGAAGTCGAGACCGATCGAGGTGCCTTGCAGCGGCAGCACGCAATCGGTCGGCGGCCGGTAGCCGAAGCGCGCGAGCCTGTCGGCGACGGCGTCCTGCAGCCCCGGCACCGCGTTCGGCATGCCGTAGCCGAGGTCGTCCTCATCCAGCCGGCGACGTATCGCCTGCTTGATGGGCTCGGCGATCCGGAAGTCCATCTCGGCGACCCAGAGAGGCAGCACGTCCGCGGGGAAGTACTTCCACTTCGCGCCGGTGCGGACGGTCAGGTGCGCGAGCTCGATGTCGTGACAGGGGTGGAGTGCCATGGTCGGCTAGGTTACCAGTGCTCACGCGCCGCGGCGGCACCCACATAGACTCTTGGGATGCGCTTGACGATCACGGCGCCCGAGTGGGCGAGACAGCTGATCAGCGACTCGACCGACATGGACAGGGCGCCGCAGACCCTTCGCGCCGGCTCGCCGCCGCTGACCCTCGAGCTGCCCGACGACGTCTACTACCAGTACGCCTTCGTCGATGAGGCTGGCGAGGTCCGGCCCGATCCGCAGTGGCCGGCGAGCACCGACAACCTCTGGTACGGCGAGGTCAGCGAGGTGTGCGGACCCGAGTACCGCCCCGATCCACTGGCCGAGGTGCCGGCCGAGCGTGCCGCTGGGACCCTCGAACGCCTGAGACTTCAGAGCCCCGCGCTGGCCGGCGCCGCGAGGCGCGCCACGCTCTACACGCCCGCCGGTCACGACGGCGCCGAGCTGCCGCTCGTCGTCGTGCAGGACGGCGTTACGTTCATGCGCATCGGCCGCATCGCTGCGGTGCTAGAGGAGCTGCTGGCGCGCTCCGAGGTGCGACCTGCCCGGCTGCTGATGATCGAGCCCGTCGATAGGCTCGTCGAGTACGCCTACGACAACGCCTACACCAGCTTCGTGCTCGACGAGCTGATCCCTGCGGTCGAAGCGAGCCAGCCGACGTCGCCCCGGCGGGTGTGGCTCGGCGCGAGCCTCGGCGGTCAGGCATCTGCGTACCTCCTCGCCCGCAGCCGGGAGGCCGCGGTCCGCGGTGCCGGTAAGTTCGGCGGTGCCGGCGTTGCCCGCGACGTCTCCCAGGTCGCGGGCGACGCGGTGGTCGCGCTCTCCGGGGCCTTCCTCGGGGCGCCCGGCGATCTCGACCACTACCGCAGCCGGCGCTCGTGGCTGCTTGAGTGGCTCGCCGGCCAGGGCGAGGTACCGGGCCGCTGGTACCTCGACGTGGGCAGCCTCGAATGGCTCCACGACGTCAACCGGGAGGCCGCGTCAGCGCTGGGCGAGCGCGGCGCCGAGACCCGCCTGAGCGTCCGCAGCGCGGGCCACAACTGGGTAGCCTGGCGCGACGCTTTGCCAGGCGCCCTGCGCTTCGCCCTTGGGTAGCATGTGAGCATGAAGCACCGCATCGAGAAAGACACGATGGGCGAGGTCCAGGTGCCCGCCGAGCGCTACTGGGGCGCCCAGACGCAACGCTCGCTGGAGAACTTCAGGATCGGCGGACAGCGCATGCCCATCGAGGTGATCCGCGCCTTCGCGGTGCTGAAGAAGGCCGCCGCCCAGGTCAACGTCGAGCTAGCCGGCCTCGATCCCGCCAAGGCCGAGCTGATCGGCCGGGTCTGCGACGAGATCGAGAGCGGCGCGCTCGACGACGAGTTCCCGCTGGTCGTCTGGCAGACCGGGTCGGGCACGCAGTCGAACATGAACGTCAACGAGGTCGTCGCGAACCGCGCCATCGAGCTCCTCGGCGGCACGCTCGGCAGCAAGACGCCCATCCACCCGAACGACGACGTCAACAAGAGCCAGTCGTCGAACGACACGTTCCCGACCGCCATGCACATCGCGGCCTACACCAAGCTGGTGGAGCGGACGCTGCCAGAGCTTCGCGCCTTGTATGACTCGCTGGCGGCCAAGTCGAGGGAGTTCGGTGCGATCGTCAAGATCGGTCGCACGCACATGATGGACGCGACGCCGCTCACCCTCGGCCAGGAGTTCGGCGGTTACGCGACGCAGGTGCGCAAGAGCATCGAGACGGTCGAGCACGCCCTCGAGCACCTGCGCGAGTTGGCGTTGGGCGGCACCGC
>CAYYOK010000051.1:0-21386 GCA_964473205.1 uncultured bacterium | reverse complement strand
GGACGGTTTCCGCGAGCCCACGCTTCTTCTTCGTCGAGGTTCCAGCTCAGCCCTGGCTGGCGGCTCCCCCTGGCTGCTGCGCCGGCTGCAGGATGCGGATGTGATTGCCGAACGGGTCGCGGATGGCGAAGTCCGTGCCGTAGAACTGGTCGACGGGCTCCTCGCGGATCTCCACGCCCTTGCCCCGCAGCTCCTCGCACAGCCCTCTGGCGTCGTCGGTCACGAACCCGACCGTGAAGCCGGTGGCGCCCTTGGCGATGAGCTCGCGAAGCTGCTTGGCTGCATCGGGGTCGACGCTCGGCGGAGCGATCTTCTCCAGCAGGATCTCGCGCTGCGTCTCTCCCTTCGGCCTGACGGTCAGCCAGCGCATCTCGCCGCCGAACATGATGTCCGCGCTGACCTCGAGCCCGAGCTTGCCTACGTAGAAGTCGAGAGCTTCGTCCTGGTCGAAGACCCATACGTGCGAGATGTTGATTCCCTTGATCATGGCGTTGCCTCCGGTTCGTCGCTCGTGTCCTCGTTGTCGCCGTCCGTCGCGGTGTCGCTCGCGTCGTCGGCTGAGTCACTGTACGAACCCGTCTCCCGGCGCGCTTCTCCGAAACTGCTGGGCCGCGCCCAAGCCATCGCGAAGCAGGTCGGCACGCTCAACGCGGGTTGCCACCGCTGCCTGAACTCGGTGGGCGTGACTCCAGTTATGTCCTTGAAAGTGCGGCTGAAGGTGCCCAAGCTGTTGAAGCCGACGTCGAAGCAGACGTCGGTCACGCTGCGCTCGGTCTCGCGCAGCAGGTACATTGCGCGCTCCACGCGGCGGCGCTGCAGGTAGCGGTGCGGCGTCTCGGCGAACACCTCTTTGAACGTCCTGATGAAGTGTGCCTCCGACATGCCGACGGTTCTGGCCAACCCCGGCACGTCGATGTCCGTCTCGAACGAGCGATCCATCGCGTCTCGCGCTCTCAGCATCAGCCGGTTGCGTGCCTCGGTCGGAGTGCGCGTGCTCGGGCTCATCGTCTGAGTGTGCCGCATCGTCGGCTGAGGAGCTAGAGCGACGCCTACCTCACTGGCTTGCCGCCATCCCGGCAAGTGCTTCCTGGACGCTAGAATCCAGGTATGAGCGCGTTCCAACTCGGCCCGGTCGTCCTCAGTGCCCCGCGGCTGTTCGCGGCGCTAGGGCTGGTGGTCCTGCTCGTGGCGGCCGAGGTCGTCGCTAGGCGGAGGTCGCGACCGAAGGCGGTGCCGGACGGCGCCGAGGGCGAGCGAGCGCAGATCGGTTCGGCGGCTGCCGAGACAACCCCAGCCAGCGCGGCTTGGGCCTGGAACGCCGCTATCGCCGTGCTTCTAGGCTCGCGCCTAGGCTACGTGATCGAGAACCTAGCTCTCTTCGCGCAGCAGCCCGTCGCCGTCTTACAGTTCTGGCAAGGAGGCTACTCGCCCTGGTGGGGGATAGCGGCCGGAGCCGTGGTGGCGGCTCTCGCGGTGTGGCGGAGGCGCGTGACGCTGCAGGCCGTGGCGGTACCGGCCGTGTTGGGGCTGGCGGCCTGGCTGGCGCTGCCGACGCTGCTCAGCCCGGCCCAGACCTACGCGCAGAGCCTACCCAGCCTCAGCTTGGAGCGGCTGGAAGGAGGAGAGCTCGACCTCGCCTCGCTGCGAGGACAACCTGTCGTGCTCAACCTCTGGGCTACTTGGTGCCTGCCGTGCCGGCGCGAGTTGCCGATGCTGGAGGCTGCCTCGAACTCGTATCCCGACGTGCATTTCGTGTTCGCGGATCAGGGTGAGCCCCGCGCCACCGTGCAGGGCTACCTAGAGGATGAGGGCTTCGAGCTCCGCAACGTGCTGCTGGACAGCCGCTCGCGCCTGGGAGATACCTTCGGAAGCATCGGTCTGCCGACCACGCTGTTCTTCGACGTCGAGGGCAACCACGTGATGACTCACGTCGGCGAGCTCTCCTCGGTGATGATGATCAACTATCTCGCCGACCTGCGGCGGGGGACGTTGGGACGGTAGCTAGCGGCGGCGGTTCTGGGCAGGCGCGCGTCGGCGTGCGTGGACGCGGTGACGATACGCAGCCCGTATGAGGCTGGGCGTCACTGCTCATCGGTCGTTCGATGCCTTTTGCTCGGCGGCCCATTGCGCGACCCTGCGCGCGCTCTCGTCTTCGGACAGGTCTTCGACGCGGGTCATGATCGACCAGCGAACCCCGAACGGGTCGCGGATGGAGGCGAATCGGTCGCCGGAGACGAAGGTGCTCACCGCCTCGCGAATCGTTGCGCCAGCCTGCTCGGCTCGCTGCACCAGCGTATCCACGTCGGCGCAGTAGAGGCCGATCGAGTAGCAGTCGGCATCTCCATCGGGTGCCGGGATCAGCCCGTAGTCGGGAGTGGGTTCGCCGATCTGAAGCCTGCCGTTGCCGAAGTCCAGCTCGGCGTGCACCACCAAGCCACCAATCTCGGTGGTATCGACGACGCGAGCGCCGAACACGGACTCGTAGAATCTGAGCGCAGCGGCAGCGTTCTCGATTGCCAGAAACGGGGTCAGGCTCGTCGAGCCGTGCGGGACGCCGTCGGTGGTGTGCTCGCCGGAGACTCCGCGGCGAGATCTCGTGGATTCGTTCATACGAATCGACCATACACGCGTTCCCTCGATCCGTCTTGAAGATTCGCGACGACCGTGCCGAAGGAAGGAAGCGATGACCGGCAAGAGCGACATGCGAGGCATTCTCTACCCGACTCGGCTCCCATCCTTCCACCGCATGCCGGCACCCGCCCAACTGCGAGAGCTGATCCGTTGGTTCTGGATACCGCGCTGGAACCTCGCACCAGGGCAGACCTCGCGACAAGAGGTGTTGCCGTTCCCAGCGTCCAACCTTGTCGTCGAACCCAGCGGCGTATCCTTGGCAGGCCCCACGACAGGGATCTCACACCGCGACCTTCAGGGGCAAGGTTGGGGGGTTGGGGCGCTCCTGCGCCCCGCTGCGATCACGTCGCTCGTGTCCGATCCGAGCACTATCCGAGACACCGAGATCGCCGTCGATGTTCCTGACCTGCACCGCGCCGTAGCAACGGCGATGCGTGACGAGAACGGGGAGCGAAGCCGAGATCGCGCCGTGCAGGCCTACGCCGAGTGGGCAGCAGCGAACCTCGGCCCGCCTGACGAGCAGGGGCTACTCGCGAACACCATGGAGGAGATGATCTCCTCTGATCGCTCGATCGTGAGCGTAGCTCAGGTCGCCGAACGACTGGGCACCTCGATACGGGGCGTGCAGCGACTGGCTCAGCGTCACATCGGCCAACCACCTCTCGCCGTCATCCGCCGCTACCGCCTCCAAGAGGCTGCCCAACGCCTCCGCGAAGAGCCCTCGCTCACGATCGCACGCGTTGCCGCAGAGCTCGGATACGCCGACCACGCCCACCTGACCACCGACTTTCGGAAGGTCCTCGGCCTCACCCCGAACTACTACCGCCATAACTTCGACGAAGAGCCATGAAGCCTGCGTGGCTACCCCGTTCAGGGCGGCACGCCGCGCTGACCTAGAAGTTCTTGCGCCTGAACGCCCGCAGCCCCAGCAGCGCCGGCCCCGCCACCCACACCAGCAGCGCGCCGACGGCCACCAGGAGACCGGTGGTCGAGCCGAGGAAGGTGCGGAAGAGCGCGCCGGTGTAGCCCATCAGCGCGGCGGTGTCGAGCTGCAGCAGCACCAGGATGCGCGAGAGGTCGATCGGGTTCAGCAGGCTGGCGATGATCACTGCCCTGTCGATCGGGTACGCCTGCGCCAGCGCGATGAAGAACAGGACCAGGCCGTCGTAGACGACGCTCAGCGCCAGCCAGGCGCCCAGCGCCAGGCCCAGAGCCTTGGCGCGCTCCTCGTTGGCGATGCCGAACCAGAACGCCAGCGCCGTGAACACCAGGCTGATCAGCGCGCCCGCGCCGAGCAGGCTGACGAGCATCGGCACGTCGACGTTGCCGCTGAAGCTGTAGACGAGGTAAGGCGCCCCTGTGCCGAGCACGAACGCTCCAGCTAGCGGCAGCGCCACGCCGGCGAACTGCCCGACGAACACGCTCGGCCGCGAGACCGGCTGCGTGAGGATCAGCTGCACGAAGTCGCGCGTGTAGTAGTAGTAGTTCATGCCGAGCATCAGCGCCACCAGCGGGATGATCAGCAGCACCAGGTTCAGCGCGCTGAGCGCCGCTTGCACCGGCTCGTCGCCGAAGTAGAGCAGGCCCGAGGTGGCGACGGCGAAGAACGCCGTGTAGGCGATGAGCCAGCGGCTGCGCAGCAGGTCGAAGAACGCGTACTTCATGACCTTGAGGGCGGTGTTCACGCGCGTCCTCCCTTGACTAGCTGAAAGTCGGTGACCGGCGTCTCCCCGCTCATCAGCTTGGCGACGGCACGCTCCAGGCGGTGCTCGCCCGTCATCGCGCGGATGGCCCCTAGCGTGTCGCGGAAGCGCACGGTGCCCTCGAGCAGGAACAGCACCTCGTCTGCGAGCTCCTCGAGCTCGCTCATCACGTGCGAGGTCAGCAGCACGGTGGCGCCCTTGTCGCGCTCCTGCAGGATGCGGTCCTTCAGCCGGCTGCTCGCGACTGGGTCGAGGCCGGCGCTGGGCTCATCCAGGAGCAGCACGCGCGGGCTGAACAGGAAGGTCAGCACTGCGCTGGCCTTCTGGCGCGTGCCGCCGGACAGCGACCTGACGGCCTTGCCCAGGTGGGGGCGCAGGTCGAAGTAGTCGATGAGGTCATCCAAGCCGCCGGGACGCTCGCTGCGCAGGTCCTGCACCAGGCTGAACAGCTCGGCGATCTTGAGGTTGTCGGGGAAGCGCGGCTCCTGGGGCATGTAGCCGACGCGCTTGCGCGACGCCGGGTTGTTCCTGACGCTGACGCCGTCGATGGTGACGTCGCCGGCATCGGGCAGCACCAGGCCCAGGATGCTCTTCATCAGCGTCGTCTTGCCCGATGCGTTGGGCCCGACCACCGCCGTCACCTTGCCGGGCTCGAACGTGGCGGAGACGCACTTGAGCACCTCGAGGCGTCCGAAACGTTTGCTCAGCGCGTCGACGACGACCATCGGATCCTCCCCATCAGCGGCCGATCGTCCTCGATGGCCTTGGGTGTGATGACTGGCATCAGCCTCTCGGCGTAGTCCATCACCTGCGAGAGCGGGCTGCGCAGCAGCACCAGCGATTGCGGGTACCACTCGACGGTCAGCGCGAACAGCCGCACGGGTCGGTAGGGGACGTCGCCGATGCCGTCGCGGTCGAGGTCGTAGCCCTCGTAGGCGTCCCAGTAGTTCTCGGTGAACGAGTTGTAGGAGCGGTTCGAGTTGGTCACGACGTCGAAGGTGTTGCCGATGAAGTTGTTGTAGCGGACCAGCGAGCCCATCGAGTTGGCGAGGACCCGCAGCGCGTAGCCGTTCTGGATGAACTCGTTGTGGCTGAGCTCGGTGCGGCTCGAGCCGTCGAGGTAGACGCCGGCGGTGTTGTTCTGGAACAGGTTGCCGCTGACCAGCGAGTCGTTGATGTCCTTCAGCAGCAGCCCGTAGGCGGCGGCGCCCCAGTTGTCGCTGAACTCGTTGCCGATCATCGTTATCTCTTTCGAGTACATGACGGCGACGCCAGCGTCGTTGTGGCTGAAGACGTTGTCGGAGAACTCGGATTCGTTGGAGAACATGAAGTGCAGGCCGTAGCGGATGTTGCCGCGGCTGATGTTGCGGCGCACGACGTTGCCGCGCGCGAACTCGAGATAGAGGCCGTCCCTGTGACCCGTCATCAGGTTGTCCTCGACGACGATGTCGTAGCCGTTCCAGACGTGGATGGCGTTGCCGGAGAAGGCCTCGTTCTCCGCCTCGCCTTCGATAGTGTTGCGCCTGACCTCGCAGGCGGTCGCCCTGGCTAGATAGACGCCGAAGAAGGCGTTCTCGATGCGGTTGTCCTCGATGAGGCAGCCGCCGACGTTCTCGGCTTTGATGGCGGAGATCTCGCGGATGCGGCTGCGCCCGGCGTCGCGGAGCACCAAGCCGCGCACCGACACGTGGTCGGCGGTGATAGACAGGATCTGGTGCTGCAGCTCGCCGTCGAGGACCGGCTCACCGATCCCGACGAGGCTGATGCTGGTGTCGATGACCAACGGACCTTCGCGGTACGTGCCCGCGTGTACCTGAACCACGTCGCCGTCCTGCGCGGCCGCGAGCGCCGACGCGATGGTGTCGTGGTCGCAGCCGCTGGCGCAGACGCTCAGCTCGGCAGCGTACGCGACGCCGGCAACGCCGGCGAGGCTGGCGAAACCGGCGATAGAGCCGGCAGCGGCGACGGTGATGGCCGCGGCTAGTGCCGCCGTCAGCCTGGTCCGCCGCCCGGCGCTGTTCACGGCTGGTCCTCGTCGCCCGCCCCTTGCATCTCGTCGGCGGCGTGCATCATGCCCGCGGCGGGCGTCTCGCCCGCGTCATGGCCCTCGCCCATGCCCATGCCGTGGTCGTGCGCGGCGACGCGCTCGATCAGGCCCGACTGGATGACCATGTCGAGCAGGTCGGCATGACGGACCTGGACGCCACCCACCTCGGCCCTGACGTCCTCGAGCTCCTTGAGCGTGCGGAAGGCGGTGACGTTGAGGCCCATCGGGCTGCGGAGCTGACCGCTGCGCAGGAAGTGAGCCTCCTCGACCTTCAGCAGCTTGCCCGGCTCGTTGAAGTCGGTGACCCACATGGAGTGAACCTGATCGCGAGCGACGGGGCCGTCGTGAACGAACGCGAGCAGGCATTCGATGGAGTCGAACTTGTAGGCCTTGCCGGTCTTGGTGACGAGCTGGGCCGGGTAGCCGGGGTCGCTGATCAGCATCTCGCAGAACGCGCAGAGGTCCTGGCCGATGACGATCGGCACCGGCTTGGGCGTCGAGCAGCCGGAGAGCAGCAGCGCGGCGAGGAGCGCGGCCACGGCGCTCGCCTTCAAGGGGGCAGCGCGGCGTCCGCGGGTGCGGAAGAGGCGCCAACCCCAGACGGCGAGGCCGAGCACGAACCCGCCGGCCAGCGCGTAGGCGCCCCAGCCGGGCCAGGCGGTGATGTAGAAGTTCATGAACACGCTCTCGCCGATCATCGGAGGCGTGTAGCCCTCCATGGTGATGGCGGCGCGCGGGTCGACGGTGTGGCCGAACTTGTACAGCCAGCGGTAGAAGTCGGTCATGCCCAGCACGGCGAACAGGCCGTAGCCCGCCAGCCACAGGTCGAAGGGCCGCTTGCGGCCCTGTATCACGACGAACAGGCCGCCGAGGACGACGAGCGCGACGAGCACCGGCAGGACCTTGAGCTCCCAGAAGTCGGCGGCGTCGAGCTTCATGAAGCCGACGTAGTGGTTCAGGCCGTTGATGAGGTCGACGCGGCCGGTCAGTTGGTACGACCAGATCTGCATCGACAGGCCCTCCGGGTACTGCGGGGCCTCGAAGTAGTAGTGCCACAAGGGCCGCAGGAACGTGCCCAGTGGCAGCAGTGCCGCCACGCCTATCAGGCAACGCTCGAGCCAGCCGAGGCGCGCGGTCTGACTTCTCGCGCCATCGCTTGTCACACCGTCTCGTGTCATGCCGTTCGACCTTCTCTCTCGTCAAGCGTCTTCTTGGACAGGTGGCGCCGGTCGGCGCCGTGGTCGAGGGTCGGCCCGGGGAACGTCCCAGGCCGACCCTCATAGGTGCTAGTTGCCCAGGCTCCAGCTCAGGGCGATGTCGGAGTCGGCGGGGGAGACGCGGACGTAGCCCTGCATCTCCTGGTGCAGCGCCGAGCAGAAGTCGGTGCAGTAGAACGGGAACACGCCGACGTGGGTCGGCTCCCACTTAACGGTCAGCGTGCGGCCGGGCATGATCAGGATGTTGGCGGCGGCCATGCCCTTGACGGCGAAGCCGTGGGGGACGTCCCAGTCCTGCTCGAGGTTGGTGACGTGCCAGTAGACGGTGTCGCCGACCTTGATGCCTTCGATGACGTCGGGCGCGAAGTGCGAGCGGATCGAGGTCATGTAGATGTGGACCTCGCTGCCCTCGCGCACGACCCTGACGTCGGCCTCGCTGGTGGTGGCGTAGGGGTGGCTGTTGGAGGCCAGCGAGTAGATCTGCTGGCTATTGGGGGCGACCAGGTCGGCGTGGATGCCTTGCGCGTAGTGCGGCTCACCCAGCGTGGGGAAGTCGAGGAGCATCTGCATCGTGTTGCCGCTGATGTCGACGAGCTGAGCGGAGTGGGCGAGCTCGGGGCCGGTGGGCAGGTAGCGGTCCTTGGTGATCTTGTTCATGGCCACGACGTAGTTGTCGGCCGGCTGCATGCTGTCGCCGCCGGGGATCATCAAGTGGCCGATCGAGTAGTAGGCGGGGATGCGGTCGACGACCTCGAAGGTGCCGAGGCTCCACTTGATCACCTCGGAGGTGATGAAGCACGAGGTGTAGACGAAGCCCTTGCTGTCGAACTCGCTGTGTAGCGGCCCGAGGCAGGCGCGCTCGACCTGGCCGGCCATGGTGGCTTCCATGCTGATGATCGGGATGCCGTAGGCTTCGCCTTCGAAAGCTTCGGCTTCGATCGCGTCGAGCATCTTGGCGAAGCTATGCACCACGATGGTGGAGGAGAGCTTGCCGCCGGGGACGATGTACTCGCCGGTGGGGTTGACGTCGGCGCCGTGCGGCGACTTGGGCGTCGGCAGATAGTAGATGACGCCTTCGCAGTCCTCGGGGCGCAGCATGGTCACGGAGTCGCGCATCGTGGTGGAGGCGATGCCGGAGTCGTGGTCGACGATGTTGTGGGCGTAGTTGGCCGGCATGGTGAACGCGGCGCCTTCTGCGATGCACTGCTCGGCGCGGCGCCAGTTGACGGCGCTGACGAAGTCGGTGTCGGACTGCGAGGCGTTGACCTCGAGCAGCGTGTTGGCTTCCTCGGTGTTGTAGGAGCTGAAGAAGCACCAGTCGGCCGAGGGGCCCTTGCCGCAGTGCGCCAGGTCGTAGTTGAAGCCCGGCACCAGGAGCTGGAAGGCGATGGCCATCTCGCCGCTGGTGGGCTCGACCGAGACGAACGTGATCGCGCCCTGGAAGTTGCCCTTGTAGTCGGCGATCGGCATGTCCGCCTGCGGGACGGGCACGCTGAAGCGGGTGCCGGCGACCAGGTACTCGGTGTTCATGGTCGAGAACGGCGAGGGGTGGTTGCCGCCGACGTTGGGGACCTCGATGATCTCGACGGTCTCGAAGGTGCTCAGATCGACTCTGGCGATGCGCGGGGTGTTGTTGCCGTTGATGAAGATCCAGCGGCCGTCGGCGATGCCGTTGGTGCGCGAGAGCTGCGGGTGGTGGGTGTCGTCCCAGTAGACGGGGCCGTACGAGGTGTTGAACAGGGCCAGGGTCTCCTCGGAGTAGCCGTAGCCGTTCTCGGCGTGCTGCGAGAAGACCGGGATGAGCCGCAGCGTGCGGCCCGAGGGCAGGCCGACGACGCTGAGCTGGCCGTTGAAGCCGCCGGAGAGGAAGGCGTAGTACTCGTCGTGCTCGCCGGGCGGGACGAAGACCCTGGCGGCGGCGTCGCTGGCGGTCCGGGCTGCGCTCCTGGCGCCCTGCGCCAGCACCAGTCCGGCCGCGAGCGCACCTAGCGCTAGGGCGACCAAGGCAAATCTACGTAGTGCCATCTGATACCTCCTGAAGCGAGGAGCCTTGCGACTGCGGCCGTGCCGAGCTGGCCGCTCTCCTCGCTGTCTTCCCTGTTCGCCTGGGTCTCGTGGTCGGCCGCCGTGGCGCGCCAGCGCGGCGGTTGGTCGGGCGGCTGGCTCAGCCGCCGGCGGCGTCGGCGTCCTGCAGCCGGAAGAACTCGAGGAGCTCGCGTGCTTGCTCCTCGGTCAACGGCAGCTGAGGCATCGGGGTCATGTACTGGGCGAGAAGGTCGTAAGCCGTGTCGTCCTCGAAGATCATCTGGTTGGTGTTGAGGATCATGTTCATGATCCATTCGGGCGACCGGCGTTCGCTGACGCCTTGCAGGTCGGGTCCGACGTAGCGCTCGCCGAACTTGTGGCAGGCGGCGCACAGCATGTTGAAGGTCGCCTCGCCCGCGGCCGCCATGTCGGGGTCGATGTCGCCGAGGATCACCTCGCTGATCGGGCCGATCCCCTTGGGAAGGTCGCCAGTGGTGTCCTGGGCCACGGCCAGCGCGGCCACGAGCAGCAGCCCGCCTGCCAGCAGCGGGAACAGCAGCTTCGCCACGGGCGTTCGCGCGCCTTGACGCCCGCCGGGCCTTCCATCGATCGCCTGTTGGTCTCTCTTCGCCTGCTCCATCGGTCCTCCTGGTTCGAGCATCGGTTCGCGCCTTGGCTCGCGGTTCGGTTCGCCTCTCGTGTCGTGCCCGGACCCGTGCGCAACTCGGGTGCCAGGACGATTCTTGGATAACTGCATCCACGTTATGTTCCTGAGAGGGAAGTGAGTAGGGACGTAAGACCCGGGCGCGGAGCGCGGTCTTGTGCTGCGCTCCTAGCTGTCGAAGGCAGCCGAGAGTGGTCTCGTGAGACATCCCGCGTCTCACGGTTGAGTGCTAGGGTCTACCAACGCCGGGAACGAGAGGTTCATATGCGACCAGAACGAGGTTTCCCTCGCTTGATCGACGCCCGGACCTTGCGCTTCGGACGGGGGGCGGCGGCAGGCGGACGCGTTGCGCTGCTGCTCGTCTTACTGGTCTCGGTCATCAACGGCGCGGCTCAGGTGACGCTGCTCAACGTCTCCTACGACCCGACGCGCGAGTTCTACCGCGAGTTCAACCAGGCGTTCGCCGACTACTGGTCGGCCGAGCACGGGGTCGACGTGCGCGTCAACCAGTCTCACGGCGGCTCCGGAGCCCAGGCCAGGGCGGTGATCGAAGGCCTGAGGGCCGACGTCGTGACCCTCGCCACCCAGGTGGACATCGACGCGATCGCCAGCCTCTCCGGCCGCATCGACCCCGGTTGGCGCGAGCGCCTGCCGCACGATTCGGCGCCTTACACCTCGACGATCGTGTTCCTGGTGCGGGCCGGCAACCCCAAGAGCATCACCGACTGGGACGACCTGGCGAGGGACGACGTCGGGCTGGTGACTCCCAACCCCAAGACCTCGGGCGGCGCGCGCTGGAACTACCTGGCGGCCTGGGCGTGGGCCGCCGCCGAGTTCGACGGTGACGAGGAGCAGATGCTCGACTTCGTCGCAGGCATCTACGCCAACGTGACGATGCTCGACACCGCCGCTCGCGGCTCGATGACCACCTTCGTGCAGCGGCGCCAGGGCGACGTGCTGATCGCCTGGGAGAACGAGGCCTACCTGGCCATCGCCAGCTTCGGGGCCGACGCGTTCGAGGTCGTGGTGCCGTCGATCTCCGTGCTGGCCGAGCCGCCGGTGGCGCTGGTCGACGCCAACGCCGAGGCCAACGGCACGCTCGAGGTGGCGCAGGCCTACCTCGAGTACCTCTACAGCCCAGAGGGCCAGCGCCTCGCGGCCAAGCACTTCTACCGCCCCGTCTACCCGGAGCACGCCGATCCCGAGGACGCCGCGCGCTTCCAGGAGGTGGCGATGGTCAGCATCGACGACCCGCTGTTCGGCGGTTGGGCGGAGGCTCAGGCCAAGCACTTCGCCGAGGGCGGAACCTTCGACCAGATCTTCGGTCGCTGAGGCGGCCTGCGCTCATGGCGGCTAGACCGCACCGCTGAGGTCACCATTGCGAGGCCCACATGACGAGCGTCCCTTCTGTGGTTGAGAGCACCAGGGCGAGCGGCTGGCGCCGGCGCAGCGTGATACCGGGCTTCGGCCTGACCCTGGGGTTCAGCCTTACCTACCTGAGCCTGATCGTGCTGCTGCCGATCGCGGGGCTGTTGCTGCGAGCGGCCGGCACCCCGCCGGCCCGGTTCCTCGAGGTCGTCTCCGACCCGCGGGTGCTGGCAGCCCTGCGCCTGAGCTTCACGGCCGCGCTGGTGGCCGCCGCCATCAACCTGCTGCTCGGTCCTCTGGTGGCCTGGGTGCTGGTGCGCTACCGCTTCCCCGGCCGCCGCGCGCTCGACGCGATCGTCGACCTGCCGTTCGCGCTGCCGACCGCGGTGGCCGGCGTGGCGCTGGCCGCGCTGCTCGATCGCGAGGGGTGGCTGGGGCGGCTGCTCGAGCCCTCCGGCCTGCAGGTCGCGTACACGCCCGTGGGGATCGTCGTGGCGCTGGTGTTCATCGGCCTGCCCTTCGTGGTCAGGTCGGTGCAGCCGGTCGTCGAGGAGCTCGACGCCGAGGTGGAGGAGGCCGCCGCCACGCTCGGGGCCAGCCGGGCGCAGACGCTGTGGCGGGTCATCCTGCCGACCCTGCTGCCTTCGTCCCTCACGGGGTTCGTGCTGGCCTTGGCGCGCGGGATCGGCGAGTACGGCTCGGTGATCTTCATCGCCGGCAACATCCCCGGCCGCACCGAGATCGCGCCGCTGCTGATCGTCGTCAAGCTCGAGGAGTTCGACTACCCGGCCGCCCTCGCCATCGCGGTCGCGATGCTGACGGCGGCCTTCGTCCTGCTGCTGGGCGTCAACCTGGTGCAGGCCTGGACGAGGAGGCGCTTCGGTGAGGTCTGAGCTCGGTCCGGTCGGCGGCAGGCGCGCGACCACCGACCCGCCGGTCGCTCGCGCCGCGGCGATAGGCGCGGTCTACGTCTTCTTGGCCCTGTTCCTGTTGCTGCCGTTGGCGGTGGTGTTCTACGAGGCCCTGCGGGCCGGCCTGGGCGGCTTCCTCACCTCGTTGCGCGACCCCGAGGCCGTCTCGGCGATACGCCTGACGCTGCTGGTGGCGGCCATCGCGGTGCCGGCCAACCTCGTGTTCGGGCTGGCGGCGTCGTGGGCCATCGCCAAGTTCGAGTTCAGAGGCAAGGCGCTGCTGACGACGCTGATCGACCTGCCGTTCTCGGTCTCGCCGGTCATCGCAGGGATGATCTACCTGATCCTGTTCGGCGCACAGGGCTTCTTCGGGCCGTACCTCGAGGACCGCGGCATCCAGATCGTGTTCGCCGTGCCGGGCATCGTCCTCGCCACGATGTTCGTGACCTTCCCGTTCGTGGCGCGCGAGCTGATCCCGGTGATGCAGGAGCTGGGCAACGCCGAGGAGGAGGCCGCCCTGTCGCTGGGCGCCAACGGCCTCACCACGTTCCTGCGCGTGACGCTGCCCAACGTCCGCTGGGGGCTGCTCTACGGCGTGCTGCTGTGCAACGCCCGCGCGATGGGCGAGTTCGGCGCCGCGGCGGTCGTTTCGGGTCACATCCGCGGCCTGACCAACACGGTCCCGCTGCAGGTGGAGATCCTCTACAACGAGTACAACTGGGTCGCCGCGTTCAGCCTCGCCTCGCTGCTGGTGCTGCTGGCGCTCGTCACGCTCCTCGCCAAGCACCTGCTGGAGCGCCGTTTCGCCAGGGCGGGCGCGGGGCCCGCGAACGGAGGTGAGGCGCATCTTGGCTGAGGACGTCTTCAGACACAGCGATGGCAAGGGTGCTCAGGACCAGACCGCGCCGCTCGCCGCTCAGGACGCGCCCGCCTCCAGGGGCGAGAGGAGCTGGGGCAGGAGCGTCGAGCTGGTGCTTCAGGGCGTCTACCTCGAGTTCGGCGGGACGCCGGTCCTCAAGGGCATCGACCTGCAGGTCGCCGGCGGCGAGCTGGTCGCCCTGCTCGGCCCTTCCGGCTCCGGCAAGTCGACGCTGCTGCGCGTGATCGCCGGGCTCGAGCCCCTGCAGGAGGGGCTGGTGATGGTGGGCGGCGAGGACGCCTCGCTGATGCGCCTGCAGGAGCGCAGCGTCGGGCTGGTGTTCCAGCACTACGCGCTGTTCAGGCACATGCGCGTGTTCGACAACGTCGCGTTCGGGCTCAGGGTGATGCCGCGCAGCCGGCGACCGAGCCACCGCGCGACCTACGAGCGCGTGATGGAGCTGCTGCGCATGGTCAAGCTCGAGGAGCTCGCCTCGCGCTTCCCGGCCCAGCTCTCGGGCGGTCAGCGCCAGCGCGTGGCTCTGGCGCGGGCCCTCGCCATCGACCCGCAGCTGCTGCTGCTCGACGAGCCGTTCGGGGCGCTGGACGCACGCGTCAGGCGCGAGCTGCGCCGGGCGGTGCGCGAGATCCACGACGACACCGGCTACACCACCCTGTTCGTCACCCACGATCAGGAGGAGGCGATGGAGCTCGCCGACAGGGTCGTGGTGATGAACGACGGCCGCATCGAGCAGGTCGGCACGCCCGACGAGCTGCACGACCGGCCGGCCAACCGCTTCGTGTTCGATTTCATCGGCGAGAGCAGCAGCCTGCCCGTCGAAGTGGTCGGGGGACGCGTGGTGATCGGCGGCGCCAGCCTCGGCGCAGACGGTCTCGGCGGCCCCGGCTCTGGCGGGCGCGGTCCCGGCACGACCGGCTTGGACGCGCGCGGCCGCCGCGACGGCCCGGCGCTGTTGGTGGTCAGGCCGCACCATCTGGAGGTGAGCGCCCGCCCCGCCGCCCAGGGCGAGATCCCGGCGCGGGTCAGGGGCTCGAGGCGCAACAGCGGCTGGCGGCGCCTCGAGCTGGAGGTAGACGGCGCCTTCCGCCTCGAGGCCGATGTGGCCGAGGAGCAGGGCTTCCCCCTCGGCGCCGAGGTCGCCGTCAGGCCTCAGCGCTACCAGCTCTTCGACCCGCAGTAGCCCGCAGTAGCCGGTTCCGCCGTGGCCGGGTCCACCGCAGACCGGTCCACGTTAGCCGCGGCCGGGCGGCGCCGCCGATCAGGCCTGGTAGGTACCCGAGGTCGTCTTGCCGCCGTGCCCGGTCCAGTCGGTGTGGAAGTGCTCGCCGCGCGGCTTGTCGACGCGCTCGTAGGTGTGCGCGCCGAAGAAGTCGCGTTGGGCCTGGATCAGGTTGGCGGGCAGGGTGGCGTGGCGGTAACCGTCGAAGAAGGCCAATGCCGCGGACATCGTCGGCACCGGGATGCCTCCCGTGACGGCGCGCGCGATGCTGCGCCGCCAGCCGTCCTGGGCTTTGTTAAGGGCGTGCGCGAAGAACGGCGCCACCAGCAGGCTGGCCAGATCGGCGTCCGCCTCGTAAGCGGCGGCGATGTCGTTGAGGAAGCGCGAGCGGATGATGCAACCGCCCCGCCAGATGCGGGCCACCGAGCGGTAGTCGATGCTCCAGCCGAACTCGGCGGCGGTGGCGCGCAGCAGCATGAAGCCCTGGGCGTACGAGGCGATCTTCGACGCGTAGAGCGCCTGCTCGAGGTCGTCCTCGAAGTTGCTCGAGCGCGTCTCGTCGGGCGCCGGCCCTTTGAGCACCTTGGAGGCGGCCACGCGCTCGTCCTTGAGCGCCGAGAGGAACCTCGCGAACACGGCCTCGGTGATCAGCGTCAGCGGCACGCCGAGGTTGAGCGCGTCGATGGCCGTCCACTTACCGGTGCCCTTCTGGCCGGCCGAGTCGAGGATCTTGCCGACCAGCGCGCTGCCGTCCTCATCCTTGTACCGGAAGATCTGCGCGGTGATGTCGATCAGGTAGGAGTCGAGCACGCCGCGGTTCCAGCGCTCGAAGAGCGCGCCGGTCGCGTCGGCGTCGAGCCCGCCCTCGGTGGCGAGCAGGTGGTACGCCTCGGCGATCAGCTGCATGTCGCCGTACTCGATGCCGTTGTGCACCATCTTCACGAAGTGGCCGGCGCCGTCCTCGCCCATCCACTCGCAGCAGGGCTCGCCGTCGACCTTGGCCGAGATGGCCTGGAACAGGTCCTTGACCAGCGGCCAGGCTTCGACGTGACCGCCGGGCATGATCGAGGGGCCGTTCCTCGCGCCCTCCTCGCCGCCGGAGACGCCGGTACCGATGTAGAGCAGGCCGGCCTCCCTCAGCTCCTTGGAGCGCCGCGTCGAGTCGGTGTGGTTGGAGTTGCCGCCGTCGATGAGCAGGTCGCCGGGCTCGAGCAGCGGCCTCAGCTCCTCGATCACGGCGTCCACCACCGCGCCGGCCTTGACCATCAGCATCACCTTGCGAGGCCGCTTGAGCGCCGCGATCAGCGAGGCGAGGTCCTCGTGCCCGCTGACGCGCGTGCCCGCTGCCGGGCCGTCCAGGAACTCGTGGGTCACGGAGGCCGTGCGGTTGTAGACCGCCACCTCGTAGCCGTTGTCGTCCATGTTGAGGACCAGGTTCTGGCCCATCACGGCGAGACCGATCATGCCGATGTCGGCGGTTGCTTCATCCATCACCTGGCTAGTGTACTCGGCGTGCTCATCTAGATTCGTTAGGCTTCGCGGGGCTATTCGACGATTGAGTGGAAATCTCGTAAGTGGAGACCTTCGCGCTGACGATTGAGGGCGATCAATCTGTCCTCGTGTGTGAGGAACCAGACGAACGTGCCCCACGCCAACGTCGCATTCGTGCGCCGGTAGGCTGAAGTTTCTGGATCGAGGTAAGCATTGACGAACGCCACGTTGTCCGCGTGGTAACCGGCGTCGGTTGCCAACCTCAATAGAGCCTGCTTGCGTGCCTCCGTTATCGGTCCATCCGTGGCGACGACCTCTACGAAGACGAAAAAGGGGGGATCCTCTCGACCTCCGAGATCGACCAGCATGACATCTGGAAGCAACCTGTCGGTTTCGATGTTGATTCCCAGCGCTTGTAAAAGCCTTACATCACGATAGGTCTCTCGCTGCCCGCTCTCGCTGAGCCAAAGCACACCTGGGTTCCGGAGGAACCGTGTAGCGAACCGTTCTACTACCGCTTTGGTGATGTCACTTGACCTTCCGGGGCTCATCAGCCGCGATTCGCCGTTCGGGAACCGAACGATGACGGCGTCGGACCTCGAGACGGCTACATTCTCTAGAATCTTGATGCGAGCCAAAGATTCCTGCGACAAGTGTGCGTTCCTCCATGTCTGGGTCTTTGTCGCAAGAGCTTCACCTACTAGGTAAGGATCGAAGAGTTCGACGAAGTCGGCGTAGAGTGCGTACCGGCCCTTCGGACTAGTCGTGGGTAGGTTCTCTGCCTCGAATGCGGCTCCGTAGTAGATCAGTCCCTGCCGAATCGTTTCGTCACGAATAGGCTCGCGAGTGTTCTTTGCGTACCACCCGGCTCTGCCACCAGGTTGGATGCTTGAAGTACGCCAGGCCAGCCGATCTCTATCGCTCGTCCTCTCGGCCTGCAAATCATCCATTCTCGTTACCTGATCAGGCTTAAGGTAGTAGTCGAGCCCTTCGACAGCACCAAGGTAGAGCATCGTGAGGACTGTGCTCGCTGCCATCTCACGCGTCACGTAGTTCCTGTTGGGCAGTCCAGGCGGGAACACCGCCATCAGGCGCCTTTGAACCTCTGCCCGGTCAGTAAGTCGCGGTAGGTCGGTCACTATAGCCGGACATTAGTACCTGCTCTGCCACGGCGCTGTGCGAATCTGCCTGAACAGCACGAGCGTAGCGTAGGAGCGTCTCGAGCGGAGGTAGCGGCATCGAGGCGAGTTCGAAAGCGCTAACCGCGACTGACCCGCTGATGCACCGAAACAACGCGTCGATAACGCTGCTGTTTAGTAAGGAGGCTACGACGCTTGGAGGAACAAGAGGTTTGCGGTCGGCGTAAACGATGTTCAAGTGGTTCTCGACGATGACCGCTGAGTGCTCGTCGATGAATCCCGCTGGTAGTTCTGCCGCCATGAGCCTCCGGCGTTGTTCCTTCGACGTGGTCCTCTGAACCAGGACGCATGGAACTCGTACCAATAGGTGGTCGTCGAGACCGGGCCGCACTTCGAAGTACGGCTCATGGTTCCGCTTGACGGCGCGAAAGCTGAACGTCCCTTCCGACGTGACGGACTCCGCCCAGATCAATGGATACGTCATCGGACCGGGTTCGCTGCGAAGCTGCGGCTTGTGACGATTCCACACGAGCGGGCCGGTGCTTACCTTGTAGCCCAGGTCTGCCAGGCGAGTAGAGGATTTCATCGCAGCGCTGGCCAGCGCTGAAGTCTGGGGGTCACGTGACACTATCCAAGGTTCTTCTACTGCTGGCGGCAGGCTGACCTCGCCGACCTCAGTGATTTCGATATCACCATCCTGCTGTATGCGGAGACTACTAACCTTAGCGAAGCTTGGGACAGCGGACTTCCGGAAGACCGCCAACATGGTTTCCTGAAGGACGTCATCGAAGACCCCAGCGCGATCGCTCACGAACTCGAAGGCGTATGGTTGAGCCTCTGAGGCCAGCAAGGCCCGTAGTGACTTGAAGTACTGACCCGCGAGGAAACTCGTTGGGGTAACAAACGCTATTGTGCCCTGCGACTGTGTGACGCGAAGTGCCAGGTCCATGAAGAGGCCGTAAGCGTTCGCGTGCCCATAGAGGCTCCGCGCGAAGTGCTTGCGAGACTCGGCCGACAATGTGACCTTTCCGTAGGGTGGGTTTCCCACTACCAAGTCGAACCGGTCGCTTACCGGAGTGAGAAGTGAGTCCCTCACCTCTACGACCAGCGGCATCTCGACTTCAGCCAGTTGACAGGTTCGCTCGATTGCGGCATCGACGAAAATCTGCGAAAGCCAAGCGCTGAATGGGTCTATCTCGTAGCCCTTCACGCTGCCCGCTATCGCGGCAACGGCGGAACTCGGGCTTACGTCGCGCAACTCTGCTAGCTTGCCGCTCACAACCGGAGCCAGGAACGCGCCACCACCACACGCCGGATCAAGAACCGTTGCCGATGCCAGCCTAACGCCAGAACCCCTGGCAAGGTCCAGCAACCTCCTGACTAGTGTCGGTGGTGTGAAGTAGATACCGTAGGTAGAGCGGTATCTGGTCGGAAGGAGGGATGTATACAACCTACCGATGACGAATCCTGCGTCTAGCGGAGATGTCTCTGCTAGACGTACTCCGAGAGATCGTGCCGCCTGGTCCGTGAGACCGCCTTGCGGTAGGTCCTCATGGAGGAATGCATCGAGGGGCCTCAAGGATATGTCAGAGAACGCTGCCCAGTACGCTTCCACCAATTGGCGAACCACGCTTCTCGCGTTGTTGACAGAAGGTTGCCGGCGTTCAAACCCCAAAGCCGCCAAAATCTGTGTTGGCGGGAGCGAGGACAAGGGTCGAACCACGCTTCTTGCCGTCACGATCCACTCCTCTGGGAAGAGACTACCCCGGCTGAGTGGCGGTGCTCGTGGCTTATAGGCACCTGCCTACCGGATTCACATCTAGATAGCCCTAGGTCGGCAGCCGGCGCCGCTGCAGCAGCGTGGCCGCCAGCTCCTCGACGCTTAAGTGCGTCACGTCGACGAACGGGACGCCGTGTTGGCGGAACAGGCTCTCGGCGCGCCTCACCTCGTACTCGCAGCGCGGCATGGAGGCGTACTCGCTGTTCGGACGCCGGCGCTGCCTGAGCTCGTAGAGGCGCTGGGGTTGGATGGTGAGACCGAACAGCTTGGGCACGTACGGCGCGATCGGCTGCGGGAGGGTGCTGCGCTCGAAGTCGTCGTCGGCCAGCGGGTAGTTGGAGGCCCTGACGCCGTACTGCATCGCCAGGTAGAGGCAGGTCGGGCTCTTGCCGACGCGCGACACGCCGATCATGACGGCCTCGGCCTGGGGATAGCGGTTCGTGTTGGAGCCGTCGTCGGTCGCGAGCGAGAACTCGACGGCGTCGATGCGCGCCTGGTAGCGGGCGAGGTCCCTGATGCCGTGCGCGGCTCCGATGCGCGTCGCGGCGGGGTAGCCGAAGACCTCCTCCAACGACTCGATGAACGGCGAGAAGAGGTCGAGGTGGTGGGTGACGGCGGCGGAGATGCGCTCCCTGACGGCCTGTTCGGTGATCGTGCTGAAGACGATCGGCTGGTCGGGCAGCGCCGCGAGCTCCGCCACCAGCTCGTCCGCGCGCTCGACGCTGTTGACGAACGGCCTGGTCGTGGTGACGAGGTCGCGCTCCTCGAAGCGCGCCAGCAGGCTGTGGCCGAGCACCTCGGCCGTCACGCCTGTGTGGTCGGACACGAAGTAGACGGCGCGCTTGCCGGTCGGGCTCATGCTCTCTCCCGCCTGAGGGCGCGAGCGTTCTCAGATATGCGGGCGGGCTCACGGACGCTGGGCTCGACGCGCGCTAGTCTCAAGCCAGGCGGCCGGAAGCGCGGCTCCTCGCCAGCGCCCCGGCTCGCGTTTCGCACGTCCACCACGCTCATGCGAGCAGCATAGCCCTCAGATGGCGCCAGAGCGCGCCACGCGCGCAGGAGGCAGCAGTGAGCTACATCGTCCCCTTCGAGAAGGTCGGCATGGGAGACGTCGGCCTCGTAGGCGGCAAGAACGCCTCGATCGGCGAGCTGATCGGCAACCTCAGGAGCGCCGGCGTGCGCGTGCCGACGGGCTTCGCGACGACCGCCGACGCCTACCGCGAGTACCTGGAGCACGGCGGCATCGCCAGGCGCATCGAAGAGCTGCTCGCCGGCGTAGACCCTGACGACGTCGTGCTGCTGGCTCAGCGCGGCCGCGAGGTCCGCGACCTGGTGCTCGCCACGCCTCTGCAGCCTGCGCTGGCTGCGGCGGTGCGAGCCGCCTATGTCGAGATGGAGGCGCGAGCGGCGGGCGAGCTGACCGTCGCGGTGCGCTCCTCGGCCACCGCCGAGGACCTGCCGGAGGCTTCGTTCGCCGGCCAGCAGGAGACGTTCCTCAACGTTCGCGGGGTCGAGGCGGTGCTGGAGAAGGTCCACAAGGTCTTCGCCTCGCTGTTCACGGACCGCGCCATCTCGTATCGCGTGCACCAGGGCTTCGATCACGCCGAGGTCGCTCTGTCGGCCGGCGTTCAGCGCATGGTCAGGTCCGACCTCGGCGCCAGCGGCGTGGCGTTCACGCTCGACACCGAGTCGGGCTTCCGCGACGCGGTGTTCGTCACCTCGATCTACGGTCTGGGAGAGTTGATCGTGCAGGGTGCCGTCAACCCCGACGAGTTCTACCTCTCGAAGCACGGCCTGAGGCACGGCTTCTCGCCCGTGCTCAGCCGCCGTCTTGGCAGCAAGGCCGAGCGGATGGTGTTCGCGCAGGAGGACGGCGGCGGAGTCCTGCGGCACGGCGTGCCGGACGAGGAGCGGCGCCGCTTCAGCCTCAGCGACGAGGACCTGGCCGAGCTCGGACGGCAAGCTCTGGCCATCGAGGAGCACTACGGCCGCCCGATGGACATCGAGTGGGCCAAGGACGGCGTCGACGGCCACATCTACATCGTGCAGGCGAGACCCGAGACGGTGCAGAGCCGCAGCGGCCGCACCCTGGAGCGCTACCGCCTGCTCGGCTCGGGCGAGGTGCTCGTGACCGGCCGCGCCGTCGGCTCGCGCATCGCCACCGGCATCGTGCGCGTCGTCGACAGCGCTCGTGAGATGGAGCGCGTCCGGCCGGGCGACGTCCTCGTCACCGACATGACCGACCCCGACTGGGAGCCGGTGATGAAGCGCGCCGCGGCGATAGTCACCGACCGCGGCGGGCGCACCTGCC
>CAYYOK010000050.1:0-21838 GCA_964473205.1 uncultured bacterium | reverse complement strand
GCTCGTTTCCTACGTGCCGTTCGCACGTTGAACGGCAGACTAATGCAGAAGGGGAGGGTTAACCCAGGGAACGCCGCGTCGCACTGTGCGGGGTGGGTGAGTGGACTGGAGATCGAGCGTTACGTGGGGTCCGGCTCGACTTGAGTTCCGGGCGCCGCGCTCACACGGGCGGTTCAGACGCATCAGGTTGCTCTCGAAGCTGTTCGATTTGGGGGCGAAGCGCATTGACGAGGCGGGTCATATGATCGAGGAGAGCAGGGAAGAGCGCTTCGTACTGCGCTTCCGCGCGGTAGCCGCCAAGGTCAATCTGCTTGGCGATCCGACATGCGCGAGCGTGGTCTAGCGGCTGCCAGTCGAGGGAATCACCGAACGAAGCCTCGATCTCCCACTTATTGAGGTGCAGTCGATCGAAGATGCGGCGATTCTCTTCGTCGGCGCCACTGCCACGGTCGATGTACAGCTCTACTCGGCAGGTGGTTTGGTTCACGACGTAGTAGTAGGTCAACCCCACCATCCCGGTCCCGATGCCGAGTGCGGCGTCTGGCCTAGCGCGTAGGCCGGCGTGAAGACTGGTCTTCGAGCTCGCAAACTCAAGGAATTTCGTCCAGAAGGTGTAGCGCTCGAGGTGTCGGCCACTGAGGTCCCGTCGTTTGTTCCCGGCTGCACGCGCCTCCTCGCTCGGGTTCACGATCGACGTCAGCAACGGTGCGGGAAGTGAGTCCCCGATGCGCACGGCCTCCACCTTCAGAAGGTAGAAGCGTGCATCCGTCGATTCGTTGAGCCATGCGACCGCGCGGACGTGTTCGGGTCTTGGATCTGCGACGATCCACACCGCTACCTCTGCCTCCAGCATCGCGAGGTAGGTGAGTAGCTTTCCCAGGTGATCGTGATCGCTCCGTTCGAGCTGGTTCTCGATGATGACCGTACCGAGCGCATCATCCTCGGCAACCAGGTCCACGAAGTATGCGCCAGCTGAGAACTCGCGTTCGGCGACAGACAGGTTGAGGTCGGTGACGCTGTTGACGACATCCAGGTTGTTCTGTAGCCACGTCGTGAGCTCGTAGGCCTCGTGCCTCCAGACCGTGCGGAGGGGGACGCGTTCGATCTTGCCAATGGGGTTCATGGGTACAGCATGCACGAAACGGCGACACCCGGTTGATGGAGTAGGTGGGCTGCTAGTTCAGAATCCAATCAGTGCAACTGTGTGCATAATGCCGTAGGGACAATCGCGTGCGACTGTACATCGGACTCACGGACTACGACTGGTTCTCGCTACTTCGCGATCAACGCTCGGACGAGGTCAACTTCTGGCGTCCGAGCGGGAGAGTCGGGTTCAAGGCGCTCCAGCCGGGTGAGCCATTCCTCTTCAAGTCGAAGACGTCGGACACGGGCATCCCGAGCCCTGGCTTCATCATGGGTGGTGGGTTCTTCGTTCGTTTCGTGCAGGCGTCCGTGTCGATGGCTTGGGAGGCATTCGAGGAGAAGAACGGTATCACCGATATCAGCGCTTTCCTGAGCCGGATTCGTACGTTGGGTGGAGACCCGGCGTCGCTCGACCCCACGATCGGCTGCGTCCTGCTGAACGAGCCGTTCTACTTCCCGCGCGAACTCTGGGTGCCGGCGCCGGCGGACTGGCCGGTGAGCACGCAAGTGGGGAAGGGGTATGAGCTGTGCGATCCGGTCGCCGCGCGCCTCTGGGACGCCGTCGCCGAGCGGATGAGCGACCCTCGTGCAATCCTCGGACCGAACGCGGCCGGAGTGCCTGGCCTGCTCCATCCCAGCACGCCGCTCTTCCCACCGGGCGAACGCCGCTTCGGCAGCGAGTACCTGACGTCATCTCGCTTGGGGCAGGGCGCGTTCCGGTTGAGCGTACTCGACGCGTACGACACGCGCTGCGCTGCTACTGGCGAGCGGGTTCGCCCCGTGCTCGAGGCTGCGCACATTAAGCCGTTCTCGATGGACGGACCGAACGCGGTGTCGAACGGGCTATCTCTTCGGTCGGACATCCACAAGCTGTTCGATCAGGGGTACTTGACGGTCGATCGCGGTTACCGGATCCGGGTGTCGTCGTTGCTGCAGAAGGAGTTCAACAACGGGCGGGACTACTACCGCCTGGAGAAGCAGAGGTTGGCGGTGTTGCCGCAGCGGCCGGCTGATCGACCTGGGGCGGAGTATCTGGAGTGGCATAACGATGCGGTGTTTCGGCCGTGATCTCGGGCCAGATGACGCCAACCACCCTTGCTCATGTAGCTTGGACAACTTGAGCCCGACTTTGCAGCCCTCACGTCAGCGAAGACCGTGCGCAATTGAGCTCAGGTTGCGCGCTCGTCGAGCATCTGCATTGCTCGTCGCCGCAAGCGCGATGTGCTCTCCGACTTGCGCGGTTTCTGCGGTCGGACTCCGCGCTCACCCCATTTCTCAAGGTCGCCGGCAGCTGTAAAGATCGCGTCCACGTTGATCAAGTCCTTGTGCGCCATAGCGCGCTCGACATACGCTGCAAGATACTCTTCGGAACGCATCTCAACGCCAGTCCTTGCACCCGTGATGTACGCAACTGCCTCAGCTTCGAGCTCTGCGACCGCGGGCGGGATCCGGTCGCGGTCGCGGGAGAGCTTGTTCGCGCTCTCCACCAATACCGGGCCAAGGTGTCCGCACAGTACATGGGCTAACTCATGCAAGAGAGTGGCGTAAGTCTGTTCCCGGTTCAGGTTCTTGTTCACCTCGACCACGAATCGCGCCTCGAATCGCTGTTCGCCGAACACGAAGAGCGGATCATCGAAAAGCTGCGGTGACTCGGAGATGCCTGTGACAAGGTTCGAAGAACGCGGATCATGGAGTCTTGTTGCCCGGCCCGCGAATGTGTCCGGTGCCGCGATCGACTCGAAGCCGATACCGTGATGCTGAGCACTCTTGAGCAACATGCTCAGCCGTCGCTGACTGACCCGCCCAACCGCAACATCCGCCTCACGAAGCCTCCTGGGCAGGTTGCCACCCTCCACATCTGAGATGTCGTAGACGAAGTCCACAGGCCCAAACGGTCTCAGGATCACCAGTGGTCGAGCGTGTCTCCGTATCGTCGCACCGTGCATACCCTCCCATTCGGTTGCCGACGCTACGAATGAGACGTAAGGGTTCTGACATCGAAGGAGGTACGCGTTGTACGGGCTCTGGAAGCGGAAGTCGGCAATGAATCGAATCAGTTCGAGGAACTCCGTGGAGGATTGATACGCGGCGGTGCGTACGAAGAGCTGGTTCAGGAGTTCGCGGCCGTCGGACCTTGCCTCATTTCGACTATGTGCCATAGATGCCTGTACTATCGATCAACCTGGAGTTCTAGCGGTGGTCAGATCTCACAGACTAGTGATCCCGAACCAGACAATCACGACAGAACAATCGGATGGTAACCAATCGGACTGCCAATCGCACGTCGCCCGCACTCGACATGCCCTTCAGCTAGGCAAAGGCAAGACCTAGTCATCCACCGCGGTCTTCGTCGCGCCCCCATGACGGGTTACACGTGGTCGCAAGTGAATCTTGACAGCCCCAGTCGTGAACGCACTATCAGACGCCTTGCTGGACCAAACAACGGCCTCTCCTGGTCCTAGGCGAGCCAGCTTATCGGCACTAAGGCTACCCAGGGCAGCGTTCGCCTTCTGAATGTGTTTCAACCAGGCAGGTGAGTTGAACCGATGAAGAATGATCTGGCTTGAAAGTTCGATGAGTTGTACCGGAACTGATGGAGGATCTTGGCTCGCGACCAGAATCGTCGTCCCTTTGTGGCGCATCTCCCGCACTACCTCAATGAGGCCTGCGACCAGGTCTGGACTGTCGATGTACTTGTGGGCCTCATCGAACACCACGAGCTTGTTGAATGTGCGCCCCTGGAAGGTCGACTCGGCGAATAGCTGGAGAAGAACGACGGAAAGGCCGAGCGCCTGGTCCTTCTCAATGAACTCATCGCGAAGGTCAACAATCACCAGCCGGCCGGGGCGAACAAGATCTCTAACGCGCGTGCAGTCATCAATGAACTCTTCAGCTAGGTCGAGCCTGTTCAACGCGAGTTCCTTGATGTGGTCGGGCATGCTCGAACCGGTGATACCTTGTCTTAGGCTCGTCAGCGTCATGTCCTCTCGGCGCTGCCGCATTATGCGATTCAGTTGACGTATGTAGGTGGATTGATTTCCCACTGCGCCCATCAGGAAACGCCAGTGACTGGCCTGAAGTTCTGAAGCCGCGAACTTGATGGGGCGTACTTCAACGGCCGGGAACTCCGTGCGCCGTTCCTCAAGCTTGTCAGCCGGTACTAGCAGAAGCACGTCTCCGAGTCCGCAGGGCTCCGCACCAAACTTCTCGCGCAGAGCAGCAACCTGGACCTCATCGCTGTTTGGATGTGCCATGGAGGTGAACTCGGGTGCGTAGTCCATGGTCTGACTGAAGTGGAAGATCACGGTAGCTAGGGGCTGCGGAAGGCGATTGATGCCGTCAATCGGAAGGGACGCCATCTCGGCCACGGTACCCAACGTGTAACTCTTGCCGCCCCCCTGAACTCCGAAGAGGCTGATCGTATGGGTGTGATTGAGGTCAAGCGCGATCGTGCGCCCAGAGACCTCCCCGAGGATGCCGTACTGGGGCGAGGACCCGGTGACGCCAAGAATGACGTCATAAGCCGGGGAGTCTGCCGCTAGACGAGCCTCGTCATCGCGCCTGGCGTCGGAAGTGGCAATGTGTCCGTCGTGTTCTCTCGCCGCCTCTGCGGGTGCAGTGTGTGGGCTTGATGGCAGTTCATCAACGCGCGCGGTCGGCATGGCCAGACTGTCGTCGGCACCGCTCTCGTTCGAGCTGAGCGCCGCTTCCGGTGCCGCCTCGTGTGGAGACTCGAACCCACTGTGTGGGTGCGTCGCCGACTGGTGCTCACCACCAGAGTTGGCCAAGGTTGAAGCTGGAGTTGGAGCCTCTGCAACTGCATCGTCGGCCCGGACGCCCTTTTCCCGCTCGACCGCATCCCGCTTGCGTGTGAACGGAAGCTCATCCCATGTGACTGTGCGTTCCCGCGATTCATTGAGAAATGCCGCGGAACCGAGTGTCGGGACACTAGGAACACGCTCACGACTACGTGTGGGTACTGCTTCGGCATGTTCCGCTTGAACACCCAGCAACGCACCTGCTGTGACGCCAGCGGTGAAGTCTTGAGGGGTCACGGCAACCGAGTCAACCAGTTCTCGGATCAGGTTTGCGCCCACCCGATGAAACTCGACGTTGTGTTCATCTTCGATCTCGCTGCCTTCCTTCTCAAAGTCGAAGATGAGGGCGCTTCGTGTGAACACCAATCGGTAACCGTCCTCGAGTGTACGCAGCAGGAAACGAGCCTCCTCAGCTGCGTTCTGACTCATGACTCCGTACCGCACACCCCGGTCAAGGTAGAATTCAAGAAGTGCTACGAACTCGCGGGTCTTGACAAGTCTGTCTGCACGATCCGTTGCAGCGCGATGCGGGTCGAAGTGCGTAGACAGCACTTCCAGACTCTGCTCAATCTGAGCGGCAATTCGATCCCTCAACGCCGCATATGCTGCGAGATCACCGACTACCGTGTAGCACTTCACCTCGACCAGCCGGCAAGTAATGGTCCGCTCGGCGGCGTTTAGATCGAAGAGGCCGAGGTCGGTTCGCTTGAAGCTAACGTCGTCTCCAAGCTCGTCGGCGACCTTCTTCAACGAGCGGTACAGCTCGAGGTGAGCGTCGAGGGGAACCGCGATCTGGCTCTGGAAGGCGCCCTGGTGTTCGAGGTACATGCGCGACAGCGCGAGGCCGAGTGCTTCGGCGCGCTGCGAAGGCGCGGAGATGAGCTTCAGTGCGAGCTGCCCCGAGAGGGAGCGCAGTTGGTCGAGCACGGCGACGGCGTGGCGGCCGTCGGCCGGAAGGCCGTAGTCCTCGAGCACCGGCACGAGCATCGCTTCGAGCTCGGCGACCGAGCGCGAGGTGATCGTCAGGCGATGACCGAGCGCGGCTCCCACATCCGGTGAGTGGTCGATGAGGTAATCGGGCCGATCGCGCCGGCCGCCGTGGTCGAAGAACTCGATGCCCATGTTGCGGTCAAGCGTGATCACCCAGTCGCTCACCTCGTGCACTTGGTGCAGCAGGGCGCGCTCGGTCGCGTCGAGCGCGAGCCCGATGACGGGTCGCATCCCGACGCCCGCCTGACCGGTCGCCACCGCCGAGGTCGCGCTGGACAGCATCGCGGGCAGCGTCGAGAGCAGGTCGGTGAGCTCCTCGCAGCCGACGAGCGGCAAGGCGACGCCGTGCCGCGGCGTGCGTCGCCAGGCGATGGTGGCGTCGTCCTCCTGGTAGTCGACGTGGTAGTCCTGCAGCAGACCGTGCACCGGAGCTGCCGACTCGCGCACGGAGGCGGTGGCCGCACCGACCTCCTCTGCGGGGAAGAGGTCGAACAAGAACGTGAGGTGGGCCGCGAAGCGTTCGGGATTGGCGCGGAAGTCCGAAGTACTGCGCACGCCGAGAGCGAGCTTCGGATGGAGGTGGTCGCCACCAGGCGTGGCGAACGCATCGGCCTCACGCCCGCTCTGGCTCCCCGAAGGCGAGAGCAGCTCGGCCAGTCCTTCGCCGACGCCAGGTGCCTCCGCATCGGGGACGAAGAGGCGCACGTCGTAGCGGACGTCCTCGAACACTGGCTGTCGCTGAAGGCCGTGCAGCATGTCGGCGAGCACGCCGGCGCGGCCGGGGTTGAACGCGTTGATGACCAGCGTGGTGATGTACGGGTGCTGAACCAGGTACCGCTGCACCCTCGCCGCGAGGGCTTCGCCATCGATCGCGGCGCCGCCGATTGCCGGCTCGGGCAGACCGAACGCAGTGCACACCTCCCCGAGCAATCCGCGCGGGTCGGGCTCGTGTGCCGGGGCGTAGAGCGTCCAGTGGGGAGACAGGTTGTCGATCGGCGTCATGAGACGCCCACTGACGGACTGGCCGCCAGGCGTTGCTAGCACCGGCGGATGGCCCACCGGAGCGAGCTGCTTCAGGATCGCGTCGCGCGTGGCGACCACGAACTCGGCGGGACCTTTGCGGGCCGCCTCGAGCCACTGGGTTCCGGTCTCCGCCCACGCCGCGAACCAGAGAACGCGGAGCGGATGCGTCGGAGCCACGAGGGCGGCTTCCCGCCGTCGTCCACGGTGGTCGATCACCGCGACGGTGACCGTGTCCAAGGTGAGCATGCGCCAGAGATCGCTGAGCGCAGCCTTGCCCTCGGGGCTCTCACCTGCATCGGCGCGCCGGAGAAGCGCCGCGACGAGGCGCTGGTACGCGTCTGCATACGCCACCGCCACCGGCTGGAGCGCCCGCAAATCGGCGGCCTGGGTCACGAGCTCGCTCGCGCCGGAGCGGATCGCGTCGAACCAGGCCGTGCGGGTCTCGAGGAACTCGCGGCACTCATCGGTCGCCGGCCAGCGCGCTTCCTCCACCGTCGGCTTGTCGGGCTGCCCCATGCGGACCGCGATCCGCCAAGCCACCGGGCCGGTCGGCGCCGCGAGGATCGACTGCTCGAGGCCCTTTAGCGCCCGAGAGACGGGGACGTGCACCGTCCCTTCTCGGCCGAACTGAACCTCGAGCATCTCCGAGCCTGCGCCTTGGCCGCGGCGGCGCTCGGCCCAGGAGACGCTCTGAGGTGCGATCACCGTCGGGTCGCGGTCATCGACCACGGCGCTGAACTGCAGCCGAAGCCGCGCGTGCTCGAGGCTCTCGTCGTTCTGCACCGCACGTTGTGGCGGCGGAGGGGGCTCGTCGACCTCGGTGACCACGTAGAAGAGGTCACTCTCGTTCGGCCGCGGAACCGTCGCGTCAGCATCGTCGACCGCCCACGGAAGTGGGTGCCCAGCTTCGTCGACGAGGGGAATGAGCTCGCCGTCCTCGGTCTGACCCAGCACCCGGACGAAGTGCCAGCCTTCTTCCCAATCGACCTTGTGCAGGTTGTTGAGGTCGATGGTCGCGGTGAGCCGCGACGACGTCCAAGTCTTCTTGCTGCGCACGAGCCCAACCGGGCCGGTCTCCTTGGAGATCACCTGTGCGACGAACTTTGCGAGCCCCTCCACTCGGGACGGATGTGGGTCGACTCGGAATCCGACGTTGAACTTCCGGAGCCCTCCCTTGCCGACGACGAGGATCTTCTCGTCGGCCTTGAGCTCCTGGAGCTTCGCGTCGGACGGCTCGTCGCCAACGGTCGGAAGCTCCGCCACGACATCACCGATGAAGACGTGACCCTGCTCGTCGGTGTTCTCCTCGAACTCCCATCGATGGAAGGCGAACTTCCAGCAAGCCCGATCCAGGACGATTCGGCGCGTCCACTCGCGCGGGTCCTCGACGCCGGCGTCCGTGAGGAACTCGCCCAGCTGCGCCTGGAACGGTCCCTTCTTCAATCCGAGCTCGAGCACGCGCCCCCGCTCCGAGCGCGCCGACCAGGTCAGCGTCCGCACGGCGTCGCGGTTGCGCGCGATGCGAGCCGGCGCCTTTGTGGCGTCGCTCAGCAGCTCGAAGTCAGGAACGAGCGCGAGCTCGAAGAGCCCGGCCCCCACGGCCTCGGGGTCTCCGTCGTTCAGCTTCGCGCTGAGCAGGAAGCGCACGACCGACAGCGGCTCGGCGAAGGGCCAGACGGTCTCGCCCTCGAGCCTGCGCAGACTCTCGGCGACGGCGCCGCGAATCGCGGCCGGCAGCTCGCTGATCAGGCGCGCGCGGAGGCGAGCGTAGACGTCGCCCACCGGGACGTCCTCGAAGGTCGCGATGCCGAAGCTGTCCTCCGCGGCGGCGCGAAGGTCGTTCGGGATGAACACGAGGAGCGGTGCACGCAGAGCGCCATCCGGGAGGGGATTGCGAAGCTCGACTAGCTTCGTCGAGGTGACCGTCAGCGTCGGCGGGGTCGTGCTGCGCCCGTTTCCGAGAATCACGACCCGGGACTCGGGCACCTCAGCGCGGAGCCGTCCGCAGAGGCGCACCATCAGGTCGCGGTCGAGATCGGTGAGGCGCATGCAGTGACCACGACCGCGCGATCGGAGCAGCTCGACAAGCCGAGGGAAGAGCTCGGCTTCGAGCTCAGCCGCCAGGTCGTGTGGCTGGACCGTGCGAAGTCCCTGGCTCATGGCGTTCCCCCGTTGCTTCCCGTCGGGGGCTCTATGCGGTAGCGCGGCGTCACCGTCTGCGAGACATACGCGTCCGAGAGGTCACGGTAGAAGCCGACCTCTCGCAGGCGCGCGGTGAAAGCGGCCGTGTTCTCGCGGAGCGCGGCGCGGTCCTCGATGCTTGGCGCGCTGAAGCCGTCTCCGCGCGGCAGGCGGTCGATGTGCAGGCCATAGCGCTCCCGCAACCACGTGAGGAGGGCCTCGATGCGCATCTCGCCCGTGTAGAAGGGCCCGCTCGGGGTGTCCTGCCGGAGCACCGCAATCTGAAGCAGTACCTCGAGTAGCCGGCTGTCGAGCACAAAGCGCCGGGGGGCGCCCTTCGTCCGCCCCTGGGTGATGAGCGCCCCCGGGCGGTTCTTCATCAGGAGCGAGTCGATGCACTCGGTGATGTACTGGCGGTGGAACTTCCCGCGGAGCGCCACCAGCATCTCGATGTACGTCTCGAACTCCGACAGCTTAAAATCGAGGACGGCCTTCAGCTCTGGGTCGAGGTCCGTCTCGGTGTTGCCGGCCGAGTCCTGAACCAGCGCGTACACGCGGGCGCCGAAGAACTTGGCGCGCTCGTCCTTGTGCAACGGCTCGAGAAGCTGCAGCACGTCGGCCACGCCAAGCACCTCGCCCTTGGGGCGGTGCAGCTTGCCCGTCTTCACCAGCGACTCGCCGAACTCGTCGAGCTTCTTGAAGGTGAAGTAGGCCTTCACGAACGAGGGGATGCGACGGTAGTGGACGTCGGCGCTCCGCACGGCGAGCCGGGCCGCTGGCGTCTCGGGCTGACCGGCCACGTCGACGAACACGCCGACCCGGTAGGGGCAGTCTCCGTGCGGGTTGTCGGCGCTGCGCGGGTCCATCGGGCAGGCGCTCGGTGCACAGATGGGGTCGGCGCCGCGCCGCTTTACCTGGGCCGGGAGGAGCTTGAAGAGACGCAGGTGGTAGAGCGCCAGGTGGAAGGCGAGGAGCACCTTCAGGTAGTCGACCATCACGGAGCGCGGGATGTGCCGCTCGTAGAAGAGCAAGCGCTTGATGTCCTCGGCCAGCAGATCCGCGGCGCCGATGCACATCGGGGTGAAGCTCTCGCGGCCGCTGCGTGTGTCGGGCGCGTCCTCCACCTGCTCGGCGAGCCGCAGGAGTGCCTGGGTCTCGACGTCGAGAACGGCGGCGCCATCGGTGCGCCCGGTGACCTTGTCGTGGCCCTGGAAGAAAAACCGGTTGAGCTGCTCGATCGCCGCCTGACCGGCGCCCTTCCGCGCGTGGTAGAGCGCCTCGTAGAGTTGCTGCGCTGCGCCGTAATCGCGCGAGTGTTTCGGATTGCGGAAGCGGTAGGTGAACCCGTGGAGCGGCCGCGGGGCCGCGACGGCCTGGTTCGATTTCCCCCGGTTCACCACATCCATCAGGTGGGTCTCGACCCAGCGCTCGAGGATCTCACGGTGCTGGGCGAAGCCGGTGAACCACTCCGGGTGCTCCAAGAACTCGTCGACGAAAGCTTCGACCGAGAGCTCGAACCGGCGCTTGAGACGGCTCGGGAAGCCGTTGTGCGCGAGGCGAGCGAAGAGCGCCGTCAGCACGCGGTCCATCTCGAGCTGCTTGAAGTCGAGGTAGGACACCTTCCTGGTGTTGAACGCGCGGTCTTTGCTCGACAGGCCCATTAGCGCATCTCCGTAGCTGCGTCTGCCGCGGCGGGCGCTCGAGCCGGCAGGTGTGCCATCTCGAGGCGCCCATCCTGGTGGCGCTCGACGCGGTAGAAGTCGTGGCCCGTGGTCGTCAGCAGCACCTCCTGGTATGGCGCCGAGCCGAGGACGTTCTTGAAGACCGCGAGGCTCAGGTAGTAGCCCTGTTCCTCCTCGAGGTTCGGCCGGTAGCCGTGGTTGAGGCGCTCGAGCATCTCGAACACGTCGAGGTTGATGACGAGCTCGGCCTGGTTGCCTTGGTCGTCGAAGCTCAACACGAGGGCGTCGGGCATGTGCTCGACGAACCTCGCCCTTCTGGCACCGTCGCGGATTGCGAGCTGGAAGCGGTCGGCGTCGTAGAGTCGGTACGACCGAATGGTACCGCGTTCGACCTGGCGAACCTGCAACGCGAGGCTGCCGGCGAGGCGCGAGGGATCGAGGAGCCCTTCACCGCGGTTGATGGCCTGAAGCACCTCGGGGAGCGCCAGCTCGGGCATTGCCTCGCGGCGCACCATCTTCAGCATCCGGTCGCCGGACCGGTACGGCAGCATGGCCCGCCAGCCGCCGTCGCGCCGCTCGAAGAAGGCGCGCCTGCGGGCCATGGCTACGTAGCGGCGGTGTGTTTCCGTGCGGTGCGGGGTGGGCTTGCCGGAGAAGTCGCGCGGCAGGTTCTCGTAGAGAGCCCGTAGAACGTCGTGGTCGTAGCGGCCCCGGTCGGCGAAGCCAAAGCGGCTGCGGTCCTGGGCCGGGCTCACGAAGTCGAGGCTGCGATCGAGCCGGGGATCGCTCGCAGCGCCGACGTCCATGTCTTGCAGCAACGTGAGCAGCCGGTCGACCGTGTTCGACTCGGCGCCCATCCACGAGTTGAAGTAGAAGCCCGCGGCGATCTCGTCGCGACGCCCCTCGGCGTAGAGCTTGTGGATCTCGGCGCAGTCGCGCGCCGACGTCAGCATGAACGCGAGCGCGGACCGAAGGTCCCGCAGCGTGATGTGCAGGCGACCCCGAAGGTGGGTCAGCGTGTAGAGCGTCTTGAGGCGCTCGAGTACTTGCGGCCCCGCCGTCCGGTCCTGGAAGGTCTGCGCGTTGTGGAGGGCGTAGCAGCGGTCCTTGAGGTCGCAGCTCTGGCAGGCGCCCCAGAACTTCGGGTGCGTCAGGAGCCGCGTTTGACGCTCGAGGATCGAGTCGTCGGCGGCGTGGCGATGGGCGACGACGCTGCGCAGGTTCAGGTTCACGACCGCGACGCCGTGGGCGTTTCCGCCAGTGAGCAGGCCCTCTTCGACGATGCGAAGAAGCGCCGGGAAGGCCGCCCGCTCCGTCTGCAGGAAGTCGACGAGGCGGCCCTCGTTAATCGCGACGAGGCGGGTCTCTACGTCGGGCCAGGCCGATGGGTCATTGCCCTTGAAGGGGGCGAAGAACTCCCGCAGCACTTCGTCATTGCCGCGTGTGTCCTCGTCCTGCGAGCCGTCGTAGTTGGTGAGGAAGGTCCGCTGGACCGTCTTGAAGCGCCGGCCGTTGAGCAGCGCCTCGCTCGACACGAGCTGCGCCTGCTCGCCCGCCTGCGCCTCGAGCTGCTGCAAGAACGCCGTCTTGCCGTCGCCCGCGTTGCCGGTGATCAACACCAGCTTGAACTTGCCCGCGATGACGTCAGGCATGAGTCCATCGTCGAGCAGTGTCGGGACGTATGTGCGGCGCCCGAGGTCATCGAGGCCACGCGTGCCAGCGTTCGAGTACGGGCTCTGACTATAGAGCGTGAGCAGATAGCTTAAGAATGGGTTGGCGTTCGGCGCCGGGCTACGTAGCTCGGGGACGAGCACTGTGTCGGAGCTCTCGGTGGCTAGTCGACGTCGAGCCCGGTCAACTGTGCTCAGGGCTCCCAACAGCGCCGCTGCTGACTCGAAGCGATCCGATCGCCGTGGCGCGATTGCCTTGAGCACAATAGCTGTGAGCTCCGGAGCCAACTCATGGCGACCTGGAAGCCCTCGAGGATCAGGCGCAGGTGTCGCGGGCGGAGGCGAGGTTGTAGTCCACGGGTACTTGCCGGTCAGTGCTTCGTAGACAGTGAGCCCGAGCGCGTACAGGTCTCGGTCCACCAACGCACTAGGCGACGGTGGCTCAGCAGGGTCGAGATCGGGGGGCAGGTAGCGCCGTGAACCTCCACCCTGGGCCATATCCTCCGGCCCGACGGAAACGTTGAAATCGATGATCTTGGCACCGCGGGTCGTCCACAGCAGGTTGTGGGGTTTGATGTCGCAATGGTAGACGCCCTGGCTGTGGAGGTGGGCTAGGCCTTCCGCCACATGCCGAAGCAGGACAAGACCGTCTTCAGGCGCGAAGCGACCACCGCCAATAAGGTCGCCGACGTCTTCGCCATCGACATACTCAAACAGCATGTACGGTGGGCCGTCACCCGGGAGCACATTCGCGTCGACGACGCGGACGACGTGCTCGTGTTCGGGCATGTGCACGAGCGTCTTATATTCGCGCTTGAGCCGTTCGAGCGTCGAGTGACGGTCGCGAAGGATCAGCTTCAGCGCCCGGGTCACGTCGCCGAGGGTGTCGACAACCTTGTACACAACACCGAAAGCCCCATGGCCGAGTCGTGCCTGGACCTCTAGCTTACCGGCGAGCAGCGTGCCCCGCGGAACATCGGTCCAGTCGACATCCAATGGAGGGGTTGGCGCCTGGCTTCCCTGCGTATGCTCGACCGCACTCCCTACAGACGCCTCGTCACTTGGGGCGGCGAGCGCTTCAGCGAGGGTCTCCAGGGCAACTCGCGCAGTGGGTCTTACCTCGGGATCGAAGGTGCACAGCCGCTGGAGCCATGCATCGAGCCGTGGGGCAATCTCAGGCCCGTGCGCTGAAGGCTTGGCGCGGAACACGCCCCCTTGATCGAAGAGCTCCGTAGGCGAGCTGAAGGGCCTGGAGCCGGTCAGTAACTCGAAGATCACGAGCCCGGCGCTGAACACGTCGGAGACTGCAGTCGCACCAGAAGGGTCCCGCCACGCCTCAGGTGCCGCGTAGCTGGCGTCGATCTGTTCAACGATCTCCGCCGCGATGGTGTGGCTTCGGTTGGCCCCAACGCCGGCGTAATCGAAGCTTGTGAGGCGGATGTGCCCATCTGTGCCAAGGAGGATGGTGCTCGGAGATACGTCGCGATGCACGACGTCATGCTCATGGCAGAAGGCCAGCGCCTCGAGCAGCTCGCGGGCGACCCGCAGCTTCTGGTCGAGGGTCAGCGCCAGGGCCGGCTTGTCGATGTGCAGGCGCAGCGCCTGACCGGACACGTCCTCCGTCACGAGCACGTAGCGGTCTTCGCCCTCGGTCGCGAAGAAGCTCTTGGCGCCGGCGATCAGTGGATGTCCCGGCAGCCGGTTGAGCGCGAAGAAGGCGTTGGCGATGCGGGCCTTCTGCTTCTCACGCGCCTCGGGGTCGGTGAGGTACGGATCGGCCTGGTAGGCTCGCAAGAGCGCGGTGCCGCCGCGCTTGCCGGCGAAGGTGTTGATGGCGCGGTACTCGGTGAAGGTGTCGCTGGCGCCGAGCCGCTCCACGACCTCCCAGTCGCCGAGCACGAGCGGACCCGAGCGCGGCCTGGCCACCCCGATCAGCGCGCTGCGTACCATGCCGTGCAGGCGCGAGATGTTCTTCTCGAAGCGCGCCGGGATGCGGCTCGCGTTCTGGAAGAACGACGCGGCCTTCTTGAGCTTGGTGACGTTGTCGATGTCGCGGCTGCCCTGGTCGACCAGGTGTGCATCGGCGGCCGTGAGCAGGATGGCGGCCTCGACGAACACGCCCTCGAGGTCGCGTCGGCCCGGCTGGCTCTCGGTGAGGATGCCCTTCACCGTCCGCGCGTGGCCCCGCAGCTTCACGAGCGGTGAGGTGTAGGGCTGCCGTCCCTCCGGGTACCACTTGGGCCCGTAGACATCGATGAGCCCGCGGGTGCCCTTGACGTCGACCAGGTACAGCGCGTGCGGGGCGAGCACAGCGATGTCGACCTCGAAGGTCTCGCCGTCACGTCGGATCTCGAAGTTGTGGAAGACGAGGTAGCTGCTCGGCAGGTGGTCCCGCAGGTGCGCGATCGCCAGACGTTCGGCGTCGTTCACGGGCTCGCCGATGGGGACCACCGTTGCCATCAGGCCGTCTCCTCGATGGCGCGCTCGACGAGCGCGCGCGCTTCGTTCTCTTTACGCACCGCGGTGTCCAACAGGTCGTCACCGCGCACGACAAGGGCATCTACCGCCCGCATCTTTTGCGTCGAAGCCAACGGAATGGGAACCCGAGAAAGCAAGTCGGGATGGAGGACCTGCTGCTTGCCCCCAACGGACAGACACCGAAATACACGGAAGTAGGTCTCGGAACGAAGAAGGGCAAACAGGTAGCCAGGAGGAATCGAGCGAGGATCGGGACGTAGTTGCAGCACGTTGTCGCTCAGTGCGAAGTGACGCTGATCCGGTCGAACTCGCAGAGCTTGCCCGTAGACCTCGTTCTCTCCCAATGTGCCGATACAAGCCACCGCGATCGTGCCCGGAGGAGCGCAAACCTCGTCGCGGTCGGGAATGCCTGACCACGCAATGGTGCGTCCTTCCCAGTGCAGCCTAAACATCTCTCGTTGGCCTACCAGCGGGACACCGAATTCGGGCTCTGCATCGATTCGCTTGAACCGGTTTGGCCGAAACGGACGTCGGGTTAGCAGATCGCCTACCTCAGAGGCTGAGCCGGTTCGTGCCACTTCATCGATGAACGAGACCATTCGCGGGTCGTTGTTCAGTGCCCGCAAGCTGCGCATAGAGGAGAACGAGGAAACGAAGGTGAGACGGCGAGCTTTGTGCCATCGCTGACTCGTAAAGGGCTCAAGCCCGCATGCTCGAAAGGCGCGAGCCGTTGCCGTAACGTGCAGAGCAATGCCATCGACAGCCGCTTGGGCGGCGTCATCCATCAGCGACGCGATCTCGCGTTCGAGTGGTTCTCCGAGCCGCGGTACCGGCAGGTCGGCGATGTGCTGGGGCTCGATCGACTGGATGATCGAACCGTACGTTCCCGAGGTCACAAGCGGGACGCCGAACTTGCTGCTGAGGAAGGCATAGACGAATCCGGGTGCGACCTTCTTAGCATCGGGCACCACCCGCATTACGTGCTCAGAACACGCGAGTCCGTCCATGTCTGGGCGTGCATAGACCATTCGCCCGATCGTTCCGGACCGAGTGATGAGCGTCGACCCGCGCCGGAGTGTGAACCTCGGATTGGAGGCGACCTGCTTCTTCGAGATCAGGGGCAGTCCAGACAAGTCGGAGGCGAGGATCGAACTACTGCTCAGGAACGGAACTCCTGCTTCCGGGTCGTCGACCCACGTCCTCGACTCACGGCCTGCATGGTAAATCCCGGCAACGCCTCCGACGCACAGCGACGCCAGCGCGTCCTTTTGACACGCGAGCTCCTCCAGGCGGATCTTCGCCTCGAGCGCACCGGACATGTACGGCCCACAGTCGAAGCGGCGGCCGTCGCGACGCATCCAAGCGCTGGGGATGGTCTTGACCTTCAAGCGCCCGGCTCCGAGTGCTCAGCCCGGAAGGTACGGAAGGCCTCCGCGATGCGCGGCAGGTCGTCGTCGACGGTCTTCTCCTTCCGTCGGAGCACGCGCACCACAGAGTGGCCGTTGACGCGGATGCGCTCGCGGTGCTCGACCTCTTCGACGAGCTCCTCTCCGTCAGGCCCGCGCTTGTGGAGCGTGTTTCCCCGCCGGTCGAAGCCGACCTTCTCGGCGACGGCCATGAACACCGGGTAGTCGACCTTCTGGCCGAGGTCCTCCGCGCGGATCTCCTCGTCGGTCTTCTTTTTGAGGAAGAGCAGGCTGGTCAGGATGTTCACGTTCGCCTCGACGATGAACACCTCCACCGGCAGGTCCACACTGGCGAGGACCCAGGAGTGGCGCAGGAGCCACCAGCGGATGTACTCGTCGCCGGGGTTGCCGAGGATGCCGTCGGGCAGGACGATGCCGGCGCGCCCACCGGGCTTGAGCCAGTCGAGGCAACGCTCGATGAAGAGCACCTCCGGCGCCACGCTTCCCTGCAGTCGGCCCGTGTTCCGGAAGCCGCCGTCCTCCGTCCGCTCCCACGCGTGCGCCAGCTCGTAGTGGCGCAGGATGTTCTGGTCGGTGACCGGGATGTTCGACCCAAATGGCGGGTTCGTCATCACCACGTCCATGGTGCCGAGGTCCGCCTTGCCCTTGGCCTCGGAGACGCCCTGGAGGTGGCCGACGGGGAACTCGAGGGAGTTCATGTTGAACACTCGGGCCTGGCCGTTGCTGGCCATCAGGATGTTCATCTGCGCTGCGCGGACCAGAAAGGGATCGAAGTCGGCACCGAAGAGGTTGTGCTCGACGAAGTCGATGAGCCGGTCCTGGATCGACAGGAAGTCGTCGGTCGACTCTTCGCCCGAAGGAACGTTGGCCTCGTCGTGGAGCCGACGGTCGATGCGCTTGAGCGTCGAAACCAGGAAACCGCCGGTCCCGCACGCCGGGTCCATGACGCGCTCGTGCGGCTTGGGGTCGAGCATCTCGACCAAGAGATCGACCGGACCCCGAGGCGTGAAGTACTGCCCGCGGTCGCCGCGGATGTTGTGCTTCACCAGCTCCTGGTAGGCCGCGCCCTTCGCGTCGAGCGCGGTGCGCCCAAGGTCGTACTTGGCGAGCTCGCCGACGATGAACGCGAGGGCTCGGTCCGACAGCGTGATGCGGGGCGGGTTGTCGCGGAAGACGGTGTCCTTGTACTTCTTCGCCACCTCGTCGACGAGCTGGGTGACGCGGGCACGGATGGCCTTCTGCCCTTCAGGGTCGAACTGCTCGTCGACAAGCTGCTTCTTGCCGCCCACTTGCTTCTCGAACATCCCGGCCCAGAAACGGGGTGCCTGATCTTTCGTTTTCGAAACCTGCTCATCGTGCATCTTGGCAAAGATTAGGTACAGAAACTGCCAAAACGCGGCGTCCTTCGGCATTCCCTCGTTGCCATGGATGTAGTTGTGGCAGCGGCGGAATGCGGTAAGCAACATGTCACGGTCGGCGCGCCGCAGCTGGGCGGTCGATGCTACGGTGCGGCTGCCGAGCGTGCCGTCGGCCATGGGCCAGTCGCCTCTCGGGTGGAACTTGACGTCGAACTTCGTGATCTCTTTCTCGAAGAAGAAGAAGTCGACGCCGTTGGTCCACAGACCCCAGCGGCAGTCCGCGGCGTCCGCTTGCCCCATCACGGCGTAGAGAAGGCCGAACTCCTTCTCGGCCTGCTTGTGGTCGCGCATCTTGTAGGCACCTTTTGACCCGGTCTTGGGCTCCTTCTCGCAGATGACGACGCGGCGGAGACTCTCTGGCGTCTTGTCGGAGCCGGGCTCGAAGATGGCGATGTCAACCGGCTTCTTGCGCCCGTCGACCTTCATCCTGAAGTCGGGGACCATGTCCTCGACGGAGATACCGTACTCATGGAAGAGCGCCCGAGCGATGCGCTGCCTTACCTGCTCTTTGGGGGTATCCCTTACGGGGTTTCCTGTGATGTAGTCCAGCAGATAGCCCTCATCGAGGGATGCAACTTCGGCCCCGCTGGCCTGGTCAATGAGGTCGACTTGGGAATCTACGGTCATCGAGTACTCCCTGGACTTGAGTGGCTTGGCAAGAGCGCCATGGAGCGCAGCGGTGAATTCTGAGCGACTGCGGCTCAAGCATTGGTTGGATTCTAAGGCAAGCCGGCAGGTTGCGAGTCAGCGAATACTAGCTGCAGTACCGTCCCAACCGACGTGCGTAGCTCTCCGCAAGGTCTACGGTGGAGTCGTGGAGGCAGGCATCGCGTCCGTAGCTGTCGAGCCTCTCCCAACCAAGGAACACGCTACTGAGGCGAAGGCTGACATCGGCGCTGACGCTGGAACACGAGAACGCGAGCATGATGATTGCGCCCATCCGAAGCCAACCGTGTTTCGCCGCGCAAATACGACTTGCGGCACCTTGTTCGGTTCGCTTGCCTAGCGTCGTCCTCGGGTCCTCCCATCGCACATGTAGGTTCAGCCAGTATGCTGAATCGGTACGACAAGTAGTGACGCGATATGCCACTTGCACGGATACGGTTCCAGCGTTCTGCGGGCAATGGCGATCGAGACCACGTTCGACCCGACGCGGTACCCTGCGTCCACACCACATGAGCCACCGCGTCATCAGCACGATCCTGCGCCACGACGCCAAGCAGACGAGCTACAAGATCGCGCTGCTCCGGGCGCTGAACGACACGGTTCTGGCCTACCCCGACATGCGCTTCGACGGCCGCGACGTCGCGGTGCCGCTTCGGGTGCTGGCCGAGTGGTGGGTGGCCTACTACTGGCCGTTCGTGGCGGAAGGCGAACCCATCGACCAGGGGGTGAGGTCGCGGCTGGGGGAGCGCGAGCGCCACGATCTGTCGTTCCGGCCGCACTTGAGCGAACTGCGGCGGCAGTGGGAGGCGATCTACGGCCCCTCGGGCGCGGCCGGCGGGTGGCAACTGGTGGAGCATCTGCGGGTGCCGCGCCACCGCGACGGCTACCCGGCGACCTTCCTCAAGGTGTATGCCGGAACGCTGCGAAAGGTGCGCACGGCGCTCGCCCAACCCATCCAGTACGCTGGTCCGGGCCGCTGGAGTGTCTTTGCCAAGCCGGCGCCCCTCGCCGATCTGGGCGACGTCGTCGCCGTGCCGGGCGTCCGTGCCGAGGACGTCTGCGTCGTGGTGCCCGCCGAGCTTTGGGAGGCGTTCCGCGAGGTGTCGCTATGGGTAGAGGCGTTGTGCATCCACGAGTGGAGTCTGTTCACCGAGCGCGTGGCGGAGAACGCGCCGCGCGGCGTGGCGTACGCGCTGCTAACCGAACGGCCGCAGAACCGTCTGCCGTTGCACTGGGAGCGGAATCAAGTCGACCTGCTGCTCGCCGAGGGAGTGCGCTTCACCTGCCCTTGGACGGGTCGGCCGCTCGCCGTAGGCAACTACGATCTCGACCATGTGGTGCCGGTGAGCGTCCACCCATTCCACGAGTTGTGGAACCTGGTGCCAGCCGACCGGCAGTTCAACCAGCACCGCAAGCGTGCACGCCTGCCCGGCGACGAGGCGTTGCGTCGTGCCGAGCCACGGCTGGCCGCGACCTACGCTAGCTACGCCCGTGCCGCCGAGCTCGATCGCGCGCTACGCGCCGACGTCGCGCTACGTTTCGCCCGCGCTGCGCCTGGTCCGAACGGCGTGGCAAGCGCCGTCGTCGACCTGGTAACGAACATCGCAGACTCCCGCAATCTCGCACGGTTTTGACGCCCAGGAGGCCGCCATGCGCCGCACCTACGAGAAGCTGATCCGCGACCGCATCCCCGAACTCATGGACGCCGACGGCGTGCGCTACGAGGTGGCCGTACTGGACGACCATGCCTTCCGCGCGGCGCTGCTGGCCAAGCTGGAGGAGGAAGCCGCCGAGGCGCGCGCGGCCGCGGGGCGGGAGGAGCGGGTGAAGGAGCTTGCCGACGTGCTCGAGGTGCTCGAGGCGGTGCTGGCCGCCGAGGGGATCGAGTGGGACGAGGTGCGGACGGCGCAGCAGGCTCGACGGGAGGCCAGGGGCGGGTTCGAACGGCGGTTGTGGTTGCGGTGGACGGAGAAGGGGAGGTGAGCCCCGCGGCCACTGACCTCGACGAGTCCGATCGTGTCGTGTGACGTCCATGGATATCGGTCATCGGGCCGCAATCAAGAACGCGGGCTCCGGCATGTTGCTTTACTTCCCCTCGGCCCGGCGCCGTGAGCCCGGTGTTCGGGCAGAGCGCCAGGTAGGCTCGTGTTGGTGAAGCGCGAATCCGACCCCTGCGTCGTCCTCGCCCTAGACGTCGGTGGCACCGCCATCAAGAGCGCCGTCGTCCTTCCCGACGGCTCCTTGCTGGGCGCCCCGGAGCGTCACGAGATCGACAGCCGGGCGCCTGTCGACGAGGTGCTCGAGCAGTTCGCCTTCGCCCTACGGCGACTCCTCGATCGTGCCAAAGGATTCAGGCTGCTCGGAGTCGGGGTCGCCATGCCCGGCCCCTTCGATTACGAACGTGGCGTCTCACTCATGCGTGGCCTTGGCAAGTTCAACGCGATCGCCGGCATTCCGCTACTTGACGAACTGATCAAGCGGGTACCCGAACTCGCGAACCTCCCCTGGCGCTGGATCAACGACGCCTCCGCCTTCGCGCTCGGCGAACTCCGATATGGAGCCGCTAGGGGAGCGGGCCGGGCCATGTTCCTCACGCTCGGCACCGGCTGCGGTTCCGCCTTCGCGGTGGGAGGGCAGCTCGTCACGGACGGGCCGGGTGTGCCACCGAACGGCTACGTGTACCCCCTCGAGTATCACGACCGACGCATCGATGACCTGCTGTCGCAACGCGGGGTGATGCGTCTCTGGCATGACACGGCTGCAGCCGGGGGTGACGAGGCGCCGACCGTCGCGACCGAGGCGCGGCACGCAGGAGCAGCGGCACACGCCGACGTGGAAGAGGCACCTGCCGAGACGGTAACGGCCCCGGACGACCCAGAGGCCATCGCCGCCCTAGCGCTAGCAGGCAACGCCCGCGCCAAGACCACCTATCGCAGGTTCGGCGAGCTGCTCGCTACGTCCCTGGCGCCCGTCTTCGCGACCTACCGCCCCGACCTGGTCGTGCTCGGTGGCCAGATCAGCCGCAGCTTCGACCTCTTCGTTCCGGCCGCGATGGAGGCCGGCGCCCCGTCCCTGCGCGTGGCCTCCGACCTCGACGGCGCCGCCCTGAAGGGCGCAGCGAGCCTCGTCTTCGACGATCACCAGCGCCGACCCGCCGCCGCGTACGACCCCTTCCCGGCGTTCGAACTTCCGCCAGGCCAGATCCACAGGAACCTCGACGCCCTCGCCCGCCGCCTCGCCACCGAGTCCACTGTCATCATCGACGGCTACGTCGGCGTCCTCTGGAACGACCTCCGCCGCGAACTCGACCACCGCCTGCAGCGCCTCGGCGTGAACGTCCAC
>CAYYOK010000049.1:0-21923 GCA_964473205.1 uncultured bacterium | reverse complement strand
GCAGCCCCGAGAGGCGCGACTCCGCCTCGCCCGAGTAGGGCGGCAGCGGCGTGTCGGCGGCGTCGCCGACGGCGACGGTCACGACGCGCCCGCGCCTGTCGATGAGCAGCGAGACCCCGCGCCCGAGCTCGGCGCTCAGGTCGCTCATGGCTCGAGCCAGGTCCGAGGTCAGCGCGGCATCAGGGGGCACGCGCCGGCGGTAGAGGTTGCTGAGGCGTTTGATCTGGTTGTTCTTCAGACCCTGCGTCTTGCCATGCACCTTCTCTATGAGGTGATTCTCCTCTCCTCGCCAGGGGTGTCGGATTCGATTCTAGCGCCCGCGAGGCGCGTGATAGCCTCGCTGCGATGCCGTTAGAAGCGCTCGCGAACGGCCTTGTGAGGTTGGCGTTGGCGGGCTCGGCTCTCATGCTGACGCTGCTGCCGGGCACGGCGAACGCCCAGACGGCCGCGGCGGTCCTCGGCTGGGATGGACCGGGAGTTCGCTACGTCGAGGCGGCGTCGCTGGCCGTGGCTCTGGGCGACGTCGCTACCGTCGCCGAAGGCGCGCTCACCTGGCGCGGCGCTCAGGGAGTCGCCACGTTCTTCCTCGGGTCGTCGCAGGCGCTGATGCAGGCGCCCGGCTCCGGCGGGCCCGACGAGTGGGCCCTGTCGGCGCCGGTTCTGCGCTTCGGACCGGGCGAGCTCGAGCGCTTGGCTTCCGCTCCGCCCGCTCACGCGGCCGCCGGCTGGATGCTGCCGCTCGACGCGGTGCAACTGCTCGGGGTCGCGGCGGAGGGTGCGGACGGCGCGTTCGTGTTAGGCTTCTCGGGCGCGTCCACGCTCCACCTGCCGGGCGGCGGCATCAGCGCCTTGGTCCTCCCCACGCCGACGACGGCGCTACTGGACTCCTGGGTGGGGGCGGCGTGGGAGGTGACCGAGATCGGCGGCTCGCCGGCGCTGCGCTTCTACGCTGGCGAACGGCTCAGCCTGCTGCTGCTCGACCTCGACCTGACGCCGCTGGCGTTCCCTGAGGTCACCGCCATCGTCGACGAGGCCGCCGCCAGGATCGGCAGCGACCACGCGCTGCTCCTGATCGTCAGCGCGCTCGAAGAGACCGCTTGGGAGAGCCGGATGGTCTTCGAGCAGGATGGGCGCGTGCTGGAGGTCAGGCACCCGTACCGGCTGCGCGTCTACCGCGGCTCCGCCGACGTTGTCGGGCCGGACGAGCCGACTGCCGGCGTCGTCATGCTCCCCGCCTCGTTCTCGCTCTACCGGCCTCTGAAGGTCTACTGGGCGGACGTGGAGGCCACGATCACCTTCCGCCGATGAACCTATACTCGCCTCACGCGCCGGCTTCGGTCTGCGAGCCACATGTCGGGCTAGACGCCAGGTTAGACGTCAGGTCAGCCCTCGGCCCAGACACCGAACTCGACAGCGGGCTCGATATGAGACCGGACCTCGAGATGGCCGGCAAGGAGGTCGACACGCGGTGAACGTCGTGATCAGCTCGGCGGTGCGCACGCCGATGGGAGCTCTCCAAGGCGCCTTGGCTGGCAAGAAGGCGGCAGAGCTGGGAGCAGTGGCGGTCAAGGCAGCGTTGGAGAGGGCCGCGGCAGACCCTGCAGCGGTGGGGCTGGTCCTCATGGGCAACGTGCTGCAGGCGGGCCAGGGGCAGGCGCCCGCCAGGCAGGCGGCTCTCGGCGCCGGGCTCGGCGACGGCGTGGCGGCCGTGACCCTCAACAAGATGTGCGGCAGCGGCCTCGAGGCCGTGATCCAGGCCGCGCGAGCCGTCGCTCTCGGCGACGTCGAGGTGGCCGTGGCGGGCGGCATGGAGTCGATGACCAACGCTCCGTACCTGCTGCCGGGCGCTCGCGGCGGCCTGCGGCTCGGCGACGGCAAGGTAGTGGACTCGCTGGTTCACGATGGGCTGTGGGACGCCTACAACGACAAGCACATGGGCTCTTGCGCCGAGATGTGCGCGGAGCGCTACTCCTTCTCGCGCGAGGAGCAGGACGCCTACGCCGCGGAATCGTACCGCCGGGCACAGGCGGCTCGCGCCGACTCGGCCGCCGAGATCGTGCCGGTGAGCGTGGAGGGGCGCCGCGGCGCCGTCACCGTCGTCGACCGCGACGAGGGTCCGGACCAGGTCGATTTCGACCGCATGCCGACGCTCAGGCCGGCCTTCCAGCAGGGCGGCACCATCACCGCGGCCAACGCCAGCACCATCAACGACGGCGGGGCCGCGCTCGTCATCACCTCCGAGGAGACAGCGGCCAAGCGCGGCATGCCGGTCCTGGCGAGGATCGAGGGCTACGCTGGGCACGGCGAGGACCCGCAGTGGTTCACTGTGGCGCCCGTCGGCGCCATGCGCGACCTGTTCGCGAAGCTCGGCTGGACCCCGCAGGACGTCGACCTGTACGAGATCAACGAGGCGTTCAGCGTCGTGCCGCTGGCCGCGATGCGCGAGTTCGGCCTGGAGCACTCCCGCGTCAACGTGCGGGGCGGCGCGGTCGCGCTAGGTCACCCGATCGGCGCCTCGGGCGCGCGCATCCTCGTCACCCTGATCCACGCCCTGCGCGCCGGCGGCAAGCCGGGAGCCAGAGGCATGGCGAGCATCTGCATCGGTGGAGGAGAGGCGCTGGCCCTCGGCCTCAAGCTGGTCAGCTGAGGCTTCGCGCTCCAGCCGGTCGGAACCTGCCGGCGCTCAGCCGGGTCAGACCTCGTTCGCGCCGCGTTCCATCTTGTCGGGCATGCGTCCCATCTGGATCGCTTCCGCGACCATCGACGGCAGCCCCCAAGCGACGATGTCGAAAGCGACGGCGGCGAAGTCGTACTCGACCTTGTCCATCTTGATCAAGGTCTCCTCGGGGGAGATCTCGAGCAGCGCGTAGTCGGCGCCGGGCTCCCCGTTCAGCGACAACCCGACCGAGCCTGGGTTGACGACGAGCCCCGAGTTCGGCAGGTGCCGGTAGAACGGCACATGCGTCGAGCCGGCGGCGAGGATCGAGCATCTGTGCCGCTGCAGCATGCGCGAGAGGGTGATCGGGTCCTGGCTGATGTTGAGCCGCTCGTTGGCGTCCTCGAGCGAGCCGTGGAAGAAGCGCATCCACCCGGCCGGGGTCTGGATCCTCTGCTGGACGGGCAGGCTCTGGAGGAACTGCAGGTGTCGCGGGTCCAGCATCTCGCGCGTCCACTCGAGGATCTCGTCCGCCACGCCCTGCCGCGGCGCCTTGCGGCGCGCGAAGCCGTAGGCGAGGCGCTCGTCGGCGGCGCCGAGCGTGCACACGACGCCCTCGCGGCGCAGCAGGTCGATCGCTTCGTTGGGCGAGGGACCGTAGCCGACGAGATCGCCGAGGCAGATGATCGTCTCGGCGCCGCGCAGGTTGAGTTGCTCTAGGGCTGCCTCGAGGGCGATGACGTTCGCATGTACGTCACTTATCAGCCCGATTCTCACCTCTTGAGTCTAGCAGTACCCTTTTGCAGGAAGGTGGCGAGCAGCTTGACCGCCGCCTCCAGGTCGCTCTTCGCGACCATCTCGGTGACCGTGTGCACGTAGCGCGACGGGGTCGAGATCGTGATCGACGGCACGCCCTCGCGGATGCGCTGCATGGCGCCGGCGTCGGTGCCGCCGAGCGGCAGGACCTCGAGCTGGTAGGGCACGTCGTTCTTCTCGGCGAGCGCGATGAACTCGTCTAAGAGCCAGCGCGTGCTGATGGCGCTGGAGTCCATCACCTTCAGCGCGGTGCCCTCGCCCATCTGCGTGACGCGCTGGTGGTCCTTGCTGTCGGGCGTGTCGACCGCCAGCGTCGTGTCCAGCGCGATGCCGACGTCGGGAGCGATGCGGTAGGCGCCGGTGAGCGCGCCGCGCAGGCCGACCTCCTCCTGGACCGTGAACACGGCGTGCACCTCGAGCGCCGGCTTCTTCAGGCGCTTGAGCGTCTCGATGAGGATCCAGCAGCCGACGCGGTCGTCGAGCGCCTTGCCGGTGACGATCCTGCCCAAGTCCTCGAAGGTCTGGCGCAGCGTGACCATGTCGCCGATGCGCACCTGCGAACGCACGTCCTCGGCGTCGAGGCCGAGATCGACGTAGAAGTCGGACAGTTGCGGCACCTTGCCGCGCTCCTCCGCGGTGCTGATGTGGATCGGCTTGCTGGCGGGGTTCATCACCCCGATTAGCTCCTTGCCGCTGAGCGAGGCGTGGACGCTGACCTGGCGGGCGAAGAGGTTGCGAGGGTCGAAGCCGCCGACCTGCTGCAGCCTCACGAAGCCGCGGTCGTCTATGAAGCGCACGTAGAAGCCGATCTCGTCCATGTGCGCCGCGACCATGGCCTTGGGCGCGCCCTTCGCGCCTCGCTTGACCGCGGTGAGGTTGCCGAGCGCGTCCACCGACACCTCGTCGACGACGCCCTCGAGCTCGGCCTCGATGATCGCGCGCACCTGCTCCTCGCGGCCGGGGATGCCCGCGGCCTCCGACAGTCGTTTGAGTAGCTTCATGCGCGCGAGTCTACCCTTGCAGCGGTCCCGCTGGGCTCGACACGTGCCGCTGGAGCGGCACGAACGTCGAGGCGGGCTCGGCCGTCCTCAGGGCAGCCAGGCCTCGATCGCGGCCGCGACGGCAGCGGGACACTCCTCGTGGGTCACGTGTCCGCACCTGGGCACGCGGACCAGCTCCGCCGACGGCAGCTCGACCTCGAGGCGCTCCGACTCGCTGACCGGCACGACGCGGTCATCGTCGCCGACCACCAGCAACACCGGCGCGCTCACCCCCGCGAGGCGACCGGCCAGCGGCGCAGGGGCCTCCGAGAGGCTCAGCTGCCACAGCGCCTGGTCCCAGCCCTCGACGGTCAGAGGCACGGTGTAGTCGCGGATCGTGTCCTGGTCGATGGCCGCAGGGTCGGCCCAGCCGGCGCGGATGATCCGCAGGCCCGGCTCGGAAGCCAGCTGCCTCAGCATCACCGGGCCGATGCGCTGCATCTGGGGCGTGCGCATGATGAGCCGCGCGAGAGCGGAGCGCCCGGTCTGGACGTAAGGCGCCGCGCCGATCAGCACCAGGCCGGCGACGCGCTCCGGCGCCTCGAGCGCGACCTCGAGCGCGACCCTGGCCCCGTCGCCGTGCCCGACCAGCACGGCGCGTTCCACACCGAGCGCGTCGAGGACCCCCACCGCCAGCACCGGCTGAGAAGCCGCGGCGTAGGGATCGAGCCCGCCGGCGTACTGCGCGGGCGTGGGCCTCTCGCTGAGACCGAAGCCGGGCCTGTCGAAGGCGATCACGTCGCCGCGGGCAGCCAGGAGCGGCGCGACCTCCTCGAAGCTCTCGGCGCTGTAGGCGAAGCCGTGCAGCATCAGGAAGGTCGTGTCGCGCGCCTCGGCGCCCGAGTACGGGTCGAGCGTGTAGTGGACGCGAACCCCGTCGATCTCGACGTAGGTCGCGTCGGGTCCCGCGACCTCGGACAGCGGGCGCACGCCCTCGGGCTGGCTGAGCGGGACGACGAGCGGCACCACCAGGAACAGGGCCACCACCACGGCCAACAAGATGAGCGAGATCCTGATGCGAAACGGCATGCGCGCTTAGGCGGAGATGGCGGTGAGCGAGGCGGCGGAAGGGGCCGTGCACGACGTGATGGTCGGGTCAGAGGCCTCGGTCAGTGCGCGCGGCGTTGCCGTCACTGGCCGCTGAAGTCCGCGGCGCGCTTCTCGAGGAAGGCCGAGGTGCCCTCGCGCATGTCGTCGGTGGTCGCGACCATGCCGAAGAGGTCGGCTTCGATCTCCAGGCCCTGGGCGAGGGTCACGTCGAGGCCGCGCACGACGGCCTCCTTGGCGAGGCCGAGCGCGATGGGGGCGTTCTTGGCCGCGGTGCGCGCGAGCTCGAGGCCGGCGGCGAGAGCGTCGTCGGCGACGCGGTTGACGAGTCCGAGCTGCAGCGCCTCCTCGGCCGTAACGTGGCGGCCGGTGAGGATCAGGTCGAGGGCGCGGCCCTGCCCGATGAGGCGAGGGAGCCGCTGGGTGCCGCCGTAGCCGGGTATCAGGCCGAGACCGACCTCGGGCAGCCCCAGGCGCGCGCCTGCCTGCGCCACCCGCAGGTCGGCCGCGAGGGCGAGCTCGAGACCTCCGCCGAGCGCGAAGCCGTTGATGGCAGCGACCGTCGGGAACGGCAGCGAGGCGAGCGCGTTGGCGACGTCCTGCCCGGACAGCGACGCCTCGCGGCCGGCGAACGCGTCCTCGATCGAGCGCAGCTCGGAGATGTCGGCCCCCGCGACGAACGCCCGACCGGCGCCGGTCAGCACCATCGCGCGCACGCCGGAGTCGGCCTGAGCCACCTCGAACGCGATGCTCAGCTCCATCAGCACGTCGTGGTTCAGCGCGTTGAGCGCGGACTGGCGGTCGATGGTGATGACGGCGACGCCGTCTTCGATCTCGTAACGCAGGTGCTCGAACTCGAAGCCCTCCTCCAAGCCCTGCTCTTCGTTGGCGTCTAGGTCGTCTGTCATCTCGGTCCCTCTCTCGACATCAGTAGCGGTAGAAACCCTCGCCGGTCTTGCGGCCGAGCTTGCCGGCGCGCACGAGCTGCCTGACCAGCGGCGGGATGCGGAACTTCGGATCCCCGAACTCGGCGTGGAGCGACTCGGCGGCGGCCAGGCACACGTCGAGGCCGACCAGGTCGGCGAGAGCGAGCGGCCCGATGGGCATGTTGGCGCCCAGCTTCATCGCCTTGTCGATGTCCTCGGCCGACGCAACGCCCTCGGACAGCGCGTGGGCGGCGTCGGAGATGTACGGGATCAGGAGGCGGTTGACGATGAAGCCAGGCTTGTCCTCGCAGACGATCGGGGTCTTGCCGATGCCCTCTGCGAACGCGCGCGCCTGCTCGACGGTCTCGTCGCTGCTGCGGATGCCGCGCACGACCTCGACCAGAGCCATCATCGGGACCGGGTTGAAGAAGTGCATGCCGCAGAAGCGCTCGGGCCGGCCGCTGAACGATGCGATCTCGGTGACCGACAGGCTCGAGGTGTTGGTGGCGAGAAGGGCGCCCTCCGAGGTGGCGACGGCGATCTTGTGCCAGGTGTCGCGCTTCACCTCGATGGACTCGTAGACGGCCTCGATCACCACGCCGGCGTCGGCCAGGCCGGTCAGCTCGGTGGTGGCGTCGAGCAGAGCGAGACACGACGCGGCGTCGTCTGCGGTGATCGTCTCCTTGCGCACCATCCGCTCGAGGCTGGTGCGGACGTTGGCGAGGCCGCGCTCCAGAGCCGCGTCCGACACGTCGACCAGCACCACCTCGTGGCCGGCCAGCGCGCAGGTCTGCGCTATGCCGGAGCCCATGGCGCCGGCTCCGATGACCCCTACTCTCATGCGCTCACCCCTTGGGCGTCCTCGACCAGCGCGTCGAGGGTGGCCTCTACCATCGCCAGGACAGACTCCTGCAGCGACTGCGGCTCGAGGAAGCGGTCGTCGCCGATGTTGTTGCTCGTCACCAGCACGCAGCCGGTCCTGACCGAGCGCAGCGCGCCGAGCAGGAACAGCGCCGACGCCTCCATCTCGATGGCGAGGACCCCCCTGGCTGCCAGGGCCGGCACGTGGCCCGGCGTGGTGGCGTAGAAGGCGTCCTCGGTCTGTATCAGGCCGACGTGGCTCCTGTGGCCGGCCGCCTCCGCCTGCAGCTTCGCTGCCGACGCCAGAGCGCTCGTCAGGCCGAAGTCGGCGGCCGGGCTGTAAGGCGCGCCCTGCAGGTACTGGCGGGTGGTGCCGTCGTTGGCGACGCTGGCGCTGGCGACGACCAGGTCTCCCGGGGCGACCCCGGGGGCGACCGCGCCGCAGGTGCCGACGCGCACCAGCCGCCTGCCCCCGAGGCGGATGACCTCCTCGGTGACTATCGCCAGGCTGGGGCAGCCCATCCCGGTCGCCTGCACGCTGACGCGCATGCCGCGGTAGCTGCCGCTGAAGCCGAGGAGCTGGCGGTGATCGTTGTAGAGCTCGGGCGAGGCCAGGAACCGCTCCGCTATCAGGCGGGCGCGGTTGGGGTCGCCGGGGAGGAGCACGGCCTCGGCCATGGCGCCTTGCGGGGCGCGTACGTGGAGCTGGCTCACGGCCGCACGATACCAGAGCCTCGGTCGTGAACCGCTGCACGCCGAGCCGCTGCGGCACCGTGCTAACGTGCCGTCGTGACCGACCTAGAAGACATCTTGGCGCAGCTCTGGTCGCGCGTGGATGGCTGCCGGGTCGCGGCGATAGCCGGGATGGACGGTCTGCTGATCGAGCGCCATCCGCGGCAGAACAACGAGCCGGCCGGCTTCGCTGGTCCCAGCGCCGCCGAGCTCGACGTGATCGTCGCCGACGTCACCAGCCTGATCTCCATCACCGCCGGCGCGTTGAGCCGCCAGGTCGGGGGCCGCGTCGACGAGGTCGTGGCCATCGGCCCGACGGGCGGCTACCTCGCCAGGCGCATCGGCAGCGACCTGTTCTGCTTGCTGATCGTCGGTCCGGGCACGGACCTCGCCAACTTGCGGCGCCAGGCTGAGACCGTTAGCGCCGGGCTGCAAGTCGAGCTCGCGTGACGCTTGAAGGTCACCTGGAGAAGCTCCTGACCGTCAAGGGCGTGACGGCCGCCGCGATCGTCTCGTCCTCCGGTGAGCTGCTGGCCGGCAAGGCCGCCGATCCGGCCGTCATCGACCGCCTCGTCATGCTGCAGACGGCCGCCCTGGCCGCTGGCCGGGCGCTCGGCGAGCTGATACCGCCGCCGAAGCCGGCCGTGGGCGAGGACCCTGCCGACGGAACGTCGGGAGGATCTGCAGCGGGCGACGGATCGTCGGGCGAAGGAACGTCTGGCGACGCGACGCCTCGCGGCGAAGCGTCCGCGGGGCTCGGCCGCGCGGCCGAGGAGAGCCCGCAGGGAGGGCAGCTGATGGCCATCTATCCGGAGGGTCCCGTCCTCTTCGTCCCGTTGCCCGCTGCGGCGAGCATGTGCGTGGTGGCGCTCGCCAGCCCGCAGGACGTGGGCAGGGCGAGGTTCGCGCTGCGCGGTCTCGCGGCGGCGTTGGCCGAGGCCGCGCGTCCGGTGGCCTGACCCTATAGCCTGAGACGTGGCACAGCTCAAGTTCGAGATCGACAAGGAGACGGCCAGAGGGCGTCCCACCAACGGCGCCGTCCTGGCGCACACGGCGGACGAGTTCCTCTTCGACTTCGTCCTGATCATACCGGGCCAGGCCCCGGTGGTGACCGCGCGCCTCGTCACCAGCCCGCGCCACGCCAAGGCGTTGCTGCGGAGCCTGGAGGACAACGTGCGCCGCTTCGAGGCGCGCTTCGGGACCATCCCGGAGCCGCAGAAGAACGAGGCGCGGTTCGCTCCGTCGGGCACGGGATCTGACGGTGAGGAAGGACCCAACTGAGATAGGTCAGGCCTTTGCGGTAGACTTACGCGTGCGGCTCAGCCAGAACGTCGGCCACGGTTCGGACGTAGGGCGCGTCAGGCCTCTGAACGAGGACTACCACCGTGTCTGGCAGTTCCCGCTCCCCGGCGGCGAGTTGACGCTCCTCGCCATCGCGGACGGGATGGGCGGCGCGGCCGCCGGCGAGGTCGCCAGCAAGCTCGCGACCGAGGTCCTCGACGAGTCGTTCAGCCGTTACGTCGAGGAGATCCGTGCCGGGCGTCCCGTCGTCGGCATCGATTCGCTGACCGACAAGGCCATCAGGCTCGCCAACCGGCGCGTGTACGCCGCCGCCATCAAGAACCAAGGCCGCCGCGGCATGGGCTCGACGCTCACCTGCATCGCGATCCACAGGCACAAGGCGTTCATCGGCCACGTCGGCGACTCCCGCGCCTACCTCGTCAGGGGCGAGAAGATCTACCAGCTGACCAAGGACCACTCCTGGGTCGAGGAGCAGCTCGAGAAGGGCCTGCTGGACGAGTCTGAGGCCGAGTCGCACGAGTGGCGCAACCTCGTCACGCGCGTGCTGGGCACGCGGCCGCAGGTCGCCCCCGACGTCATCGAGGTCGCCGTGCAGGCCAAGGACATCTTCGTCATCTCCTCTGACGGGCTGCACGGCCTGGTCAAGCCAGAGGAGGTCCTCGCCGAGCTGCAACGCACGGCCAACCGCCAGATGTGCGTCGAGGCGCTGATCGCCCTCGCCAACGAACGCGGCGGTCACGACAACATCACTGTCATAATCGCGGAGGTGGACGGATGATCGTGCTCCTGGCAGTCGGTGCGGTGCTTGTCGCCGTGCTCCTCAGGGCGCCGTCCTGGCTAGTCGCAGGGCTGTTGGTCGTCTCCGCCGGCCTTGCGATCGTCACGCTGGTACTAGGCGGGGTCGACCGGTCGTTGGCTCCGCTGATCCTCTCCGCGCTCGCCCTGGGGCTGCTGGTGCCCTCCGGGGTCCAGACCTTGCGCAGCACGCGCGTGGCGCCCCCGAAGCGCCGCAACCGCCGCGTCGCGCCGGCTGGGTCCGGTCAGGCGAAGACGAAGGCGCCCCCCGCCTCGAGCTTCGACGCCGCCGACGTGCCGGGCTACGAGCTGCTCGAGAAGGTCGGCTCCGGCGGCATGGCCAGCGTCTACCGCGCCAGGCGCGAGTCGGACGGCCAGGTGGTGGCGCTGAAGATCCCGATGGAGCAGTACGTGGCGGACGCCAAGTTCATCCGCCGCTTCCACCGCGAGGCCGAGGTCGCCCAGCGCCTCAACCACGTCAACATCGTGCGCACCTACGAGCACGGCGCGCTGGGCGTGCAGCACTACATGGTCATGGAGTTCGTCGACGGCCGCAGCCTCGAGGGGTACATCGAGGCGGGCGAGCTCGACATGTCGCTCGGCATCGACATCATGAAGCGCGTCGTGCGGGCGCTGCAGCACATCCACTCGGCCGGCATCATCCACCGCGACATCAAGCCGGCCAACGTCATGATCGTCAGGGGCGGCATCAAGGAGGGCGCCGAGCCGAGGCTGCAGCCCGAGGCCGTCAAGCTGATGGACTTCGGCATCGCCGGCGGCAAGGTGCTCTCGCGGCTGACGATGACGGGGGCGAGAGTGGGCACGCCCGTCTACATGTCGCCGGAGCAGGCCAGGGGACTGAAGATCGACCACCGGAGCGACATCTACAGCCTCGGGCTCGTGCTGTACGAGGTCCTGACCGGCCAGACGGCGTTCAAGGGCGGCTACGAGGCCATCGTCCACCAGCAGATCTTCCAGACCCCGCCGCCGCCGCGGCAGGTCGACCTGCGCGTGCCGAAGGCTCTGGATCAGCTCGTCATGCGCATGATCTCGAAGGACGCCGAGGAGCGACCCAACCTCGACGAGGTCCTCGACACGCTCGAGCAGGTCGAGTTCGGCGTCGACGACGAGCCCGCTCTGCCGACGCGGCTGCTGATCACCGTCAGCGCCCGCCAGGGCGTGCTGCGCATCCTCGACACCGACGGCAACCTGCACTCGTCGATCGGCGACATCGGGGTCGGCCCCACCGACTTCTCGGCGGCGCCTCTCTCCGTCGCCGTCGACTCGAAGGGCGACCTGTTCGCCGCCATCTTCGAGTACCGCGTCGGCCAAGAGGACCACCGCATGATCCACAAGCTCGCGCCCGACGGCAGCCCGCTGCTGTCGTTCGGCAGCTACGGGATGCAGCCCGGCGAATTCCTCTACCCGGCCTCGCTGGCGGTCGCTCCCGACGACACCGTGTACGTGCTCGACTCGGAGACGCATCTGGTGCAGCGCTTCACCAACGACGGCAGGCTGCTCAGCAGCTTCGGCGGGCGCGGAGCCGGCAGCGGCACCTTCGACGACCCGCGCGTGATCACCGTCGACCAGGCCGGCAACGTCTACGTCCTCGACTACGGCAACAGGCAGGTGCAGCGGCTCGGGGCCGACGGCAGCTACCAGACGCGCTGGGCGTTCAAGATGTCGGCCGAGCAGCCCGGCATGCGCGTCCTCGACGGCCTGGCGGTCGACCTGGACGGCAACCTCTACATCTCCGACGCCACCGCCGGCAAGGTGCGCAAGGTCACCAGCTACGGCAAGGTCGGCGTCTCCTACGCGCTCGACCCGAAGCAGGGCGAGGCGACGGACGCGATCGTCGACCTGGGCGTCGACGACATCGGCAACCTCTACGCCGCCAGGCGCGGCGGCCACATGATCAGGAAGTTCGACGCGGCCGGGAAGCTGCTGGTCACGTTCGAGACCTACGCACCGATGGTGCAGATGATGATCGACCTGCGCGAGCGCCGCGAGGCGCACCGCCCCGTCGAGCGGCCCGTGCGGCATGTGACCAAGGTGGGGGAGTAGACCCGCAAGACGACTAGCGCTCGGGCTGGGACCAGCTACTGAGCTAGGTTACGCGACTAGGTTCACAGGCCGGGAATCAGGCTGACGAGCCGGCCGAACAGGTCGAGGAACAGCATCAGGATGCGGCCGGTGACGCCGGTCAGGTTCAGCACCAGGAAGAACACCATGAAGCCGAGCACGCCGTACTGGGCGATCTGCAGCACGAACCGGCGCAGGTCGGGGTTGCCCCAGGCGAGCACGGCGCGCCCCATGTCGAGAGGCAGCAGCGGGAAGAGGTTGATGACGGCGTGGAGCACGGCGGTCGAGGCCGCGACCATGAACGCCTGCACCAGCTGAAGGCTGCCGGCCCTGGCGAACACCGCGGCGAGCAGGAAGCTCACGAAACCGACGAGCAGGTAGGCGCCGACGCCGGCGAGCCACACCCACGCCTCCTGCCTGCCGCGCCCGGCGTAGTTGCGCGAGTTGACGGGAACAGCCCGCGGCCAGCCGAAGCCGAGCAGCAGCAGGAACACCACGCCGATCGGATCGAGGTGCCGCTGGGGGTCGAAGCTGGTGAAGCCCGCCAGCCTGGGGCTCGGGTCGCCGAGGCGCGACGCGACGTAAGCCTGCAGCATGTTGTGGAAGATCAGCGCCATCACCATGATGATGCCGGCGATGACGAGCACTGCGGGGTTGCCGATGTAGTTGAGGATCATCAGGTCACTCCAAGCCGTCGCTTCGCCTGGTCTCGCGAGCGACGAGGCGCCTGGCCAACTCCAGCTCCTCTGCGTAAGTGCTGACCTGCAGGCTGGTCCTGGCTTGCGCCACCTCGGCCAGCACGCGGCCAACCGAGGGTCCCGGAGGCAGCCCCAACGCTACCACATCCCTGCCGCGCAGCCTCTGGCGGGGCGGCTGCCCTGCGCGCTGCCTCACCAGGCCCGCCAGCTCGGGGCTGGAGGCCATCACCAGGCTCAGCTCCGGCCCGTCCAGCTGCTCGAGCGCCTCCTCGGTGGCCACGTCGGCCGGGGCATCCAGCAGCGGCCGGGTCCGCTCCAGGCTGTTGAGCAGCCGCCGGGGCCAGTTGAAGTCGTCGAAGTGAAGCTGCAGCGCCGCCTCGCCGGTGTCGATCATCAGCGCCAGCAGGTAAGCGGCGTCAGGAACGTCCTCGCCCTCGGCACGCAGCGCGTCGAGGGCTCTCACCAGCGCGAGCGAGCGTCCGGACGCGCCCACCTCGAGCCCGAAGATGGCCCTGATGGCTCCCAGCTCGACGAGCTTGGCGATGGCGGGCGCGACGCGCGGCTCGTGCAGGGTCAGCTCGAGCTCGGCGCGCATGCGCGCGTGGCTGACGCTGCGGGAGGCGTCCTCGCCGAGCGCGTCTAGGGCGGCGCGGTAGGTGAGCGGCTCGAACTCGAACCCGAGGCGGCCGGCGAGGCGCGCGCCTCGCACGATCCGCGTCGGGTCCTCGATGAACGAAAGGGGGTGCAGGATGCGCAGCTGCCGCCTCCGTAGGTCCTCGCCGCCGTCGTATGGGTCGACGAGGGTCGGTGGGGCGGGGTAGACCCGCCCGGCGATGGCGTTGATCGTGAAGTCGCGGCGGCCGAGGTCACGTCTGATGTCGGACGGCTCGACCTCGGGCAGCGCTCCGGGGCGGCGGTAGAGCTCTTCGCGCGCGGTGGCGAGGTCGACGGTCAGCCCGTCGGACAGCACCAGCGTGCAGGTCCCGAAGCCGGCGTGGAACGACAGCGCGCCGCCCAGCGCCTGCTGCAGCCTCGTGCCGACGCGCTCGGCGCTCTCGCCCTCGACCATCAGGTCGAGGTCCTTGATGCCCGTGCCCAGCAGAAGGTCTCTCACCGTGCCGCCGACGAGGTAGAGGGCCGTGGCGCCTGCGGCTCCACCGGCTGGCTCCCCGACCTGCTCGACGGCCTTCTCCACCACCTGCGCGGCGCGGGCCGGCAGCCGGTCGAGTAGGCGCGCGGCGGGGTCCTTGGGACCGCGATCCTGATGGCGCGCGCCGATGAGGTCGGCCCGCGTGACGATCCCCACCAGGCGGCCATCGTCGAGGACCGGGATGCGGCCGACGTTGTTGTCGAGCACGAGCGTCTCGAGCTCGGCGAGGCTCGTGGTCGGCTCGGCGGTCACCACCGAGCGCCGCATCACCGAGGCGACGCTCCTATCGGTCAGCCCGTGCCTGACGGCGCGATCGATGTCGCGGCGCGACACGACGCCGACGAGCCCGCCAGCGGCATCGAGGACGGGCAGGCCGTTGTGCCCGAAGCGCAGCATCGCGTCCTGCGCGTCGGCGACGCTGCCGCGCACGTCGACCGTGCGCACCGGGGCGCTCATCAGGTCGCGGGCTCGGACCGTCGGCGTCGAGTGGCGCATCAGCGCCTCGACGACCCTCTCCAGCGCCGCGTCCGGCTCGAGCTCGGTCCGTCCGTACGCGGCCCCTGGGTGTCCCGCCCCGCCGATGGCCTCGGCGAGGGCCGCGGCGCTGTCGAAGCGGTCGGTGCTGCGCGCGAACACCAGCGTGCGCGTGTCCATCCGCGCCGCCACGACGGCGGCGTCGGCGCGGTGCATCTCGATCAGGTCGCTGACCAGGCCGCTGACCCCGGGCACGTAGCTGCCGTAGTCGAAGGCCGCCAGCACCGCCGGTCGCCCGTCGAGCGAGGTCTCGCGCGCCTCGGCGAGGAGACGCTGCCGGAACGCGACCTGCTCGGGGCTCAGCTCGTCGTGCGCGAAGCGCCTCACCAGCGTCAGGCTCGCTCCGGCGTCGAGGAGGTAGGCGCAGGCGCGGTAGTCGTCGGCGGTCGTCATGTCGAAGCTGAGGTTGCCGGTGTCCTCGTGGATGCCGAGCAGGGCGAGGCTCGCGATGTGCTGGGGGATGACGGCCTTGGTCGCGGCCAGCTCGCGGGTGAGGAGGGTGGCCGTCGCGCCGACCCTCTCGCTCAGGCCCCTGGTCGCGGGGATGGGTCTGGCCGGGGTCGGATGGTGGTCGTAGACGGTCACGGGCACGCGGCCGATCAGCTCGTCGAAAGGCCGTATGCGCGCGGGATCGGCGGTGTCGACGACGATCAGCTCGCTGACCGCGCCTAGGTCGATGGTGTTGTCGTCCTGCAGGTCGAGCACGTCCCGGTACAGCTTGATGAACGCGTCGATCTGCGGGCTGAGCGCGCCTTGGGTCGTCGCGACCGAGCCGGGGAACAGCAGCTTGGCCAGTGCCAGGCTGGCGAGCGCGTCGAAGTCTGGCTGCTCGTGCGTGACGATGAGACGCATGCCGGCCGCTGTTCAGCGCACCAGGATGGAGCCGGAGCCGGCGGAGACGATCCGCACGTCGATGACGCGCCCGCCGTTGGCGAGCGCGACGCTCTCCCACACGCCGACGTCTCCGCGGCCGCTGCGGCGCGTCAGGTACTCGGAGACGCTGACGCTGCCGGAGCCGTCCCTGTCTATGCTGAGCCGGATCGGCGCGGCCGGAGGCAGCACCAGCTCGAGGCTGCCGGTTCCCGCGCGCAGCTCGATGACGGCGTCCGCGCCGGCTCCGACGCTGATCGTCGCGGCGCCGCTCTCGAGCCTTACCGCAAGGTCGGCCGAGGCGCCGGTGGGCACGTCGACCTCGAGGCGCCCGCTGCCCCCTCGCACCTCGCTCTCGAACGCCGTGGGAGGCAGAGCCAGGGTCACGCTGCCGCTGCCGGCGCGCAGCTCGAGCTCGCGCAGCAGGCTGAGGCTGAGGTCGATGTCGGCGGAGCCGCTGCCGGTGTCGATGTCCAGCTCGAGCGGGACCGTCGCCGGGAGGGTCACCTGCCAGGTGCCGGGCGGCCCGAACGGGTTGAAGACGGTGCGTTGCGGCGCGAGCTCCACCTGCGGCTCCTCGCGGCCGCGGGTGGTGACAGAACCGAGGACCGGCCCGCTGAAGTCGGCTTCGAGCAGGAGCCCGGGGTCACGGCTCGCGGCGATCCTGGTGGCCGGGCTGCCCAGCTCGATGTCGAAGGCCGCGGAGCGGGCGCCTGGCGGCATCGGCTCGGAGACGGAGGCGGACGCCGGCGTCGTGCTCGGCGCGTAGCCGAGCAGCGCGAAGGCGAGGATGACGGCCGAGCCGCCGATGAGGCCGGGCACGACGCCGATGCGCGGGAAGGTGAGCCCGGCCCCTGCCGCGATGAGCATCAGCGGCCACCAGCGCCCGAGGGCGCCGGTGAGAGAGGCCGGCACGAAACCGAGTTGCAGCATCAGCCACAGCACGCCCGCGAAGACCAGAGCGAGAGCTAGTTGGTTGACCCCCGTGGACCTCCGCGGCACGTCAGCTGGTAGGGCCCTGGTCCTGACCCTTGCGCACGAGCAGGAAGATGCCGCCACCGATCAGCAGGAGCGGCAGGAGCCAGCGCAGGCTGCCGCTGAAGCCGCCGAAGATGAGGAACTCGAAGAACGCGCCGAAGACGGCGAAGAGCGTCAGGCCTACGTAGATGGTGCGCATGCCGTCCTGCTCGCGCAGCCGATCGTCGGAGAGCGCGCCGTAGATGAGGTTGCCCACCCCGACGCCGACGATGATCAACGACCAGCAGTAGGCCCACGCCTGCCAGTAGTCCGTGAGGTTGAGGACGAGCAGGATGAGCCCGATGGTGGTGACGATGGAGCCGGGCAGAGCGAGGTGGGCGCTCTTGCGGCTGCCCAGGAAGGCGCTGCCCAGCAGCAGGAGGCCGGGCAGCAGCACGAAGAATGGCCAGACCAGCTGGCCGAAGTCGATAGCGGCCAGCCCGCGGCCGAACAGGAACAGCACACCAAGCGCGATCAGCACGATACCGGCGATCTGGTTGCGGTTGCTCATCAGATGGCCTCCATCACGACGAGTGTAACCGCGGTCCGGGGCGTTGCGGCTCAGCCGAAGGTATGAGCGGTGCGTGCGTCTCGGGCCGGCAAGGTTCGGCTCAGGTGCGCGATGGCCGCGCGCGCCTGCGGCAGCCCGTTCTCGATGAACACGTTCGAGGTCAGGCGGCCGCAGGCGGCCGACCCCACCACGTACAGGCCGGGCACGTCGGTCTCGAACGTCTCCGGGTCGAGCCTCGGCGCGAGGCTGGCAGCGTCGATGCTGGCGCCGGCGTTACGCAGCAGCTCGGGGCTCGCGAAGTACCCGGTGAGCGCGAACACGGCGTCGGCCGCCAGCGTCAGCCGCTCGCCCTGGCGGGCGATCTGTACGCCGTCCGGCGTGATCCGCTCGACGACCGCTCCGAGGTAGGCGAGGATGGAGCCGTCCTTGATGCGGTTCTCGAGGTTCGGACGGATCCAGTACTTGAGGCTGGGCTTGAAGTCCGCGCCGCGGTGAACCATCTGCACCTTGGCGCCGCCGCGGTAGAGGTCCAGGGCGGCGTCAGCGGCGCTCGAGCCTCCACCCACGATCACCACGGGCCGTCCGAAGTAGGCGTGGTTCTCGCTGTAGTAGTGCGCGACGTGCGGCAGGTCCTCGCCGGGAACGCCGAGAGGGTTGGGGTGGTCGAAGTAACCGGTGGCGACGAGGACGGCGCGGCTGCTCACGGTGCTGCTGAGACCCGAAGGAGCCTGGGCCGCGAGGCTGAGCGCGAAGCCGCCGCCCGGCCGAGCCTGGAGCGAGTCCACGCGCGTGTAGGTGCGCACGTCGAGCCCCTCGTTGGCCACGACCTTGCGGTAGTAGTCGAGCGCCTCTTTGCGCGTCGGCTTGTCGGTGGCCGTGACCAACGGGTGGCCGCCGACCTCCAGGCGCTCCGAGGTGGTGAAGAAGGTCATGTAGGTCGGGTAACGGTTGATGGCGCCGACGACCGGACCTTGGTCCACCACCAGGTAGTCGAGCCCGGCCCGCTTGGCGCAGATGGCGGCCTCGAGGCCGACCGGCCCGGCCCCGACGATGACGAGATCAAGGACTCTCTCCGGCATGGGGTCAAGCTACCAGACCGCGCAGCGCGCCCGGGGCTCAGGACGACTCCTGCCTAGGGCCAGTGGGCTCGCCCTGCGAGGCTCGTCCGCGCCCGTGGGAAATGGCGCCTGCCGAGCAGCGGCGCGCCTGTACCCTTGACGGATGATGCGCAGAGCCACGGCCGTCCTTGCGGGTGTCGTCGCGATGCTGCTGTCGCTGCTGGGCTGCACCAGCCGGGAGCGGCAGTTCGTCGGCGACGTCGGAGGGCGCCGCCTCGAGGTTCAGACCGCCGAGCGGCGCGAGCCGATGAGCACCAAGGTCTGGGCCATCCTGCGCTGGGGAGACCTGCCGCCCATCGCCATCGACAGCGACTCCACCTCAGCGGGTCCGCCCTACTCGCTCTCCATCTACGGCAGCGCGCCGCTGGCCGCCGCCGACCAGGCCACGGCCGCCTACCGGAACGCCGTCGTCCCCTTCGAGCGCAGCGCGCCGGTGCCGGTCGTGCTCTACCTCGACCCGGCCAGGTTCAGCCGCAGCCAGTTCGATCAGTACGCCGCCTTCTTCCGCGACCACTGGCCGCAGGTGGCGGCGGGCGTCCGACTGAGCCAGGGCTTCCGCGACGTGATCGTCGTGGGGCTGGTCCATGGGCGCGACGCAGACTTCGTCAGGCGCTTCGAGCGTGCGGGCGGCGGCGGTCCGGGCCGCATCGCCGTGTGGACCGATGGCAGCATCCACCTCGAGGTCGGTGGCGGCGTCCGCAGCACCAACCTGTCGCGGAAGGTGCAGATGCCGGGCTACCGGATCCTGCTCCAGGCCGGTGGCGAGCTCAGGATGGAGGAGCTGCGCAGCTACCTTGACGCCAGCGGGGCGGCCCTCACCGACGTGTTCGAAGTCGTGGAGGGGCCCTGAGCCTAAGGCGGTCGGGTCTCAGGCCAGTCGGGGCTCAGTGCGCCGGGTCAACGCTTGCCGTAGGCCGCCAGCGCAGGGTCATCGACTTCCAGCAGGCCTCTGCTGGCGAGGCCCTTGGTGGGCGTGGGGGAGAGCACGTCTGGCCAGACCGCTCACGAGTGCGGGGTGGCCTTGGCGGAGCGGCTAGGGGTGCAGCCCGTGGTCTTCCTGGGTGGACACGGCGGCTTCGAATCGCACACCGCGGACTTCGCCGCCCTGCTGGATCAGGTGCTGCGCGGCTGAGGCAGAAGGTAACCTCGCTTCCATGACCGTGGATCGCGCTTCCGCCTCGCTCGTCGCCGCCTTTCGCACCGTCGCTCACGTCGAGGCCGTCTCCTGGGCCGGCCTGCTGTTCGGGATGCTGCTGAAGTACGGGATCGCCAGTCAGCAGCACCTGGGCGAGGACCTGGTCTCCTGGTTCGGGAGGATCCACGGCCTGCTGGTGCTCGTCTACGTCGTGCTGGCCGCGAACGTCGGCGGGCAGCTGCGATGGAGCTGGCGCGAGAGGGCGTTGGCACTCGTGGCCGCGGTGCCGCCGTTCGCCACGGTCGTGTTCGACGCCTGGGCTAGGCGGCGCGGGCTGTACTCAGGCAAGACCCTGGAGCAGGACTAGGTCGGCGGTGGTCGCGATGCACAGCGGCACGGAGACCGCTCGCTCGCCGCGGTAGCTGTCAGGGCGTAACGCCCCCGGGCGGGGAAACCTCAGCCCTTCAGCATCAGCAGGACGAACACGAACGGCGTCAGCGCCGTGACGGTGTGAGGCAGGTGCGGCTCCATGTAGGCGAAGCTGCCGGGGCCGACGGTGACGACCTCGTCGCGGAAGCCGAAGGTGCCCTCGCCCGAGATCACCTGCAGGATCACCGGTTTGGCGGCCGTGTGCTCGGAGAGCTCCTGCCCGGGGGCGAAGCCGAAGAGGGTCGCCTTGAGGTGCTCGTTCTTCAGGACCTGGCGACTGACGATGCTGGACTCGGGGATGTCGCCGACCAGTTGCGCCAGGTCTTGGTGGAAGAGGTGGGTCGGTACCAGTGTCGCTGTCTCGGTGGACATAGGTGGCTCCTTGACCAGGGCGGCGCTACGCGTGTCTCCGCTGCGGGTGGCTCCACCCCAGGTTTCTTGGACTATCATGTCCTATTTACTGCTTCCGAATGTCCCGCAAGCAGGGCAGACCTGGCACAGCAGGCACTCCGAGCAGCGAGGAGCGCGTGCACTACATACGCGTCTTCCGTGCAGTATCAGCGCGTGGTGCAAGAACACCCACTGCTCCGGCGGGAACAGATCCTGCAGGTCGGCCTCGACCTTGTCTGGGTCGGCATGCTTACTGAAGCCGAGGCGCCGCGCCAGCCGCCCGACGTGGGTGTCTACCGCGATGGCGGGGACGCCGAACGCGTTGGACACGACCACGTTGGCGGTCTTGCGACCGACTCCGCGCAGCTTGGTCAGCTCCTCGATGGTGCCCGGCACCTCTCCTCCGTGAAGCTCGACCAGCGCGCGGGCCGTGACCACGAGGCTTCTGGCCTTGGTGCGGAACAGCCCGATGGTGCGGATGTACGGCTCGATCTCCTCGGGGTCGGCGCGGCTCATCGTATGGGCGTCGGGGTAGGCGCGGAACAGGGCGGGGGTTGCGAGGTTGACGCTGACGTCGGTCGCCTGTGCCGAGAGCATCGTTGCTACCAGGAGCTGGAAGGGGCTTTCGAAGTCGAGCTCGGTCCTGGCGTCGGGGTAGAGCTCCTTCAGCCGCTCGAGCGTTTCGGTGGCTCTTTCGCGCTTGGCGCGTTTCGATTCTTGCGGCACCCGCTCATGGTACCTACCCTCCTTGCGCGTACCCCTAGGGTAGGCACGAGCCTAGGTCACGGGGAACTGAAGAGAGGCGGAGCCGCCCCGGTCCCTGACCTAGGCGCGAGCCGAGACCACCTTGGCAAGTGAGCGATTCGCCAGCGCTGGCGCCGGGGCTTCCGCTAGGCTAGCTGTCGCGATCTGACGATCGAGGAGGCGGGATGCCGGTTTTCGAGTACAAGGCGCGCGATCGCATGGGCAAGTCCATCGTCGCGACCATGGAAGCTGCTTCGGAGCGCGACGTCGCCGCCGCGCTGCGTCAGAAGAACCTGTTCATCACGGAGATCAACGCTCCCAAGAGCGGCCTCAACGCCGACATCAAGCTGCCCAAGTGGCTCGACTTCGGCTCGATCCCCACCGTCAGGGACATCACGATCTTCTCGCGCCAGTTCGCCACGGTCATCAACGCCGGCCTGCCCGTCGTTCAGAGCCTCTCGATCCTCCAGCGCCAATCGGCCAAGGAAGGTCTCAAGGACGCCCTCAAGAAGGTCAGGGAGGACGTCGAGACCGGCCTTCAGCTCTCCGACGCCCTCGGCAAGCACCCGCGGCTCTTCAACAAGCTCTACATCTACTTGGTCCGCGCGGGTGAGGTCTCGGGCAACCTGGACGGCATCCTGGATCGCATCGCGGCCTACATGGAGAAGCAGGCTGCGCTGCGCGGCAAGATCAAGACCGCGCTGACGTACCCGACGGTCGTCTTGGTCATCGCGTTGGCCGTCACCTGGTTCCTGCTCACCGGCATCGTGCCTCAGTTCGCGCAGATCTTGGATCAGCTCGGCGGTGAGCTGCCGGTGATCACCCGCGCGCTCATCGCGGTCTCCGACTTCCTGCGCTACCAGTGGTACATCCTGATCGGGCTGATCGCCGCTCTCATCGTAGGCGTCGGCTTCTTCTACCGCACCAAGAACGGCCGCAGGACGATAGACAGGTTGCTGCTGCGCACGCCCATCATCGGAACACTGATCCAGAAGTCTGCCATCGCGTCGTTCTCCAACACCTTCGGCCTGCTGCTGCGCAGCGGCGTCAACATCATCGAGTCGATCGAG